>CAIYRS010000055.1 GCA_903928685.1 uncultured Methylococcaceae bacterium
TGCCGGGTAAAAAATCTTTTATACGTTCCCATTGGTCATCCCTTAAAACAGTTCGATCCATGATTTTTCCAAGGCAAATGGATATTAGAACACATCAATAGGGCTTATTTGTTTAGAATTGGTTGAGAACGCTCCCTAGTTGATAACAGTGGCGATAACAATGAATTCAATTAATTTTACTTAGCCTGTGGGCATAAAGAATCCGAATAGAGGAAATGCAATGAACCCGTTAAGATTGAAATTTTGGCCTTTACTAGCGATAACTTGGTTATCGGTGGCTTGCACTAGTTCGCAGCCGCCTGTTAATCCCGGTATCGCCGTGCGTCCTGCTACGCCGCCACAGCTGCCGCCGCCGCAAAATTATAATCCGCCAGCAACTACCTATTCTGGGATGTTTATTAAACCCGGCGAACTGCATCCGGCGGTAGATTTTTGGCGTAAGACTTACGTTGAATGGCGGCGTTCGCAAGTGGCGATTCATGACCAGCGTTACATGGATATTATCTATGAAGTGATGGTGTTGCCTGGTTATGTCGGTGAAAGTTTGACTAGCGAGCAAAAAGAAATGGTGAGTCAGCGGCGGGAATTGTGGAAGGCTCAGCTTGCCGCTTTGGAAGGGAAGTTGCGTTATAACGGTACGTTAACGAATAACGACAGACAAATCATCGCCAAGCTACAAACTAATGGCAGGTCGCTGAACAGCGTTTTGTTTGGTGCTGCCGAGCGGGTACGCTCACAACGCGGCACCCGCGAACGCTTTATGAAAGGCTTGGAAATCAGCCGTCAATATGACCACCAATTTCGGCAAATTTTCCGCGAAGCCGGTCTGCCAGAAGATTTGGCGTTGTTGCCGCATGTGGAGTCATCATTCCAACCTTCAGCCCGTTCATCCGCTGGGGCAATCGGTATGTGGCAATTTACCAAAGGCGCAGCGAAAACGTTTATGCCGGGTGGTAGGGTAGATTTATGTCTTGATCCGGTTGCGTCAACCAAAGGTGCTGCTAATTATTTAAGCCATGCTTACCGCAAATTGGGTGACTGGCCTACCGCGATAACCTCATACAATCACGGTATTGGCGGGATGCGACGCGCGCAAAATACCGTCGGAAGGGATTTTGCGCGTATCGTCAATAACTATAACGGTCCAGCATTTGGTTTTGCTTCCCGTAATTATTATGCGCAATTTTTGGCGGCACGGGAAATTGTTAATAATCCCGCGGTTTATTCGTTGAATACGCCTAATCAGTAGTGGGGTTTAGATAAGAAAAGCTCAGCAACGCATAAATCTGCACGTTGCTGAGCTGGTTTTGGTATGTTTCAGAGAAGCTCTAGAGCTTAGAGAGTGATAGGGAAGCAAGAGCTTCCTAAATTGCATTCCCAACTGACTTTGGAACGAGTATAAGCAAGCGTTAGAGTAACCAATACTACCCTTACAAAAGCCGCCGCCAAGCCAACACATCCAAATCCGCCAACAGCTTGCCAGTAAATCCAATCGCCGCTTGCAAATGCTGCACCGCCGCTGCGCTCAAATCTTCACCCAATTCAAACGATTCACCTTTAATGCTTAACAAAAAACTCGGCGGTGGTGTTTGTTTTTTGATGCTTTCATAAACCGCCAACACCGCAGCTGGACTCATGGCGTGGGTGGTGTAGCTGTTGTCTTTAGCGGGGATCAGTTCGGCAAAATCGAACGCATTGGCGCAATTCATAGAAGCATCGACAAACAACACCAAATCACGGTTTTCCAAATCCAGCGCGTGTTCAATTTGCAATTGAAAATCGGTGATTATTTCTATTGAGTCCAAAATCTGTTTTGGGCTGCGTTCTATAGCTTCCAACAACAACGGCCCCAAAGCATCATCGCCACGGCTTAAGTTGCCGTAGCCAAAAACCAACACGGGTTTTTGTAGGTTGGGGTGAGGAACGAACCCCAACATTGGTGGACTGGATTCTCCAATAGTATCGACAGTTTTCTCAAACACGCTCAATATCGCCAGTGTCGTGTTTAATCAATTTATCAATCAACACACCGTCCACATCGCGTAATTCCAATTGCAAAGGCATTTTGCCGACCGCGTGGGTGGCGCAGGACAAGCACGGGTCATAAGCGCGTATCGCCACTTCCAAATTGTTAAGCAGCGGTTCGGTCAATTCGCGGCCTGACAAATATTCCGCAGCCACTTGCCGCACCGATTCATTCATCGCTTGGTTATTGCTGGTCGTGGATACAATCAGATTGGCTTTGGTGACGATGTCGTTGTCATCGACTTGATAATGGTGGAACAGCGTACCGCGTGGGGCTTCAATCACGCCGATGCCTTCGTAACGTTTCTCGCCTTGCGCGACCAGCTCGCCGACTAGCAAATCAGCATCGTGCAACAGCTCTTTGATGCTTTCGGCGCAGTGCAGCACTTCAATTAAACGCGCCCAATGGAAGGCTAAAGTGCTGTGAACCATAGCCTCAGGGCTGTGCGCTTTGAATTCGACCCGCGCCGCTTCCGCCAAAGGCGTGTTGATGAAATCGCAGTTATTCACCCGCGCCAATGGCCCGACGCGATACCAGCCGTCTTCCTTGCCTTGCGAGAGCAAATAAGGGAATTTCATATACGTCCACGAACGCACTTCTTCGTGGATCAAGTCATTGTAATTGCAGTAATCAAAATGGTCGGTGATGGTTTCGCCCGCCGCCGTCTTAGCGCGGATGCCGCCGTGATAGAGTTCCAACGCGCCGTCTGGCTTCACCAAACCCAGATAATTGCTGCGGATGGTGGCAAAGTCATCGTAATAAGGCAGATTGGCGCAATGGACTTTTTTGATTAAAGCCACCGACGCAGCAGACCATTCGAGAATTTGGTCAATATCAGCCAGCAAAGTGTCACGCTCTTCTTTGCTCAGATGCTTGTTCATACCGCCAGCAATCGCGCCCGTGCCGTGAATGCGCTTGCCGGACACCATGCGAATCACTTCTTGCCCGTATTTACGCAACTTAACGCCTTGTAATCCAATATCAGGAAAATCCTGCAACACCGCGATGATATTGCGTTTGCCGATGTCGCTTTCAAAACCGAACAATAAATCGGGGCTGGAAAGATGGAAAAAATGCAACGCGTGCGATTGCAGCACTTGCCCAAAATGCAGCAGGCGGCGCAGCTTGTCGGCAGACACTGGCAGATTTTCCGGATCAACCCCCACCAATTGGTCAATCGCCTTCGCCGCCGCCAAATGATGGCTAACCGGACAAATCCCGCACAACCGCTGCACCAACACCGGCAATTCCCAATACGGACGGCCTTGAATGAAACGCTCAAAACCTCGGAATTCAACGATGTGCAAACGCGCTTGTTGGACTTTATTGTTTTCGTCCAATAACAACGTTACTTTGCCGTGGCCTTCGACGCGCGAGACCGGATCGACAACAACGCGTTTTAAAGTGTCACGGTTTTCGGCGGTTTCTAAATGTTCGTACATGGCGGTTCTCGGTTGTGGCTATGTAACAGGGATCAATTGTAGGATGGGCTGAACGTAGGGAAGCCCATCGTTTGCTTGGATTGATTGATGGGCTTCCTATCGTCAGCCCATCCTACGGGGTCAGTTTCTCGGTTAAATTATTATTTTCAAAGAATCTACGAATAATTTTAGAAAGGCGGCTATTGGGTTCATCAGAGCAAATTTTGGAACATGCGGCGATAAAGTTACTCGCTCCTTTTCCAAAGTTGTCGTCATGGGGATTTATTATCCATTTCTTATGTTGAGTCATGAAATCGCTTAGTGGATAACCTTCCATATGTTTGAGTGTCTCTTCGTATTGATAAATTGTTGAATTACCTAATGCAAACCTTTCCAGCTCCCCCCAACCTGAATTAATAATAATTCGTTCGACAGTTTCAATAAGAGTAAGCTTTGGATTTATTAAGCTTTCTATTTCATTTAATTTTGAACGAATTGCTGGATGATATTCATCACCATAGGCGATAATTTTTAGCATCTTATGTTTACTGTTAACGCTGATTGAATTTATGCAGTTATCAAGAAATTGTTGGGCAAGAGCCATATCCCCAAGCTCCTTTTCAATCGTAGAAATTATGGTGGTTACCGTCTGGTAATTTAGCTTGCCAATTATTGGAAGTAGTTCTTTAGCCATGTCAAGCAGTTCATCATTGCTTTTGTGCGGATTCCAATAAACGTTTTCAAAAAAACACTGGAGTTGATTGCTAATAAGACCGCTATAGTCGTTAGTTTTATATTCTTCGAATTGAGCTTTTAATTCGGTTGCATTGAGTAAGCCAGACTGTAAGTATTCATACAGAATATTTTCAAACTCATCTGGATTATTTATACCTAAATTCCTTAGTAACTCATTCCAACCTAACTCATTTTGATTTGGTTGCTCTTTTTTTATTTCTATATCGATAAGTTTGCCAAGAGAATTATAAGATTTTATGTATTCAAACGGTGGAGGATTGTTTATGGCTCGATAATGGGATGCTGTCAATAATACGGTGCTTGGTATCCAATTTGAAGTTGGCACATCCTCAACGCCACTTTCTTTTAGAATATAAGTTATCGTATTAATTATCTTCCTGATAACTCGGATGTTGTTGATTTTTAATATTTCAACTGCAGTTTTTGTCTCGGTGAGATAAGCCTCGGTATTACCATTAGCAGCAATATCAAAAGATTCAGAAGGTAAGGGGTCTAAAGTCAGCTCTACATCAACAACTTTTTCATGCAGTGCAGCCCAAAGGTCACCATCGCTTAACTTATCGGTATTTAGAAGAATCAAAAATCGGACGTTATGGTTTTCTGAATATTCATCAAGCATCCCCATAAGCTCATCAATTTCGAGAGACTTGTGTTTTCTTTCGATGTCATCAACGACTATCAACTTATTTTTCACAATATCTGATAACCATAGTAAGACACTATCTTCTGCTGAATATCCGAAAAACCGTTTTAAAACTTGATTTGCAGCACCAACACCAGTTTTTAAAAGTTTTTGTACAGATGAGGCGTCATTCAAATACGCATTTTGAAGGATTCGTATTTTCAATTCATTTATTGTTTTCGCGCCAAACAATGAGACGTAAATTGATTTTTTATAGTCCTGAGGAAATTCTTTTTTAACATCATCCCAGAGCTTAGTCTTTCCAGTCCCCCATTTACCTTTTAGTACAATCACTCTGTAATTTTGGTTTTTGAGCAATTCGATTAATCGCTGTTTAGTACTGATGTATGTATTCGACATAAAAATTAACGGTGGATTTTAGGGTAAGTGGCTACTGATTTCGTAAACATTCCTGCCAGGTAAATATTCAGCTTTACGCCAACGGCTCAAAATCCATTTCATATGCATCAATCAAATCACCCACGACTGAAACCAGCGAATACAAAGGATGGCTGGCATAGTCCAACACAATATCTAACAAACTATTTAGCAAATTAGTAGCTTGTGCGTAATCGCTTTCGGATTCGATGTGTGCCACGGGAGCAACCGCTCTGAGCATTTGCCAAGCCGGAATGAGTTTTTCAACATTGAGGGCTGTGTTCATTTTTTTACCCTTAATCTCAATCATAATGCACCAACCCATAATCCAATTCCGGTTCCCTTCCTTCCAACAAATCCGTCAAAAACTTCCAAAAAACATCGGCTGATGGCGGGCAGCCGGGCAGGTAGTAATCAATTTTCACCACTTCATGGATCGGGCGGACTTTGTCTAGCAATAAGGGCAATTCGATGTCACTGGGGATTTGTGGATTTTCCACGCCGATGCCGTCCAGATAAGCTTCACTTAAGCATTCTTCCAGCGGGATGAAATTACGCATCGCGGGCAAGCCGCCGTTGATGGCACACGCGCCGACGGCGACTAAGATTTTGCAGTTTTTGCGAAATTCGCGCAGGGTGTGAACGTTTTCGGAATTGCACACGCCGCCTTCTATCAGGCCGATGTCGCAGTTGCTGGCGTGTTCGATGTCGGTGATGGGCGAGCGGTCGAATTCGACGTGTTCGGCGAGGGCGACCAGGCGTTCGTCCAAGTCTAAAAACGACATGTGGCAACCGAAGCAGCCTGCTAGTGAGGTGGTGGCTACGCGGACTTTATTCGCCATGATGATTCTCGGAAAGTAAGGTGACTTCGTTAATTTCGTGATGATCGTAAATGCGCTGGCCTATCGGCACTTGGTAGCCCGTGCGTTTGATTAAAATCGCTCCGGTCGGGCAGATGTGTGCGGCTTTGTCATTTTTGTCCAAATCGGTGTCCTTGAGTTTTCCGCTAGCCGAGTTGACAGCTAAATTCTTGTTGATGCCACGTCCGACAATGCCAAACACGTCTTTGCCGTCCTGTTCTCGGCTAGCGCGTACGCACAAGGTGCAGAAAATGCAACGGTTGTGGTCGATCAGCACGTCAGGATGGGAAGCGTCCATTTCCCGATGTGGGTAAAACAATGGGAAATGGTCGTCAAGCATGTTCAAATAATAAGCCACCGCCTGCAATTGGCAGTTGCCAGTTTTTTCGCAAGACGGGCAAAAATGGTTGCCTTCCACAAACAGCATTTGGGTGATTTTTTTGCGGTCGTCGGTCAGCTCTTGGCTGTTATTGATGACATCTTGGCCTTCGGCAGCGGGAAAGGTGCAGGCGGAACAGTTGCGCCCGTTGACTTTCACCGTGCACAGTTTGCAACTGCCGTGCGGTGTAAATTCGGGGTGATGGCATAAATGCGGAATGTATTCTCCCGCCGCCGTCGCCGCTTGCATGATGGTTTGTCCGTCGGTAAACGGGATGGTTTTGCCATCTAGGGTGATGGTTTTAGTCATGATCTTCTCCAATTTGTGCCAAATGCGCCCCCGCATCATTCCGGTTCGCCATCCTTCGCGCAGTTTCCAAAGCCGCGTCCAAATCAAACCCTGGCTCGTAGCTGATTTTTTTCAATTGTGCTTGATACAATTCAGGATAACGTTCTAGGGTTGAAAGTATCGGGTTGGCGGCGGTTTGGCCTAGGCCGCAGTGGCTGTAGTTTTTCACCAGTTGGCAGAGTTCTTCCAAGGCGACGACATCGCCTGCCGAGCCGTGGCCTTCGATGATTTTGTCCAATTGTTTTTTCAACAACGACGTGCCGACGCGGCAAGGTGTGCAAAAGCCACAGCTTTCGTGGGCGAAGAAGTGGGTGAAGTTGTTGACGATGTCCAAAATATTGCGCGATTCATTAAAGACGATGAACGAGCCGCCTGTTGCCAAATCTTCAAACGCCAGTTTGCGCTGCAATTCGTCATTGGCGATAAATGTGCCGGATGGGCCGCCGATTTGTACGCCCAGCACATCGTCCGCGCCACAAACATCCAAAACGCTTTGCACGGTGCTGCCAAACGGCACTTCGTAAATGCCAGGACGGGCGCAATCGCCGCTGATACTGAGGATTTTTGTGCCTTTGGATTTGTCCGTACCTATTTCCGCAAACCAGTCGCCGCCGTGGACGGCAATCGCCGCCGCTGCCAAAAAAGTTTCCACGTTATTGACCACAGTCGGTTTGCCCAAATAGCCTTGCGTAACCGGATACGGCGGGCGGTTGCGTGGGATGCCCATTTTGCCTTCCAGCGATTCAATCAAAGCCGATTCTTCGCCGCAGATGTAAGCACCTGCGCCTAGGCAAATTTCAATATCGAAATCAACGACTTGACCTAAGATGTTGTTACCCAATAAACCTGCATTGCGGCGATTTTGCAGAACGGCTTGCAAGGGTTCGAACAAAAACAGATATTCGCCACGCAAGTAGATGAAGCCTTGCTTCGCGCCGATGATTGCCGCCGCGACGGTCATGCCTTCAAACACTTGATCGGCATAGCTATTCAATAACACGCGGTCTTTAAACGTGCCTGGCTCGCCTTCGTCGGCATTGCAGACGACATAGCGCGTGGTTTCTGCTTCTTCTGAACAGAAGCGCCATTTCATCGCGGTTTTAAAGCCCGCACCGCCGCGTCCGCGCAGGCCGGATTGGTCGATTTCCGCCAGCGTGGCTGATGTTCCTAGGGCGAAAGTCGCTTGCAAAGCTTCGCCCTTAGTAATCGGCTGGTTAAGCAACAAACCTGTTTGTTGGATATTGTCTCTGACGGCGAACAGCTCGCTAGGCCAATCAACAAGCGGCGTTTGCGTATTGACCAAGCCTGCAATCTGGTCAATTTTGCTGTTGTCGAGCTGCGTCAACGGCAAACCATTGACCAAACCCGCCGGGCCTTGGTCGCATAAACCTGTACACGAGGTGTTGTCCAAACTCACCACACCATCCGCCCGCACCGCACCCACAGCCACCTGCAAGCGTTCCGCCAGATACGCCATGATGGCGTGCTTGCCGAGCATGTGGTCGGTGATGGAATCGCTGATGAGGATGTCGTAGTGGCCTCTGGGTTGCAAATGCAAGAAGCTGTAAAACTCCACCACGCCGAGGATTTGGGTGCGAGGGATGCTGAGTAAGTCGGCTAGTTGTTCTATTGCCGCTTCTGGAATATGCAGGTAGCGGGCTTGCACGGCGCGGAGGATGGCGAGAAGGTGATTGGTTTGGAAATGATGTTGTTGGCAAAGATGTTGTACAAAATGTTCCATAAAAACCGCCTTGGCTTATTTGAAATAATAAGGGTTATTCCCCCACATTTTATACGTTAAAGCATTCAACCAAGCAAGTTTAGAGGCGTTTGAATAAAGTATTTAGATATATTGGTTTTTGATGTTAACGATAATCAAATTGCATAAAGATTTTTTCGGGGGAAAACCGTTACTGTGTAATGCCAGATCATAATTGCTAAATTTACCAAAACAACCCTGCTGGTAATTCGCCAGCATCGCCTGTTAATTGTGGGCTGATGCCATGCAACAATTTATAGACGCGGGCGATGGCTTGCTGTTCGTGGTCTGTCCATTGGTTTATACCGCCATCGCAATAACCTGTACGAAGCTTGGTTTGGGTTGCGGTATCGTCGGCTTTGGTTAATGGGATGATTTTTTGCCAAGCGCTGTCGTCAGTACATAAACGATTTTTTGCTTGTTTACTGTCGGCTAAAAATTGGTTTACGGCGGTTTTATGCTCAGTCGCCCAGCTTTGTTTGAAAACATAACCTATCGCTGGGATGTTTTCTTTAATCCCTAAGCCTTGCAAAATAGCTTTGCCATCTAGCAGTTGTTTGAAACCTTGGGCTTGCAATCGGGCGGCGAAATGCCAGTAGGTGAGGGCGGCATCAACGTGTTTTTGCTTGAGTTGTTCGCTGATTAATGGTGGCGCGGCAAAGGTTTTTTCGACGTTTGTAGCTAAGTCAAACCCTTGTTGTTTTGCCAGTGCTTGCAGTAATAACCAGTTTTTGTCTAGTTCACCACCGCCAATTCCTAGGCGTTTACCCTTAAGGTCGGCGAGGGTTTTGATCGGGCTGTCATCGGGAATTACGACTGCACCGGATGTGGTTGAGTAGGGGTAAAAATTGAAATCATTGCCGCTGGCGCGCAGTTTGGCAACCCAGACCCAGTCGGCGACAATCATATCTACCGCGCCTGATTGCAGGGCAATTTTTCCAGCTTCGGCGTTGGCGACGTGGGTAATTTCCAGTTGATAGCTGGCGTCGGCGGCGGGTGCAATGGCGGTTAATTCCCAGTCCACTGTGCCGAAGGTTTGTACCCCAATTCGGATTAGGTCTTTTTCTGCGGCAACGCTGTAGTGCGTGGTTAA
The DNA here is from genome assembly GCA_903928685.1 of uncultured Methylococcaceae bacterium. GTDB lineage: Bacteria > Pseudomonadota > Gammaproteobacteria > Methylococcales > Methylomonadaceae > Methylovulum. The sequence goes on from CAIYRS010000055.1 coordinate 9,703, forward strand.
TAAGCAGGCGATGAGGAAAAGTGTTTTGAATTTCATGGAATAAATTATCAGGTAATGTTGCTGGGGTTAAGCTTGGGCTTGTTCATAACCCGCTTTCAACGGCAAAGCCAAGACCGCTAAACATGCCATCCAGATTAATAATTGTTGATTTCCAAAGGTAAAGCCCAATGAAACCAGTAGGCGATTGCCGATTTGCGGATACGCGGAAATTAAATCGGTGCTGATGAAAAAAACTACGGTTTCGCCGACTAATAACGCCAAGGCACTGTAAGCCAGTAATTTAGCCATCAGAGCAAATTTTACTGGCTGAATGCCATTGAAATTGGTCAATTTATTCAGGTTAAAAGACCAGGATTTTTCCGCCCAGTAACGGAACAGCGACAAACTGAGCAAGCCTATCACCGGAATATACACGGCGACGATGGGGAAGCTGATGTATCGTCCGTTAATGGATATGCAAGCGGTTGCAAATGTCGCGTAGGCTATCGTAATCAATAATAATTTATACAGCCATTCGCTATATTTAGGATTACCTGCTTGCTGGCGCAACACGTTAATGCTGCGATCAATCAGTAAACCGAGAATGGCGGCATTGACGGTGACCAGTAAGATTGTCCATAGCCGTTGCAAGTGGCTGTAGCTGGTATACCAAAGCAAGCTAATCTCATTAATCCACAATACCGACAGCACTTGCATTAACACCAAAACCACGGTTGCTTGCCCAAGTGGCAGGGCTTTTAAAGGCCGCCAAAATACGGAGACCATCAGCAAAAACGTGGCGATAGAAAATTCTAAGTGCATCAGCCAATTGGTGTTTTCATACACTTTTCCGGTCAGCGGGTACACTTCTTCACGGTTTACCGAAAACAAGCCCCAGTTAGCGCCAACTACGCCTTCCTGAAAGCTTTTCCACGATTGGTTGGTGGCTTCAACGATGTTGTAGTCAAAATGATTGGCGTTGGCGACTTTAATCAGGCTGCGAATAAATTTGGCAGCATTGACCACGCTGGGGATGGCATCGCCACGTTGCCGACCTTCGCTGGGCCAGCCGGATTCGCCAATTAAGATCGCCTTGCCAGGGGAAATGCTATCGACAAGGCTTTGGATTTGTTTATAAATGCGTTCAATATGCGCGGGTGCGACTTCTACCGGAATCGGCTCGTCTTCCCAATAAGGCAAGATATGGATGGTTACAAAATCCACTTCTTTTATAAGTTCAGGATGTTGCAAATAAATCGACCAAACATCAGCATAAGACACAGGTTGTTTTACCGCCTTCTTAACTTCGCGGATGTAGGTGATAAGCTCTTCGGCAGATAAGTCTTTACGCAACAGCACTTCATTGCCGACCATCACCCGTTTCACCACATCTGGATTGGCATTTGCTGAACGGATTAGCTCATCAATTTCTATCTTATTTTTTTTGGCAACCGCACTTAACCAAGCGCCTTGGATCATTTTTAGACCGTACTTTCTCGCCAGTTCTGGAATTGCAGGCAAGGTGCCTTCGGCGCTGGCGTAAGTGCGGATGGAATGGGTTTTTTCTCCCAACAATTGTAAGTCGCTATCCATTTGTGCAACCGTAGGAAAAATCTCATCCATTGGCCCTTGGCCTTCCCAAAATGGCGCAAAAGACAGGCTGTTGAGCTTGCCTTGCGGGATGTCGTCACCTACCTCATGCGGTTGGTTGCTTAGCCAGCTATAGGCGTAGGTCAGCAATAAAATCAGGATAATACTCGGGACAATTTTCATAATGATGTGTACTTAAGGAAGGTTAAGGCGGGGGAATATGGCTGCCATTGGCGCTTATTCTAACAAAGCTAGGCTTGTGGTGATATGGGGCGTTTGGCAAGGCTTATAAAGCGTATGATTGATTCGATTGTTTTGGTGGGCGTTACTATGAATACTTGTGTAAATAACGCTTCAAAGTTTTTAACAAAGTTGATGGTTGTTGGCTTGAATTTAGGAGTCCAAAACAGGGTTTGGACTCCAGCACAAATGAGGTAAATAGAGGGAGGGGGTAAATTCTAAGCTAGGTTAATACAATGTTTGCCTTATTCCTCAACAATTCCTAATGGTAAAACCGTCTCTGCGGAGACCACAACCACTGCTTTGTGTTCGCGGGCGTTCAGCGTAAACAACAATACCTTATCCGCCGACAATTGGTGTTCTTGTAGCCAATCATTCACTTGGTTTTTAAACGTTATTTTTTCTAATGATGTTGCTTTTATGCCAATAGTTTTAGCATCCACGGTAGATAATAAACGGTAATATTGTGGTAGGGCTTCAACAGGGGGTGTGCCTTTTAGCATACTATCAAGTACCGCTGATTCAGGGGCATCAACAAATACCCATCGGCGATCAGCATCTGCTTCAGGCAATGATTTTAGTGCTGCATCAATATCAATTTCTGATGCGGCAACAACATTAAATTCCCCTGCGAATAAGGCATAAAATGCGGGTCGTTCGCTGTATATCGTCCATGCACCATAGCCAAAAGCCATTAATTGGAATATAACAATGATTGACATATCGGTAATCAACATACGTCGGCTTTTTTCTGGCTTAAATACCATAAGGGTAAAAATTGGTCCGAGGATGACATCAATGGTCACCATCATTAATAGTATTTTAGTGCCGCCTTGGGCATCCAATATAGGCCACGGCGTATACCAAACAAATAACACCAAGCTTGCAAAAACACTTACTAGCAATGCACTTGCCAATAAATGCACACCAAATGCGTTTAAACGTGATTTCATAAAAACCTCCAGTTAATTTATCGGATAAAAATTATTTTTCTTCGTGATAGTCATCATCAACATTCACATTCCATACTTTCTGCTTATCTAAATTGCCGCTGACAATACAATCAACCGCAAAACGTGCCGTCAACATAGAATGGTCTTGATTGTTGTATTTGTGCATACCATTGCGGCCAACAAGAAACAAATTACTGATGGTGTCAGTAAACTCGCGGATGATATGAAATTTTTGGTATGAGCCGAAATAAGCCGGATAAGCTTTAGGGACACGGATAGCAATTTGATCCAAAACATCGTCTTTATTAGCCAGCAAATCCAACTTGACCATTTCGGCAATTGCCAAATTGATAAGGTCATCATCAGAAAGTGCCCACAGTGCGTCACCTTCTTGGCAGAAATATTCCAAACCCAGCCAGATTTTGTCAGGGTCAACCACCAAATAAGGGCTCCAGTTGTTAAATATTTGCAAACGCCCGATTTTTACATCGTTTTCCTGAATATAAATCCAATTATCTGGCGGCATGTTGTTCTCATGCGCTGATTGCGATTGGGCATTTTTCTTAAACTTATTTACTAATAGGCCGACAGTAATAAAATCCCGATACGGTAAATCGGCAGCAATTGCCTTAACCTCCGTAGGTGGCGTATCACCCATTGCCGCAATCAAATTTTTTACAGGCATAGTCGATATAAAATAATCGCCATAGACATCTTTTTCTTCAAGGGTTTGTAGATTCAAAACCGTGATGCCAACCAGTTTTTCTTGCTCAAACAAAAAAGATTTTACCCGATGCTGAAAGCTTAATTCGCCACTACGCTCTAGCACTTCATCGGTAACTCGCTCCCATAATTGCCCTGGGCCGTATTTAGGATACAAAAAACGCTCAATTAAACTGGTTTGTGTTTTCTTTTGGTTTTCCAGCGATTGTTTGGTGAAGGTTTTTTTTACCGCATGAATAATGGCTTTACTTATTGATAAGCCTTTTATGCGTTGTGCGCCCCATTCTGGGCTGATGTCTACACAAGGAACACCCCATACTTTTTCGGTGTAATCCTTAAAAAAAGTTAAATAGAGGGTTTTACCAAAACGATTGATAAAAAAATCTTCCAAGTTTTTTTCCGGTTTACGTGGAAAATACGAAGTCCAAACATAGCTGATGCCAATTCTAAACATCCGCACAAATCCCAAATTGAAAACCGTATGGCGATTTAAACTGATTGGGTAATCAAAAAACTTCCGCAAAAAATAAATACGCGATAGCCTGGAGCGGGTCAACATACAATTTTCAGTTTCTTCAGATATGTCAGGCGGCAAAATTTGTTGCCACCATTGCATCACCCAATCGGATTTGGAAAAAAACCGATGACCGCCAATATCAATACGGTTGCCATTATGGCGAATAGTTCTGGAAATGCCGCCAACTTGGTCAAGCTCTTCAAAAATTATCGGTTTTATGCCTGATTGCCGTTGTAATTCCAAAGCAGCTGTTAAGCCCGCAGGACCTGCACCGATAATAATTGCGGTTTTATAAGTCATACTAAAATAGGATGGGTAGTTAAGCGGGTTGGGTAAATAGGTAAATTTTTCTTACCCCGAAGTTAAAAATAAAAATAACCACAGTGGCAATTATTTTTGAATACAGATAGTAGATATGTATTTCTTCGGTAAGCTCGTACAAAATGGCTAAATTTAGGCAAATGCCCATAAGGCCAATTATCACAAATAACAAAAATTCCAAGTAATGGTTTTTTACCCGACGGGCAGGAAAAACCCAATGAATGGATAATTGGTAATTAATGAAAACGCCAATGACGAATCCTAAACAGGCTGAATACAGATAATTTATTTGCCCCCATTCTGTGAAGCCGTACAGCGCCATAAAATCGCCTAAAAAAGCGATACCGCCGACAATTAACGCGCGAAAAAATTGGGTTTTTATACAAGAAGATTTATGACATAACAGGCTTTTTAGTGATCTCACCACGCTATCCTTGGCGCAACTTAGCGCAATCGTAAAGATAGATGCCTTTTTTAAGTTTCGCTACTTCAACTGCACCTTTAATTTGCCAAGCAAAAACTACAAAATCCAACACGGGGTCTTGGCATACTTTTGTTAGATCATTTAAATTAGTACTCAATTTTGGATTAGGAATAAATTCACTGTTCATGTCCAATACCGTGGCATGTTCATGGGGACTTAACGGCAAAATATTTTCAGTGCGCCTTAAAGCTTCAATAGCGGTTTCTCGATTAAAGACGATGCCAGCGGTTTGTGTTTCGGATATATAACTAGCACGCCCCAGAAGCATCCAGACAGATAAGGCGTTATTGCCTTCCCAATAGACAATGGCATGTTCAGGAATCAACTGACGAAACTCACTATATTCTTCAAGCCTCTTCTCCGAAGCGGGAAATCCACCTTTCTTGATGTCATTCTGCCAATTAAGCAACACCAATAATAAACAAGCAACGTTTAACAAAACCAACCATGGATAAGCCGATAAGAGTTTTTTTGTAATATTTAAATTTGCCACCAAAAATAAAGGCAGTAGTAATACGCCCATACCGACATTCCTAAAAGCATGAAACCAATTATTACCTTCATAATAGGCATTAGTAATTTGTACATAAAAAACAATATCAAATACAAACCAAACTAGCGTTTGTAGTACAAGTAAGCCAAGGCCTATCCATGCCATTCTAGGCAATGCTTGCTTATAGTCAGTTTTAATCACCCAAAACCAAACGACGACGGCAACAGGTGCAGTTAATGCACCCGCATGGACACGCATGAACCACGCGCAAACCACAACAATAATTACCGCTTTTGCGGCTTGTGAATGTTGCCAGTAACTTCCTAAAAACCACGCAAAACTCGCATAAGTAAACCATTGCAATATCCAAAACCATCGCCAAGGCTGTGCTTGTATAATTAAAACATTATGAAAAAAATCGCCACCAATAATACTGATAGCTGCACCAGTAATACTGGTAACTATAACAGCCAAAATTAGCCTTTTTAATGGTATAGGAGCAGATTGCCAGGCAATTAATAACACGCTTAGATTAACTACAATTGGCATCAAAAAAAAAGTATCCCATTTTGTTATAAACGTAAACGGTGTTCGTCTCAATACCAATTGAAACCATTGTTCATCCATTATTTGCAAAATACGACTGAAAGGCTCAATTTGTAAAAGTATTGCCGATAGCAACAGGCAAATAGCAATTAGTATCACTAGCCGTTGTTTTAACCATTGCCAGTACGATGAACCATAATAAACAAGTAATAAAAAAACGACGCCGGAAGCCATCAATGGATGGATTGCTAAGGTCAGTAATAGTAAAAAAGGTGTTTTCCAATTGAATGTCGTTGGATTATTAATGGCATAAGCTACTGCTAATAAGGCGAATGACTCTGCATAAATACGTGGTGTTAAAAATGGTTCTCCATATGATAATAACAAGACTGAGCTATAAAACCCCGGCAACAGTACGATCAACCATAACGCTAACCAATAACTAAACCCCTTTAATAACCGCGTCAAAAGAAACGCCGTACAGCTAAACCAAAGCATCTGCCCAACAAAAGTTAACGCTAAAACTGCGTTATTTAGTCCAAGATAGTCAATGGCGGCGGCGTAAAAACTGCTAAAAATTGAAAATTTATCTTGCGAGCCATAGGCTAAAAATAAATCACGTTTATAGATTTCAGGGTATAAATGTGACAATGCCTGCAGGTTATAAAGCCTTGCATCATGATACAAACCGGGATAAGGATGGCCAAATAACCATAGCGCAAACATACCAAGCATTTTTAAAGAAAAATCTAGTCTTTTAAAAAAATTCATAGCGTTATTGTTTTAATAATTTGTAGCGCAGCGCACGAATTTCTAAGTATTTCCGTACGATTCGCATCAGCGGAAATTCAATTAATTTAGATGCTAGTATCCCAAATAGCAGTGTTGCAATCACAAAAATGGCTGCACGCCATAAACCTGGTATTACCCAATACTTATCTAAACACCCAAGCAAAACGATGCTGTATGGCTGGAACAAATAAATGGAAAATGATTTTTCCCTAAGTAAACCAGCCAAGTAGGCCAAGTAAATAATGCAAAACGATCAACAGTCACCACTTTACCGACATAACGCCTAGCCCTCCGCAGAAAACCAGTCTTAAAAAAACCTTGTGGCTTATCAGAAAGCACTTGGTTATGTTCGGCAAGTTGCTGGGTAAAAAACACCTGAATAAAAAGTAGTAAGGCGGCAATAGTCGCCAAAATAAAGGTTTGTCGAGTGAAATGGGCTTGGGCTTTAAAAATCAGAATGCCACAGACAAACTCTAAGGTTAGCAGATGAAATAAAAAATTGGGGAGGTAGTAAGCTTGGGTATAAAACAGGCCAACGATTACACAACCTAGGCTCAACGAGGCTAACGACAATTTGCCGTATATTGAGCTGGTGCGGTTGAGCTGCAATGCCATAAACCACTAGATGTGCGGTCTAATGTTACTACTGCGCCATTAATTGCTGATGCCCCAGTAATGGTGCATTGAATCCGCCCTGTACCCGCGGCTAAATTATTAACGGCAGTGATACTTGAACAAACTTTGCTGGCGTTTTGTAAATTGACTTCATCAGGCGTGGTAACAGTTAATTCTTGATAAAAAGATATTTCCATCGATGTTTTGCCAGCCATGATTTCTTCTATGGCACTGGCATGTTGGGCTTTGATGAAATAACTCTGGATTAACGGGAGAACTATGGCAACGATGATGCTAATAATCGCTAGGGCGATCATTAACTCAATTAAGGTAAAACCAGGGGCTCTAACAATGTTTAACTGCCTGATCTGATTCATAAATAGCCCAAGTTGTAGAAGCGCACAAAACCTTAAGCGGTCATTGAGTTTTAAAATTGGGTAATAGTAGGGATTTATACGAGGGAAGTGGTTTTTTAAAAACCTCCCAGCAAAGTACGCTGGGAGGCAAAAACACTAAGCTAAGCCAATATTAAGAACAGCTGCCTTTGTATTTAACGTCAGCAGTTGAACCACAAGACCATATGCCAGTAGCCGCTCTAGTCCATGTAATGACTTTAGTAGCAATAGCTTTGTTGCCAGCCAATGTGCAAGTAATAGTGCCAGTACCTGCAGATCCGGTAGCGCTTGCAGTAATTGCTGAACAGTTTTTAGTAGGGGATTGCAAGCCGATATCCGCATAGGTCGCTACGTCTTTGCCTTCATTCAAGAAAGTTTCAGTCATAGTTTTGCCTGGGGTGATTTCAGCCAAACCAGCTGAATGCTGTGCTTTAGCAACATAATCTTGGTAAGCAGGTAATGCGATAGCAGCCAAAATACCGATAATGGCAACTACAATCATTAATTCGATCAAGGTAAAACCTTGTTGTACTTTTTGCATTTGATTTTTCATAAATAGACCTTTTGGTTTTAGGGGGGGAATTAAAGGGTAATACGCAAATAAATAAAGCAGCTACTGTGCCAGTTTTTTATAATCACCTATAAAAATCTAGATAAATCGAAACAATTATCTGATTATTAATAATTATTTTTATAAAATAATTTATTTTGGTAGCTAAAGCCTTTTTAAGGTTTTGCTCAAAAGCTCAAAAATGTTACTTTTTATTGGTATACGAATACCTTAGACGGTCAATTTGTGACAATTATTGTCAGCGGGTGTGATGAGCTTGGTATTCGTCTGGAAATCGTCAGTTGTCTCCCGATTTGGGAGGCGCAACCGCTTTACCGTCACCAAAAGCATATTGAGCGTATTGTTCAGGGCATAAGTACACAAACCAATGGGGAGGGTGCTTGTATTCGTGTAATGGATGTTTATGTGCAGTTCCTTATTGTCTTAAAATATCTGGATATTCCCATGTTTTGCTGAGAACCTACTTAGGAAGAACACAATTTGACTCTGACCATTATCCGGAAGCTCTGATTGATGTGTTCAGCAAAGGTTATAGGGCAAAGGATTTGGCAATTGAGCTACCGTTTTATTTATCGCAATGCGTTAAAGATGTAGTGGTTTTGATCCGCTGACATTATTGGTTCTACATGTACTCAAAGACCGGACAACACGTCAAGTTTCACCTGTTGTTATCGAGTTGGAATGTAGTTGTCAGGTTTTGGTTTGATTTGATGCTTGGCGGTTGTGATGTTGCAAGTGGGAATCCAAAACATGTTTTGGATTCCTGAAAATTGTGGTGTTTGTGGAAAGTCATTGCCAACCGAATCTTTAGTGGTGCGAAACCATTATTATTCCGACTTCAATCCGCGTGCCAATAAATTCTCTACCGCCACTTGCGGGGCGAGGCCTTCGTAGAGCACTTTGTAGGTCTGTTCGGTAATGGGCATGTCGATGCCGAATTTTTTGGCTAACAAATAGGTTTCTTTGGCGGCAAAAATGCCTTCGATTTCTTGACCGATGGTTTTGATTGCCATTGCCCGGTCTTGGCCTTGGCCTAAGGCTAAGCCAAAACGGCGGTTTCTGGATTGGTTGTCGGTGCAGGTTAAGATTAAATCGCCCAAGCCTGCCAAGCCCATAAAGGTTTCTTGTTTGCCACCGAGGCAGACGCCTAAGCGGATGATTTCATTTAAGCCACGGGTGATTAAGGCGGCGCGGGTGTTGGCACCAAAGCCAAGGCCGTCGGCGATACCTGCGGCAATCGCCAATACATTTTTTACTGCGCCGCCGACTTCTACGCCAATTAAGTCGCTACTGGTATAGGTACGGAAGCGTGGGCTGTGTAGTAATTCTGCTAGTTGTCCGGCAAAATCGTCATGGCTGGCGGCGATGGTGATGGCGGTTGGTAAGTCGGCAGCGACTTCTCGCGCAAACGATGGCCCGGAGATGTTGGCGACTGGGGTTTGCGGGGAAAACAAGCTGGCGACGATTTCATGCAATAGCAAGCCGCCATCCGCGCTAAAGCCTTTTGTGGCCCAGGCGATTTTTACGTCGTCTTGTAGATAGGGTTTGAGTTTGCTGAGCGTATATTCAAAGGCATGGCTAGGTACGCAAACCAGTAGCGGGCTATTAAATTCGGCAATTTCGGGTAACTCTGCGGTTACTCGGAGTAGTTCGGGGAATGGGCAGTCAGGAAGATAGCGGCGGTTTTCACGGTGTTGGGACAAGTCGTTAACGTGGTCGCTTGAGTGTCCCCATAATAAAGTTTGGCAGCCATTTCTGGCTGCCAAAATTGCCAACGCCGTACCCCAGGAGCCTGCGCCCAGAATAGCGATTTTTTTGTTCATCAAGTATCAGTTGATGGTTTCGTTGGCAGGGGCTTGTTGCTGTTGCAATTGTTGTATGTGTTGGGCATACAAGGCATCAAAGTTGACTGGTGCCAATAACAATTGCGGGAAGCCACCTTTGGTGACTAAATCGGAAATAACTTCACGCGCATAAGGGAACAGGATGTTCGGGCAGAAGCTGCCAACCATGGGGCCCATTTCTTCATCGCTAAAGCCAGATAAGGTAAATACGCCGGATTGGTTTACTTCAACCAAATAAGCAATGGCTTCGGCAATTTTTACGGTGATTGTGACGGTTAGCGATACTTCAAACAAGTCGTTTTGTAATGGCGCAACATTGGTGCCTAGGTTGAAATCAACGGTCGGTTCCCATTTTTCGGTAAAAATGGCTGGCGAATTCGGGGTTTCAAAAGACAAATCTTTGGTATAAATTTTTTGGATAACGAATTGTTTTTCTACTGCGTTTTGTTCGGCCATGAGTTAGCTCTGTTTGGTTGGTGAAAGGAAGTTATTATTTTTTTAAATTGGTTTTTGCTTTGTTTTTACCGTTGGTTTTAATCGGTAATTTGTAATCGTTTTCCCAAGCTTGCATACCGCCTGTGATGACGAATACTTGTTCAAATCCGGCTTTAGTCAGCACTTTTCCTGCGGATGCGGCGCGTGTACCGCTTTGGCAAACTAACACCACGGGGGTGGTTTTGCTGGCTTCTAATTTGGGCAATTGTTCTGCCAGTGAGCCTAGTGGGATATTTTGGGCATCTTCAATATGGCTTTGGGTAAATTCCAAGGGTTCGCGGACATCGATAATCACTGCATTGACTTGGTTCATTTTAGCCACTGCCGCTTGCGGGGTAATGTGGGTGAATTTTTTAAATGCGGTGTCGAATAGCTCTTGTATTAAAAGGTAAGTGACTACCAACAAAGCTAAGGTTAAGAGGTAATGGTTTAAAAAAAATTCTATATAACGATCCATACGATTTTTATTTATTGGTGATTTAGAAGTTAATATCTGGAACAGAAAACATCGCGCATCATTTCAATGAGCTTGAGCATTCTTACATCATCTATGTAATAAAACACTTTATTGGCTTCTTTTTTGTAACCTAAAATGTTTTTGTCCCTAAGAATGGAAAGATGCTGGGAGATATTACTTTGACTTGTGCCTACTTGCTCAACAATATCTTGCACACTAACCGCATTATTTCCCAACACACATAAAATCTTCAGGCGTAATGGATGCGACATGGCTTTTAGCGATCGCGCTGCTTTGGTTATGTCAGAATCATTATGTAGAATGTGCGGGTTATTCATATCCATAGAACGGCTTTATTCCTGTGTTTGTGGACGCGTTTCCTAGTACCGGAAATCCACGGGGATTTATTAATACCAACCGAAAATAACGCGTATTACTATATAATAGTTGATAAATACGGTAGGACATTGTACCCGAGTTTAAAAAAACTGTAAGTGCAAAAATAGCGGCATGACAGCAAAGAGGGACTTTAGCAGCTAATTATTTTCAGCGCCGATTTGTCCTTATACCAGTCAGTAAATAAAGCTTCCGCCAATATCAGCGGTTTTTTATATCCGGTGGTTAGTAAGCTTGTTAAAAATCCCCAAATATTACGCATGACTAAGCGCCAATGAATTTAACTTTTCCTAAGTACATGCAACGTTCACCACGGGTAAAACGGATTAAAGGTCTGGGCTATTTGCTGGCATTGTCACTCACCGTTGCGACCGCCAATGATGAATCTGTTGATATTGTTCCGCCAACAGAGCCAGTGCTTGATGCGCCTGTCCCAAACCAGCACCAACAATTACGTTTACATCAACGGTCTATCGAAAAAATGCTTGCTGATGTTGATCGCCGTTATGGCGAAACCGCAGCGCAATTGCATTCGCTGAAAATAAAGATTGAACAAAAACGTCAACAATTGGACAAAATCCACTTCGATATACAACAAGAAGAAAACAAGATCGACCGCGAAAAAAACGGCTTAGCGCAACAAATAAAAGCCGCTTACAAAATGGGCAGACAAGAGCAATTACAATTATTGCTCAACCAACAAGACCCCGCATTAACAGGACGGATGTTACTGTATTACAAACATATCAACGACAAACGCCTGAACCAGATAAAGGATATTGAAAATAATATTGCCCAATTGGAGCAGTTGAACCAACAAGATATGGAAATCACCACAGCTTTAGAAAGCACTTTGCAGGAAAAACAAAACGAACAATCTGCCTTAAACGCGGCAAAACAACAGCGTAATGAATTATTGGCGCGTATTGCCAAACAAACCACGCCAGAGCAACAACTCAGTTTCCTGCAAGATAGCGAAGCGGCTTTACAGCAATTAATCAACAACTTGCCAGATGCCAATGTGATTAATGACAATGCTGTAAACACTACTGGCATCACTGACACCGAAAACTTTTCCAAACTTAAAGGCCAGTTACCTTGGCCTGTTAAAGGGCGATTAGCCCAGCAGTTTGGCAATCCCCGTGCGGAAACCGTTTGGGACGGTGTGGTGATTGAAGCCCCCGAAGGCCAAGATGTGCAAGCGATTGCCCCTGGCAAAGTCACTTTTGCCGAATGGCTAAAAAGCTATGGTTATCTGATGATAATTGAACATGAAAAAGGCTATATGTCCTTATATGCGTTTAACCAAAGCCTTTATAAGCATAAAAATGATACAGTAAAAGCAGGCGATATTATTGCCGCCGTGGGCCAAAGTGGCGGTAACAGCAAACCAGGCTTGTATTTTGGTATCCGTAAGCAAGGAATGGCAATCAATCCCCAGCAATGGTGCAGAAAATAAAGGCATGGCTGGTGCTAGACGTATTTAATCGTGCAGTCTCCCAGACGAACAACACAGCCGTGTTTAAAATGGGATTTATGTGTGACAGAACAACATCCGTTGTTAAAATGAATTGAGATAATTGAGGACTTGGAGCTTAAAGGCATGCACAACAAAAAAACGATGTTGATTTTAGCCCTAGGGTTTGTACTAGGTGTTTTTATGGGGACTTGTGGCAGTGTCTTTGCTGATCGGGACAACGCCGATACAGCAACCGATTCTGACGCTTTGCCTTTCGAAGAATTACGGGCATTTACCGAAATTTTTGGTCGCATCAAACGCGATTATGTGGAATCAGTATCGGACAAAAAACTCTTTGAAGATGCCATCCGTGGCATGTTAAGCGGCTTGGATCCCCATTCTGCTTACTTAGTCGCAGACGAGTTCCAAGAACTGAAAGAAAGCACTACTGGCCAATTTGGCGGCTTAGGCATAGAAGTCACCATGGAAAATGGCTTCATTAAAATTGTCTCGCCAATTGACGATACCCCCGCGCAAAAAGCGGGTATGCGAACAGGCGATTTAATCATCAAGCTAGATGAAAAACCCGTAAAAGGCATGAGCCTTAACGATGCCGTGAAAATGATGCGCGGCGAACCCGGCAGTAAAATTGTCTTAACCATCGTCCGTGAAGGCGAGGAAAAGCCATTAAAAATCAGCCTTGTCCGCGCCATTATTAAAGTTAAGAGCGTTAAAAACCGCATGCTGGATAAAGGCTATGGTTATGTGCGTATCAGCAGCTTCCAATCAGGTACTGCCGATAATCTTGAAGAAGCCTTAACCGCCTTGAAAAAAGAAAATGGCGGCAACCTTAAAGGCTTGGTGCTGGATTTGCGTAACAATCCAGGTGGTGTTTTGGAAGCGGCTGTTAAAGTCAGCGACGCGTTCTTGCGTAGCGGTTTAATTGTTTATACCGAAGGCCGTATCGAAAATTCGGAAATGCGTTTTAACGCCGCTGCCGATGATTTAATCAACGATGCGCCAATCGTGGTATTGATAAACGCTGGCTCTGCTTCAGCGTCTGAAATTGTTGCGGGTGCTTTGCAAGACCAAAAACGCGCCATCATCATGGGTGAAAAATCCTTTGGTAAAGGCTCGGTGCAAACCATCTTACCAACCAGCAACGGCGCGGCGATTAAACTGACAACGGCAAGATATTTCACGCCATCAGGCCGCTCCATTCAGGCAGAAGGTATCGAACCTGATATTGCTTTAAGCCCGGTAAAACTGGAATCTGTCGAAAAATCAGACTATACCCCAGTAAAAGAAGCGGATTTGTCTGGGCATTTACAAAATGCCAAAGCCACCACCGCTGCCACTGATGCAACTGCGGTATCGGCGGCTGATAAAGAAAAGGACAGCTTGCTAAAAGATTACGCCTTATATGAAGCGTTGAATTTGTTAAAAGGTATTAGTATCACCAAAACCAAATAAACGCCGATAAACACTAAAAGCCGAACCTTGAGCCATTGAGGTTCGGCTTTTTTTATGCCAAAAACACTTTGGTATTACGTTGATAACCACTAACTTCTAAACCAATCATTTTTGCTATGGACATTAACCCCGACGCCATAGGTTATGTAGCCGCCACATTAACTACCGCCTCCTTCCTGCCGCAAGCCATCTTGACGATTAAAACCAGAGATACCGAATCCTTATCGCTTAGCATGTATAGCCTGTTTACCTTAGGGGTTTTTTGCTGGCTAATTTATGGCATTTACCTTAATAACAACGCCATCGTTATCGCCAACAGCATCACCTTCTTGCTGGCGCTATCAATTTTGAGCTTTAAAATTTACAACAGCTTTTTTAAAAAGGCTGGACAACCATCCAAACCAAGCAAAAAAAACCGGAGATAATGACCGACCATGAGTACCAATAAAGTCACCCTGACCCAATTTATTATTGAACAACAACGCGGTTTGCCAGACGCTTCCGGCACATTCACCATTTTGTTGAACAATATCGTCACCGCCTGCAAACAAATTTCCCACAAAGTTAACCGTGGGCAATTAATTGACGTTTTGGGCAGTGCGGAATCAGAAAACGTGCAAGGTGAAGTACAAAAGAAATTGGACATCATCACCAATGACATTATGGTCAACGCATTAAATTGGACCGGGCATTTGGCAGGCATGGCCTCAGAAGAAATCGACGGACTAATCCCCATTCCACCGGAATATCCGAAAGGCAAATATTTGGCCTTATTCGATCCCCTAGATGGCTCATCCAACATCGATATTAACCTTGCTGTCGGCACTATTTTTTCCATACTCCGTTGCCGTGAAGGCATAGAGCCGGATATAGAGGATTTTTTGCGTAAAGGTGCTGAGCAAGTGTGCGCCGGATTTGTGCTTTACGGGCCATCGACCATGATGGTATTAACCACAGGCCACGGCGTAAACGGCTTTACCTTAGATCAAGACATTGGCGAATTCATCCTCACCCATGCCAATATGAAAATCCCAGAAGAAACCAGCGAATTTGCCATCAACATGTCAAACCAACGCTTTTGGGAACCGCCAGTACAGCGCTATATTGACGAATGCCTACAAGGCAAAGAAGGCATCCGAGGCAAAGATTTCAACATGCGTTGGGTTGCCTCGTTGGTTGCCGACGTTTATCGCATCCTCACACGCGGCGGGGTGTTTTTGTATCCATTAGATAATAAAGACCCAAAGAAACCCGCAAAACTCCGCATTATGTATGAAGCCAACCCGATGGCTTTTATCATTGAGCAAGCAGGCGGCGCATGTTCCACCGGACGTGAACGGGTTTTAGACATAAAGCCTAGCGGTATCCATCAACGCATACCGTTAATTTTAGGCTCTAAAAATGAAGTGGAAAGGATTGTTAGTTATCATGTTGAATAAAGTCTAAGGGCGAGGATAACTATCGTTACCACGCTGGAGCGTCATTGTAGGGTGCAATAGGCGATAGCCGTATTGCACCGCATGATGGATTTCAAACATTCGGCGTATTACGCTGTCGAGACTGTGAAAGTATGCGCTGGTTGCCAAGCTCCGGCTTGGTAACCCACGTTTCAGAAGCTCTAGCTTCGACAATGATTGGAAGCTAGAGCTTCCTATCCTGCATTCCCAAGCCGCAGCTTGGGAACGAGCGTTAATCTAATATTCTGAATATTAATGCTTTTTCCTTAACTTAATGGCAGTGATGCTCCGGGGTGGTAACGCTCCAGCGTTGGAACTATAAAGTTAAGCAACACCAGTCGTTCGTGCTCGACTGCATGGATGCAGGAGGTAGACAGAAAACCGCTCCTGCGTTTTCTGCATTCGCCACGTCCTTGTGGCTTAGCAGCGCAGGAGCGGTTGCCGAGAGCTTGTCGAAACATGAACGGCTGATGTGCGGGCGCATTCATAACAGCAACAAATCACCGCTACTGCCCAGTTTCATCCATAAACGCCTTACGCTGCGCCTCATTTGATTGCAGCACCTCTTCGACCTCATGGGCTTTTTCCAACGGTTTCTGCTGTTTTTTAATGATTGCCTCAGCCGCGTGATTTTGTTCCCGAGGTTTATCATCACAAGCCTGTAAACAACAGACCGAGAAAAGCATAAGCGTAACGATTAACTTGGATTTTATTATTTTCATTGTTGTATCCTCCGTTAGTAAAACCGTAGTTTAACGCACATCTCCCTTTAACGCCCATTTCGGAGCTTACCATGCAAGCAACCCTAGGCTATGCCGCACTAGACCACCAATCCCCGCTAGTCCCGTTTACCTTTAACAGACGCAACCCCAACCCCAACGATGTACAAATCGACATTTTATATTGCGGCGTTTGCCATTCTGATATTCACCAAACCCGCGACGAATGGGGCAACGCCAGTTTCCCCATGGTGCCTGGGCATGAAATTATCGGCAAAGTTATCGCCATTGGCAGCAACGTCACCGAATTTAGCATCGGCGAAACCGTTGGCGTCGGTTGCTTGGTAGACTCCTGCCGGACTTGCAGCGATTGCGAAGAACATCTGGAACAATACTGCAACAACGCCACCTTTACCTACAACTGCCCCGACAAACAATCCGGCGGTAGCACCTACGGCGGCTATGCCACACAAATTGTTGTCAACAAAGATTTCGTACTACACGTTTCCGATAAGCTCGACCCAGCCGCCGCCGCACCCTTACTTTGTGCAGGCATCACCACTTACTCGCCTTTAACACATTGGCAAATAGGCCCCGGCGATAAAGTCGGCATTGTCGGCTTAGGTGGATTAGGCCACATGGGCGTTAAATTTGCCCATGCGATGGGAGCGGAAGTGGTGTTATTTACCACCTCCGTCGATAAAGTTGCCGATGGTTTGCGTTTGGGTGCCAGTGAAGTGGTAATCTCCAAAGACGAAGCCGCCATGGGCAAACACCTCGCCAGTTTTGACTTCATCTTAAACACCGTCGCAGCCGCCCATAATCTGGATGCTTACACCGCCTTATTAAAACGCGACGGCGTACTCTGTTTAGTCGGCGTACCCGACCAACCGCACCCATCACCCGCAATCGGACAATTGATTTTTAAACGCCGCAGCATTGTCGGCTCATTAATCGGCGGCATCAAAGAAACCCAAGAAATGCTGGATTTTTGCGCCGAACACCACATCACCTCCGATATTGAAATAATCCCCATGCAAGTCATCAACCAAGCCTATTCACGCATGTTAAAAAGCGATGTTAAATATCGGTTTGTTATTGATATGGCGAGTTTGAAAAGTTAAGCGGTAAACCGCAATAACCAACAGGAATTGCGCCATTTGGATACCTTCGATCATTCGGTGTAATAGACTGTCGTTCTTACGTCGTGCTTTTTGACGGTTATGGTAGATTGGTTAGTGCGTAGTCACCATCTACATGCGGAACCTAAGAAAATCTCACTAATAAATAAGCACTTTTTCGTTTCCCTCCTAACCACATTGAATGGATCTCAGAAAATGAAATATTATTTATAAAATTAGTTTCAAATTTTTTCATTAAAGGTGAATTAATATCCTCAATCGGTCTTTTTAAATTTAAATTTAAACGACGTTCATAGAAGGTATCTGAAATATTATTGACGGAATAGTCGGCCAACATTGGGTCTGAGTAAGTCACTTTTTTGACTATATCCAATAATTCATGGCGAATACTTTGGCATGCAAGCTTCAAATGTAAAGTTAAAAAGCCGCTGTCTTCAATAAATGGTGTGGGGGGATAATTACAATAGTGATGACCTGGATTGTAATGTATGGGTACCCGAGCTAAATGTGGTTTGCATAATGCCATGTTTGGTATAGCGTAATGACGTTGTTCTAATACGGGTAAATCAAAATTAAAATCGGGGTCGCCTTTCATCTGTACAATATCTAAACCCCGTGTAAAAACAACGTTATTTTTTTCACATTCTAACATTTCAAAAAAACTTAGGTTTGCATTCGGATGTGGTACTACGATTTCATCTACATCACAAACTAATGACCATTGATAATAAGCCTGTAAACCATTTGCCATGCCACTGATCAATTGTGCTCTGGCTTGGTCGTCATATTTAAGATCACTGCAACTAACTAAACCGCCTAAGTCGTATTGGTTAAAAGCTTTAGGCTTGGGTGTGATTACATAAATAGCTTTCGAGCCGACCAATTCAGAATAATAACGGTAAAAGTAAGGAAACCATGCACCGGAATCATTTGCGTAGGTAATAACACATAATTTAGCGGTGGGAGGGGTTTTTCTTTTTTGTGGGGAAATCATTTCAGGTTTAGGTTTTATGGCGGCCAATTGGTTTGGACTTAATATGTTACTGATGTACTTCCTTTTTTGATTTTCATTTAGCGTAAAAAATGCAAAGAAAAGATTTACGGGATTAGATGTTTTTAGTTTAAATTCAATTTCTTGGTAATTTGCGGTCACTGATAAAGTTGCCTTGCCTTCGGTAAGTGATAACGTCGTAACATCCACCAACGTGTTAAAAGAAAAGCTAAAAAATATGGTATTTTCTGGCTGTTCTTTTGGGGGCGATGTAAAACCTTGAGCAATAACTATGTTGCCAACACAAATAGTAACTACAGGGTATGACGCCTTTTCATCAATATTGCCATTAATTTTTATCCAACCTTTGGCCGTTTTTCCCGTTAAATTGGACAATAAGCCTCTTAATTTCAACATACTTGAATATTCAATTGTGTAAGTAGTAAGTAGTGTTTTTAAATTTTTGCCAAAATTGTTACAGTCTCGATTAGTATAGCTATTATTTAAAGTACATGCTTTTGCTATCGATGTACTTAATATTAATTCTGTTGGATGACACTTAAATTACATAAATCGGACTTAACAGGGTCATTATACATTGAAAGAACGTCTCTTTACCTTTGAACAAATTCACATTGAAGTGGCGCGCAATGCGTCGGATGACTTCAACTTATTTCATGACAAACACAAATGGTTGGAAATTACCCATAACCCGTTTAAGGGGCCGATTGTGTTGGGTTTTCAGTTAAATACCTTAATTGAATACCAAATGCGTTTGTATCGTGAGGCTAATCATGAAGACCGCATCATCGCCGACAAGCAATTGCGCTTTAGTAATTACCAGACGATTTTTGTTAACGCCTTAAGGCCGCGCCAAGAATTGTCTTTGGATATTAAAAAAACCCTGATTAATACCATCCCTGATCTGACCTTGACCAATCGGGTGACGATAAAATCGCAAGGCAAAACGGTTTTGCTGGGGTACAAGAAAGAATCAACCAAACCCTTGTTTTTGGCGGATACCGATTTAAGTGGCGTACCCGATTTGGAAACCTTGCCCGATAAAAGCATCGTGCCGAATACCGATTATTTCTTAAAAAGAAAATGGATGCACAATGGCAATGTGAAGAATTTCTTGTCAGGCTCTTTAGCCGAGCAATCGGATTATTTTGACGATCTGGCGCATATCGCCAATTATCCAGAAATCTTCCCATGCAGTCTGACATCAGGCGTGTTGCTGGAAAAAGCCCAGTTGGAAAACCATAATTTCAAAATGAACCCGATGGTGTATACCTCGCACGATATTTCCATCGACCGTTTTTTGCTCAAGCAAATTAAAAACAGCGATAAGGTTTATATTCTGGTGAAGCAACTGCCAGAAAATAAAAACAACACCTTAAATAACAGCGCTGTTTTGTTACGCACCTACGAATGCTATGGATTGTTGGCAAATAAAGAAGTGTTGTTTCGGATAAAACTCAACTTAGCACCGCTGGAAGAGATTTTAAAAAACGTCCGCAGCGCTGTTTAGGTTAGTATGGCTGCAATATCATTTGAAGTTGGTATTTAAAACCGATTTTGATTGTTGTTGTCGTGAAGTTGGTTTAATTACTTTTAAAATCAAATTTTTAAAAAACTCATAAAACACCTGTTGTAGGGTGCAATAGGCGATAGCCGTATTGCACCGCATGTTGGCTTTCAAGCATCCGGCGCATTACGCTATCGCTAATACGCCCTACGGTATTTTTATCTTTTTGAAATTAAAGGTATAAGTCCTTAACTTAATGGCAGTGATGCCGGAGTAAGGGAGCGATAGAAATAAAATAAGATTCTCCTGATTTCCCCAAGATAGCCTCATCGGCCTGTATTGCGCTTTTCTCAAGTGTTGTGCCTTTCGATCAGATATTCCTGATAGCAAACACCACACAGAGCCGCATTATGCTAGGTTATAGCGTCAAATTTGAAACCGTCACCGTCGGCGGTTTTCCTTACCAAATCCGTTCCTTAGCGGATCTTCAACAATACGCCGACCCTTTTGGGGAAGCGGCAAAAATGGGTATTTCTTCTGCCAGTTGGCCGTTGTTTGGGCATTTATGGCCTTCGGCGCGGATATTGGCGCAAACCATGCACAGCTTTGATATTGCCGGAAAACGTATCTTAGAAATTGGTGCGGGTTTGGCCTTAGCTAGTTTGGTGGTGCAGCGGCGGGAAGGCAATATGACAGTGACGGATTGGCATCCGTTAAGCCATACGTTTTTAAAAGCCAATGCGTTATTAAATGCTTTGCCGCCGATGAATTACCAAGCGGGTAATTGGGCGGCGGAGAATCCTGCTTTAGGCGAGTTTGATTTGATTATCGGCAGCGACATCCTCTACGAACGCCAACATCCCGAACAACTGGCGATGTTTATTGACCGTCATGCGGCGGCTTCTGCTGAAATTATGATTGTTGATCCGGATCGTGGTAATCGCGTGGGCTTTTGTAAGGCGATGGCGAAATTAGGTTACGATTTTACCTCGCGTACCGCCGACCGTTTTGTTGAAAATGGTGATGCGTATAAAGGGCGGTTTTTGTTGTTTAGCCAAGCTTAGGATTTTTAAATAACTGATGTTACGCACTCACTTTTTGCGAGACGAAAATAAATAATAATGAATCGCTATCGCGATGTTTATTAAATCGGGTTCTCGCACCCGAAGGCGAGTTACTTTCTTTTGCGCCGCCAAAAGCAAGTAACCAAAGAAAAGGCGGCCCGATTACCGCTCATGTCTTGCGCTCCTCACATTTGTCGGGGGACGGCAGAATGGGCTTCCTGCCCATCTGCCGCCGTGCGGCTTCCCTGCCGCACCCCTTCGGGCTATTCCCGACAAATGCTGCGGTGCTCGACGCGGCAAACGGGAGAAAAACACGTTACGGCGTAACGTCAGTAAATTACCAAATGCCAGACCTTTCATGTCTCGTAGGTACATAGTTGCATGACATTTTTTGTGGCGCAGGGCGGGCAAGATGCCCGCGCTCCTTTAGCATACCTAAACTTAACGGCATTGATTCCAAACCCCATCCCGCCAGTTTTTCGTGTTTTTTCGTGTCGTTCGTGGACAAAAAGCTATTTATCAACCCTACCAACGTGCCAACGGGCAAACCGCACCAGCAACAAAGGCATCAACAGTAAGTTTAAAATGGTTGATGATGCCAAGCCGCCGATAATAATCGCCGCCATCGGTCCCATAATTTCCCGCCCTGGGTTATCGCTATCAAACGCAATCGGTAGCATCGCCAATGCAGTCACTAAGGCCGTCATTAAAATCGACGGTAAACGTTGTTGTGCACCTGCCAACGCGGTTTCTAAATGCCAAAGTTTGCCTTCGCTTTCTAGCAAATGCTGATAATGCGATAGCAACATGATGCTATTGCGGACGGTAATGCCGAACAAGGTAATAAAGCCCACCACCGAACCTACCGATAAGCTGGCATCGGTGATTAATACCGCTGCCACGCCGCCGATTAAGGCGAAGGGTAAATTCACCAAAGTCAGCAACACATGCCGGAAATTGCCGATGGCTATAAAAATCAGCAACAACACGCCAGCACCCGCCAATAAGGCGTGTAAGATCAAGTCATCGCGGGCTTTGGCTTGTTCTAATGCGGCACCGGTATATTCGGGGTAAGTGTCTTTGGGGAATTGCACTTTGCTGTCCACCTTGGCTTTCAGCTCTGCCATAAAACTGCCAAAGTCACGGCCTTCGATATTACAGGTGACGGTTTGTCGGCGTTGTCCGCCTTGGTGCAGAATGTTGTAGCGGCTGCTATCAAAGCGGACTTCCGCTACTTGTTGCAAACTGATTAAGCCGCCGTTGTTGGTGCGGATGGGTAATTGGCCGATAAACTCAGGCAGTTGCCGATATTTGCTGTCGATGGTGACGGCAATATCTAAAGTTTTGCCCGCATAAATTTGCTTGCCGACTACTTTGGTTTCATAAGCGCTTTGCAATAAATCGGTGATTTGCTGCGGTTGTACGCCGTATAAACTCAATTGCGGCAAATGCAGTTGCACATGCAGCATCGGTGCAGCAGGGGATGAGCGTAATTGCACATTGTCTGCGCCTGCTATATCTGCCATCACTTCGGCTACATCGCTAGCGGCATTATCCAATTCGCTTAAATCCGTGCCGTAGATATTGACTACGACTGGCGAGGTGTAGCCGGAGATAGTTTCATCAACCCGTTCGGTTAAAAACGTGTTGGCTTCGGAATTGATGCCCGGAAACTGCTCTAACAGCTCGCGCAGGGCATCCAAAAGAGTTTGCTGTTGTTTGCCGGATAAGGGTTGTAGGCGCACTTCGTATTCACTGTAATGGCTGCCGTAAGTGTCCGCACCACGTTCCGCGCGGCCTGCCCATTGCGATACCGTTTGCACGCCGGGTATTTTCAGGATTTCGTTGGTGAGTAATGTGCCAATCCGTAGTGATTCCGCTAACGATGTGCCAGGAATGCTGCTGGTATGGACAATAAAATGGCCTTCGCGCAATTCGGGTAAGAATTTGCTGGGTTGTTGCATGAGCGCAGCTATACCCAAGCCGCAAACCACTAAGCTGGCGACAACGGCGGTTTTAAAATGGCGGTTGGTGGCGAGCGCTAAGCGGCGGTAAATCGGTAACAAAAAATTGATGACTGGCGGTTGCTGTTGGCTTTCATCCGTCTTGCCCAGCAGCATATAGCACAGGGCAGGGGTTAAGGTGAGGGCGACCAGCAATGAGGTTAAGATCGCCAAGATATAGGAACAACCTAAGGGCGCGAATAAGCGTCCGGCAACGCCGCTTAAGGTCAGCAGCGGTACAAACACCAAAGCGACGATAAAACTGGCGTAAACCACCGAGCTACGCACTTCCAAAGAGGCTTTGTAAACCACGTCGGCGACGGGCAACGGGGTTGGCAAACGGCGGTTTTCGCGCAAGCGCCGAAAAATGTTTTCGGTATCGATAATGGCATCATCCACCACTTCGCCCAAGGCAATCGCCAAACCGCCCAGCACCATAATGTTGAGGTTAACGCCCGTTGCCAATAACACCATTACCGCACCAATCAGCGACACCGGAATGGCGATGGCGGAAATAAACGCGGTGCGGACATTAAATAAAAATACATATAAAACGATCAGCACAAACAAGCCGCCCAGTAACAAATGACCGGATAAGATGCTGTGCGAGCGTTCGATATAATCGGCAGGGCGGAATAAATGCGGGTAAAAATTTAGCCCAGAGCGTTTAAAAACGGGCTCTAGTTCTTGTAAGGCTTGTTCGACTTGTTTGGAAACCGTTAAGGTGTTGGCGTCGTATTGGCCTATCACCATCATGACAATGCCGGGTTTGCCCATGATTTGCGCCGCGCCAATGGCGGGTTCTGGGGCATATTGCACGCTGGCGATGTCGCCGATTTTGATGCGCCGATCGGGATTGGGCAAATTCAACAGCATTTCTTTGAATTCATCCGGCGTGTGTGCTTGCCCGCTAATTTGCAAGCTAAAACGTTGGTTGTCGTTTTCAAGAAAACCGCCGCCGTGGGTGTTGGTTTGTGCGCTGACTGAGGCAAGCACTTCATCCATCGACACCTCAAACAAGCGCAGTTTGATGGGATCAACTTGTATTTGTAGCTGGCGGATGTCACCACCAAAGACATTCACATCGGCAACCCCAGGCACTGCCATTAAACGCGGCACTACTAGCCAATCCACCAAGCTGCGTAATGCCAGTTGGTCTTGGTTGTTATCGCTTAAGCCAATGGTCATCACGGTGGCGGATGACGATGATAACGGCACGACAACTGGGGTGATGAACGGCGGCAATTGGGCGGAGATACCTGCTAAGCGTTCGCTGATTAATTGGCGGTTGAGGTAAATGTCGCTGTGTTCCACAAAGGTGGCGGTGATAATCGATAAGCCTTGGATGGATTCGGAGCGGACGGTTTCTAAGCCAATCAAGCCGCTGATAGCGGTTTCTATCGGGCGGGTAACCAAAACTTCAACTTGTTCAGTAGATAATCCGGGCGATTCGGTTTGGATTATCACCCGTTTGGGGGAAAATTCGGGGAAGATGTCTAGCCCCGCCTGGCTGAAGCGGTAGCTGCCATACAGCAAAATCAACACCGCCAGCGCGACGATGATATGACAAAAGCGGATAGAAAAGCGGACTAAACCAGCAAGCATTGGGATTTTTTGGGTTGGTGGCGGTGAGTTGTAGGGTACGCTGTGCGTACCTTTGTTTATTGATTTTTTTGTCGAGTCAATCAGATTCCGTAGGGGCGGGCGGCTGTCCGCCTTTTTTAGAGTTCGTACCAAATCCTACCGCTCGCCGCTACGAAAATAATACTGACAATTCAACATTGACCGAGTACTAAGCTTGTATTCCAGAACTAGACAGTTGGCTTTCTGGGGCAAAACTATGCACCCATACCAAACTATCTTCATCCCAATCCATCCCTGTGTGCATCCGTAAAATGATGTCTTTATACAAGGCCAAGTTTGGATAGCCTTCGGCTTGTGCTTCGGTATCGCCCATGTCACCTAGGCGTTCGCGGTGCAAATCGGTGATAACAAACGATTGGTTTTCCAAAACAAAGCTTTCGCCTGGATAACCATAAACGCCATTCCGGCGTTGTTGGTTTTTTTGTCCATTAATGACGGCAGCCACTAATTTAGGGTGGGTGACTAAGCGGTCTATGGAGCAGGTTTTATCAGGGAAATCGGTCATTGCTAAGTCCATGCAGAGTGAATTCCGGCATTATATACGTTGGGCGGTTTGGTTTTCGGTTTTTGGGGTTTGGTTAGCTTGATTGTATTTGGCGGGCAGGATGCCCGCGCTCCAAAGTAGGCGTGTTGGAGTCCAAAACATGTTTTGGACTCCTAAATCTGGCTTTGGGTGGCATAAGGCTTTATTTGTTGAGTTTTTCCAGCCAGCTATTGAGCTGTTGCACGGCTTGTTTGCTTAATTCGGCAAAGGCGGTTACTGCGCCATCGGCGTTGGCGCTGGTGGTGTTCAGTTGTAAGGCGAATTGTTTGTTGGCGAGCACTTGGCTTTGGTTGTTGTCGTAAGCATGGGCGTTAAAGCGCATGACGGCGCGGGCAGTGTTTGGGCTGGTGAATTGTTGTTCAAATTCCAGTATTTCAATCGTCACAGGATAAGGGGTGTTGATGCCCGCTGCGGTTAAGCGTTGTTGCAATAGCGCAGGTGGTGGGGCTAGCCATTTGTCCAAATTGTAATAACGGACTTGGGTGGGGTTTTGGTATAGCAAGCGGTAATGGATGCGGTTATCGCGTAACCATTCTGGGGCGGTGACGGTAATGGTGCTGGCGGTTAGCTGGGCGTTGCTGTCTGCCAAGCCCAAATCGTGCAAGTTTGTCGGGCTAATAGTTTGACTACAAGCGCTTAATAATACGCTGAAGACGAGAAGCAGGGTTTTCATTTGGGCTCCTGATAGTTGGGTTCGCCGGGGGCAGGGGCTTCCTGAGGTTTTGGTCCCATTAGCAGGGATTGGGGTTGCGATTCCAGTAAATCGGCGGCGCGTTTAATTTGCCCGCTGGTGGCTTGCAAGTCGGTCAGCAATTGGTTGAGTTTGGGCAAGGTAGTGCTGTTAATTTGTGCGCCCGCTGCGGTGCCGGTATCGGCAAGTCGGCTGGCTTTTAAGCTAAGGTCTTGCGCGGTTTTCGATAAGCCTGCCAAATCTTTGGTTAAGCTATTGATATTCTGTAAAGTTTGGTGGGCATCTTTACTTAAGCTGGGCACTTCCATTAAAGCTTTGTCGACGCTGTGCTCTAAGGATTCCAGTTTTTCGGTCAAGTTTTTTAAATCATTGAGAATGCTGTTGATGTTTTTTTCATTTTCGTCACTCAGTAAGGCACTCAAACGCACCATTAAATGGTCGGTTTTACGCAAGATTTCTTCACCAGAGTTCAGCAGTTTGTCGGTAAGCGATGGTTGGATGGGAATCCTAAATTTAGGGTTATCGCCAGGCGGGATGGGTTTGCTGATTTTGCCGGAATCTTCCATTTCCAATTGGGTAAGCCCGGTTACGCCTTTGAATTGTAGGATGGCGTACACGCCTTCCGTCAGGATGATGTCTTTATCGACTTCAATGGGGATCAGGATGGTGCTGGTGTCGTTAGGGTCAAATTGGATGTTGATGACTTTGCCGACAGCAATGCCTCGGAAAAACACGATGGATTCGGGGTTAAGCCCGGATACCGTCGCATGGGTTGCAACCACATAACGGTTGCGTTCTTTTTGAAAATGCCCCAGCCACAACACGACGATAATGGTTGCAGTTACCAATCCCGTCAAAAATAGGCCGGTGACAAGGGCGTGGTGGTTTTTAGCCATGTTGATGCTCTTGGTATTGGAAGACGCGGGTGGCGCGCGGATTATGGAAAAATTGTTGGATGAACGGGTGCGGCATGGCTAATACGGCGGCTAAGCTATCGTAAGCAATCAGTTGCTGCTCTGCCAATACCGCCACTTTGGTGCATAAATCCCTCAGCACATCCAAATCATGAGTGACCATGACCACGGTGTAATTAAGCTGCTGGTGTAAGTCTGCCAACAGATCGACAAATTCTTGGCTGGCAATGGGGTCCAAGCCAGCAGTGGGTTCATCTAGCAATAATAAGCTGGGTTCTAGGATTAACGCCCTTGCCAAGGCAACGCGTTTTATCATGCCGCCAGAAAGTGCGGCGGGTTTTAGATGGGCATCTGCTGCCGTCAAGCCGACTAAGGTCAGTTTCATCAGCACTAAGCGCACGATAATATTTTCATCGGTAATGCCCAATTGCCGTAACGGGAAGGCAATGTTATCAAAGACATCCATGGCGCTAAATAACGCGCCTTTTTGGAACAGTACCCCGCAACGTAACGCGGTGTTCTTTGGGTTTTTAACCAGACTTTCATCAAGGCGTTGTCCCATGATGGTGATTTGGCCTTCGCTGGGGGATTGCAAGCCAATCATTTCCCTGAGTAAGGTGGTTTTTCCGCAACCGGATGCGCCGACTAATCCAACAATTTCGCCATTATTTATGCTGAGGTTGATGTTTTTATGGATGAGTTTGCTGCCGCCAAAGTCGTCATCAAAGCGTGTCCATAGGTTTTCAATTTGGATCGCGCAAAGCTTGTTCATGGCATACCCACATTCATAAACAGGATGGCGAATATGGCATCAACCATAATAACGACGGTGATGGCGGCAACCACAGAATTGGTGGTTTCATTACCTAAGCTTTCGGTATTGGGTTTGATTTTAAAGCCAAAATGGCAGGCGAGCAGGGCGATTAATAAGCCGAATACCGCGCTTTTTCCTAAGCTGATGTAAAGGTTGGCTAAAGGGACGGTGTCTGGCATTTTGAGCAAAAACTGCCGATAACTGATGTCCAAAATGCTTTGCGCCGATAAGATGCCGCCGAACATGGCGGCGGCGTTCGTCCAAACACTCAGTAACGGCATCACCACAATCAGTGCGGCGACTTTAGGCAGAACCAAGCGCATAGAATGGGAGATGCCTAGGGCAGACAAAGCATCTAGCTCTTCGGTGACCCGCATGATGCCGATTTGTGCGGTCATGGCGGAACCTGAGCGTCCGGCGACTAAGATGGCGGCGAGTAACGGGCCTAGTTCGCGGATGACACTCAGCCCTAAAATATTGATGATGTATATTTCCGCACCAAACATTTTTAATTGCAGCGCGGATAAATAACTCAGCACGATGCCGATCAAAAAACCCACTAGGGCGGTGATGCCTAAAGCTTTTACGCCTGCATCGTAAATCGTGTCGCTAATTTCCGCCCACGGTATTGAACGGGGATGGGTGCTGAGATAGGCGGTGTCTAGTAGTAGTTGGCCTAGCAATACTAGCAACACCGTGGCCTCGAGGCGGCAAGCGGTATAAAAACGTTTGCCTTCGCTACGCAGGTGTTGGAAAAATGGCGGCGGTATTTCGGGTGCAGGGATGACTTGTTGCTGCCAACGAGTAAACAGCTTGGTTTGCTCAGGTGTGCTGGTCAGGTTTGCGGGGAATTGTTCTTGCCACGCTTGCCAAATCAATAACGCGGCAAAACTATCTAAAACTTGGATTGCGCTGGTATCCCAATGGGAATTTTTGGCGGTTTTTGGCAATTGTTTAAGTTGTTTGCCCAGCGCAGGGTTTGCCTGTAATTGCCGTAATGTCCAGTCGCCGGAGAGCCGGATTACCGTGGTGTGGTCTTCCGTCTGAATCAGCAGTTGTGGTGTTTGGTCTTGTGCGTCAGGCTCAGCCATCAAGGGGTATTTTCATTAGAGAGATTGTCAATTTTAGGCCATGCGGTTAACACGGCTTTTACCACGGTTGCCAGAGGGATGGCGAAAAATATCCCCCAAAAACCCCATAGGCCGCCAAAGAACAGGATTGCAATAATAATGGCGACGGCGTGTAAATTAACGGCTTCGGAAAATAACACGGGAATCAGCAGAACGGCATCTAAAGCTTGGATGACTGAATAGGCAATCACTACGTACATAAATTCATCGGCATTTAAATCCCACTGAAAATAGGCCACTAAGATAACGGGGATAGTTACTAAAGTTGCGCCGATATAAGGGATGATGACCGATAAGCCCATGAGTACCGATAACAGCATGGCATAGTTTAAGTTGATGCTAACAAAGGTGATGTAACTGACCAGCCAAAGTACCACCACTTCTGAGACTTTGCCACGCACATAATTGCCAATTTGCATGTCGACTTCTTGCCAGACCTTGATGGTTAAATTGCGTTCCTTGGGCATGAACTTTAAAAACCAATTGATGAATAACACTTTGTCTTTTAAAAAGAAAAATACCATCATTGGCACTAAAAATAAGTACGTTAGCGTACTGACCAAGCCCATGACCGATGCGGCGGATAGCGACAAAATGGTTTGCCCGTAGGTTAAAATTTCCCGTTGTGCGGCTAAAGTAATTTGCTGGATACGGTTTTCAGAAATCAATTTTGGGTAAATTTTAGGTAGCCGTAAAATTTCGTGTTGGGCGCGGTTGAAGATGTCGGGGAAGTTTTGGATAAGGTCGACAGTTTGCTGGGAGACGATGGGGATTAAGTAAAACAGTAAAAAACCCAAGCCCGTCATAAACCCAGAAAATACCAAGCAGACCGCAAAAAATCGCGGCATTCCCAGTTTTTCTATTTTATTAACTACACTCTCTAAGAGGTATGCTATAACGATAGAGGCAAAAACAGGCATTAAGGAATCGGATAGATAGTAAATTAATCCGAAGCAGGCGATTAAGATGGATGCCAAAGAGACTGCTTGGGTATTAGGCAGAAATCGCCGGAAAGCATCCTTAAAATAATCTAAATGTGTGCTGCTGTTTGGATTTGTCATCATCGTTTGCATATTTTTGTGGTTGTATAAGCTATTCTACAACCAACATCGCTGTTCTAGGGGATGATTTTGAATTGCCAAAACCATCCCTTACAATACCCTTAACCCCACAATCTGGAATTAGACATGAGAATTGATGTATTTAACGGTGATGCGGATGGTATTTGCGCTTTAGTCCAATTGCATTTGGCTGAACCACGGCAAGCAAAATTGGTGACGGGTATTAAACGGGATATTCAACTTCTGCAACAAATCACCGTAGAAAGCGGCGATGAGGTGACGGTGTTGGATATTTCTATGGATAAAAACCGCACCGCTTTAGATCAAATACTGGCGAAAGGCGCTAAGGTTTTATATGTCGATCACCATCAAGCGGGCGACATTCCAAGCCATCCAAACCTGCATGCGATTATTGATACCGATGCTAATGTTTGTACGAGCTTATTGGTGAATAACTATTTGCAAGGCAAATTCAGTGAATGGGCAATCACCGCCGCATTTGGCGATAACCTGATAGATAGTGCCAATAAAACCGCGCAACCTTTGGGATTGTCTGAAGTTGAGCTTAAAAAACTCAATGATTTAGGGGTTTGCATCAATTACAACGGCTATGGCGGCAGTCTTGCTGATTTGCATTTTGCCCCTGACGCCTTGTTTAAGGAATTGGTGCCATTTGCATCGCCGTTTCAGTTTATGCAAGAAAATGCTGACATCTATAATAAATTGCTGGCAGGTTATGATGATGATATGGCACAGGCATTGCATACGCCAACTGAGTATGAAAGCGATGCAGTTGCCGTGTATATATTGCCTGATGAAGCCTGGGCTAGACGTATCAGCGGCGTTTTTGGCAATGAATTAGCCAATCAAAAACCGGATCGCGCCCATGCGGTATTCAGTTTTACTGAAAAAGGCGATTATCAAATCAGTGTCCGCGCACCCTTAACCAATAAAACGGGTGCTGATGAATTATGTTCACAATTTCCAACAGGAGGTGGCCGGAAAAGTGCCGCAGGAATTAATCACCTACCTTTAGATCAATTAGCTGTGTTTATAACCGCGTTTGAGGAAAAATACCGTTAATTAACTGTAATTTAAAGTAGCTCTATTGTTGGTTATCGCTCATTAAAGTTACCAACTGTTTGTTTAAATTTCTTATCTGAATTTGACTCATGAATACACCCACTAAAAGCACCAACACCGTTTGGCATCATGCCACTGTAACCCGCGCTGACAGAGAAAGACTCCACAAACATAAAAGCGTCATTATTTGGTTTACTGGCTTGTCTGGATCAGGCAAATCCACGTTGGCGCATGCGGTTGAAGATTATTTACATGACCATGGTATTTCTACGTTTGTATTGGATGGTGACAATGTCCGCCATGGTTTGTGCAGTGATTTAACTTTTAACGATCTTGATCGGGTGGAAAATATCCGCCGTATTGGTGAAGTGGCTAAGTTAATTATTGAGTCTGGCGTCATCACTTTGACAGCGTTTATATCGCCGTTCAAATCAGATCGTAATGCGGCAAGATGCTTGGTACCGCACGGTGATTTTATAGAAATTCACTGCCAATGCCCTATTGAAACCTGTGAACAGCGTGATGTAAAAGGCTTGTATAAAAAAGCCCGTGCTGGTGAAATTCCTTTCTTTACGGGCATTGATTCTCCTTATGAAGCTCCTGAAAAACCAGAGCTAGTTGTTAATACCCATGACCAGTCTTTGGCAGAAAGCGTCCAATGCGTTATCAATTTATTGAAAGAACGCGGCATTATCAACGCTTCAAACTAAAGGATAAATGCCCGGTAGCGACTGCTTACCGGGCGTATTCCCCGCCCAAAAACCCTCTTTAGCCGTTCCAGCTTAGTCTTAGATGCGTTCTGCAAAATAACAACAGCAACCGACGCGTTCCGCAAATCTGTTACAATACCCGCCTATCAAACAAATTGATGGTTTTATTACCTATCAATAGCCGCTTAGCCTAAACCTCATCAGTAGAAAAATCAGTGGATTTAAAACATATCAGAAACTTCTCCATCATTGCCCATATCGATCACGGAAAATCGACATTGGCTGACCGATTTATCCAAATTTGTGGCGGATTGAGTGACCGCGAAATGTCTGCCCAAGTTTTGGATTCCATGGATTTAGAACGCGAACGCGGCATTACCATTAAGGCGCAAAGCGTTACCTTGGACTATAAAGCGCAAGATGGCGAGATTTACCAACTCAATTTCATTGATACGCCAGGCCATGTGGATTTTTCTTATGAAGTATCCCGCTCGTTAGCCGCTTGTGAAGGTGCGTTGCTGGTGGTTGATGCGGCCCAAGGTGTCGAAGCGCAAAGTGTCGCCAATTGTTACACCGCGATAGAACAAGGTTTGGAAGTTGTGCCCGTGCTAAATAAAATCGATTTGCCGTCAGCCGAACCTGAACGGGTGCAAGCGGAAATCGAAGAAGTCATTGGCATCCCAGCTGATGAAGCGTTAATGATAAGTGCCAAAACGGGTATCGGCGTTAAAGATGTATTGGAACAATTGGTACTAAAAGTACCGCCGCCACAAGGCGAAATTGATGGCCCGCTGCAAGCGCTGATTATCGACTCTTGGTTCGATAGCTATCTTGGTGTTGTGTCGCTGGTACGGATTGTCCACGGCAGTATCCGCCGCAAACAAAAAATCACCATCATGTCCACGGGCAAGTCTTTTCTTGCCGAAAAAGTGGGCGTATTCACTCCTAAGCGCTTAGAAAAAGAGCTGCTAAATACGGGCGAAGTCGGTTTTTTGGTGGCAGGCATTAAAGATATTTTTGGCGCGCCAGTCGGCGATACCATCACTTGGACAGATAAGCCTGCCCAAGAGCCGCTCACTGGTTTCCAACGGGTACAGCCACGGGTTTTCGCAGGCCTATATCCGGTTAGTTCCGATGATTACGAAGAATTACGCGAAGCCCTAAACAAGCTCAACCTTAATGATGCTGCCTTGCAATTTGAGCCAGAAACCTCCCAAGCTTTAGGTTTCGGTTTCCGCTGCGGCTTTTTGGGCATGCTGCATATGGAAATCGTGCAAGAACGCTTGGAACGCGAATACAACGTTGACTTAATCACCACCGCACCAACCGTAGTTTATGAAGTCATTACTCACAATGGCGAAGTGTTGATGGTTGATAACCCCGCTAAGTTGCCGGATATGGGCACGATTAAAGACATCCGCGAGCCGATTATCCGCGCCAATGTTCTCGTACCGGAAACCTATCTAGGCAGTGTGATGACCTTGTGTATCGAAAAACGCGGTGTGCAAAAAGATATGCAATTTGCTGGACGACAAGTCTCCCTACACTATGAAATGCCCTTGAGCGAAGTGGTATTGGACTTTTTTGATCGACTAAAATCGGTTAGCCGTGGCTTCGCTTCCTTTGATTACGAATTCTTGCGTTTCCAAGAAGCTGATTTGGTAAAGTTGGACGTACTGATTAACGGCGATAAAGTCGATGCCTTATCTACTATTGTGCATCGGGAAATGAGCCAAAATCGCGGGCGTGATTTGGTGGAAAAAATGAAAGATTTGATTCCACGGCAAATGTACGAAGTCGCCATCCAAGCAGCCATCGGCTCAAAAGTAATTGCCCGCTCCACCGTTAAGGCCATGCGTAAAAACGTTATTGCCAAATGTTACGGTGGTGATATTAGCCGTAAGAAAAAGTTGCTGGAAAAACAAAAAGCCGGAAAAAAACGCATGAAACAAGTGGGCAATATCGAAATCCCCCAAGAAGCCTTTTTAGCGGTATTGCAGCTTAATAAGGAATAGTTTTCCCCATAAACACATTCTTAACTTTAACCCCTTACCAAATAGATTATGGACTACGATTTTTCTTTTTTTTTGCTGTTGGGTACGGTAGTCACCGGTATTGTTTGGGGTGGTTATCTGTTAATGCTGAAATCCAAAGGCGAAACCTTCAGTGAAGACAACGAGCCAGTATTAGTCGAATACGCCCGCTCATTTTTCCCCGTTTTACTAATAGTATTGCTGCTTCGGTCATTTATTGCCGAGCCATTCCGCATCCCCTCTGGATCAATGATGCCGACCTTATTGGTGGGCGATTTTATTTTGGTCAACAAGTTTACCTACGGCATCCGTTTGCCTGTTATCAACACCAAAATAATTGCCCTCAATGAACCTAAACATGGCGATATTGTGGTGTTCCGTTATCCTAAAGACCCAACTGTTGATTACATCAAACGGGTAATTGGTCTGCCAGGCGATAAAGTGGTTTATGAAAATAAACGCTTAACCATTAATGGCAAGGCAATTAATGAAATTGCCTTAGGGCAATACCAAGGCTTTGGTCAAGGCGCAGATATGACGGGCGCGGAACATTTTTCCGAAGATTTGCTGGGTATTGAACACAGCATCCTCAACCGTCCAGGGGCAATGTCAGCAGAAGGCGTTTATATCGTGCCGGAAGGCCAATATTTAGTGATGGGCGATAATCGCGACAACAGCAATGATGGCCGCTATTGGGGCTTTGTTCCTGAGCAGAATTTAGTCGGTAAAGCCTTTTTCATTTGGATGAGCTGGGATTGGCAGCATAAAGGCATAGGCTTTGACCGTATTGGCACAATCCTTAAATAATTCAGTTGGGAGATATACATGCAAACATTAAGCAAACAACAAGGTTTAACTTTGATTTCGATGATTGTCGTTTTGGCTGTATGCGGTTTTTTACTGATGTTGGTTTTGAAAATTGGTCCAATTTATTTGGATCATAGTAAAGTAATCAATGCCTTGGAAGGTATAAAAGAAAGTACCGACATTGCTACCAAAACACCTACAGAAATAAAAGAAATGTTAAGAAAACGTTTTGATGCCAGTTATGTATACGATGCAACTGAAAATGAAGTGAATATCGTTAAAGACGGCGCATATTTGAAAATTGAGATGGATTATCAGGTTGTCAAGCCAATTGTAGGTAATTTAAGCGTTGTAGTAGATTTTGACGATGTCATTGAGGTTGGCCAACAGTGATAAAAGCCCCGGAAATTTTGTGCCAACAGTTGGGGTTGCATTTTAACCAACCAGAGCTTTTTATTAAGGCGATTACCCATCGTAGTGCTGGCGCAAAAAATAATGAACGCCTAGAATTTTTAGGTGATGCCATTTTAGGCTTTGTTGTTGCCCAAAAATTGTATGAACTTTTCCCCGATGCCAGCGAAGGCAGCTTAAGCCGTTTACGTGCAAGTTTAGTGAATGAAACCTCATTAGCAGAACTGGCAAGGCAACATAAACTGGGCGAGTACTTACGCTTAGGGCAGGGCGAGCTAAAAAGTGGTGGCTTCCGGCGTGACTCCATTTTATCGGATGCAATGGAAGCCATCATGGGTGCTTTGTATAAAGATCAAGGCATTGCCGTGTGCCAACAATGGATTGAAAACTTGTTTGCGGAAAAATTTCAAAGCCTGTCATTAAGCAGTGGACAAAAAGACCCCAAAACCCGATTGCAAGAACTGATGCAAGCCAAGCGCTTGGAGCTGCCCGAATACACCATGTTGACCATGACCGGGCCCTCGCATGAACAAACCTTCAAAGTCAAATGCACCATCTCGTTACTCAGCGACGCCACTATCGGTGTCGGCATCTCCAGAAGAAAAGCTGAACAAGCCTCAGCAGAACAAATGCTGGAATTATTAGACAAGGCAAATCAATGAAATGCGGTTTCGTAGCCCTCATCGGGCGACCTAATGTAGGCAAATCTACATTAATGAATCATCTGCTGAAACAAAAAATCAGCATCACCTCGCGCAAACCGCAAACCACCCGCCATCGGATTTTGGGGATAAACACCACCGACGCAGGTCAAGCCATCTACCTGGATACCCCAGGGATGCACAATGACGAATCCAAAGCCCTCAACCGCTACTTAAACCGTACCGCCGATGCCACTTTATTGGGTGTCGATGTGGTGGTGTGGCTATTAGATGGCATGTTTTGGCAAGAATATGACGACATTATTTTTAAAAAAATCGAACAAGCGGGGTTGCCGGTTATTTTAGCGGTTAATAAAGTCGATAAAATCCAAGAAAAAGACGACATGCTGGTGTTTTTAGCCGACGCCGCAAAACGCTTTCCCTTTGCTGAATTAATTCCTATTTCTGCACTAAAAAATATTAACTTAGATAAGCTGGAAAGCTTGGTCATGCAGTTATTGCCAGAAAGCGACCACATTTATCCTGAAGATCAAGTCACCGACCGACCTGAGCGCTTCTTGGCGGCAGAAATTATCCGCGAAAAACTTACCCGTCGCTTAGGTGCAGAACTGCCTTATATCTTAACGGTGGAAATTGAGCGTTACGAAGAACACCCCAATTTGGCAAAAATTTACGCCATCATTTGGGTAGAAAAAAGCTCACAGAAAAATATCGTCATTGGCAAAGATGGCGAAATGCTGAAAAAAGTCGGCACTGACGCCCGTCTGGATATAGAGCGGTTGTTAGACCATAAAGTGTATTTGCAATTATGGGTTAAAGTGAAATCCGGTTGGTCTGATAGCGAACGCGCCTTGCATAGCTTAGGGTTTAATGACGGTTGAGACGGTCTATTTACAAGCAGCCTACATTTTGCGGCAGCAGCATTACCGCGAAACCAGCCTGCTTTTAGACGTATTTACCTATGAACACGGCAAGATCGCCTTATTAGCGAAGGGTGTCCGCAAAACCAAATCAAAAACAGCCGGATTGCTGCAACCGTTTATGCCTTTACGGTTGTCTTATTTGGGTAAAAGTGGCTTAAAAATCGTCACCCATGTCGAGATTGTGCCGCCAGTCATACCGCTACAAGGGCTTGCTTTATATTGCGGTTTTTATATAAACGAATTGATCGGCTGTTTTCTGCATGAACACGATCCCCATCCAGAATTGTTCGACAGTTATCGCCGCTGTTTACTCAAGTTGGCGCAAACCAAGCATCTGGAAGCGGCATTGCGGCAGTTTGAATTAGAGCTGCTTGAACACACAGGTTACGGCCTGCAATTGGATGGCGATGCTGACGGCCTAGCCATTGCAGCCGATAAATGTTACCGATTTGCCAAAGGCGATGGCTTTGTCGCCGATATAAAAGGCGTTATTTCCGGAACAGCCTTGCTTGCCCTTAGCAACCAAGATTTTTCCGAGCCACAAACTTTAACGGAAGCCAAACTATTAATGCGGATGGTTATCGACAGCCATTTACAAGGCAAGCCATTGAAAAGCCGCGCAGTTATCAACCAAATCATCAAACAGTTATAAAATGAGCAATCCAGCAATCCTTCTAGGTGTCAATATCGATCACGTCGCCACACTGCGCCAAGCTCGCGGCACGCGTTATCCAGAACCTATCCAAGCCGCGTTAATAGCCGAACAGGCTGGCGCTGATGGCATCACCGCGCATTTGCGTGAAGATCGCCGCCATATACAAGACCGTGACATTTATCTGTTGAAGTCCATGTTGCATACCCGCTTGAACCTAGAAATGGCGGTCACCGAAGAAATGCTCACCATTGCCAGCCAAGTCAAACCCTATGCGTGTTGCTTAGTGCCAGAAAAGCGCCAAGAATTGACTACCGAAGGCGGCTTGGATGTTTTGGGTAATCTGGCTGCTATCACCGACGCTTGCGCTAGATTGGCGGCTGCCGATATTGAAGTGTCGCTATTTATTGATCCAGAAATCGCCCAAATAGATGCCGCGATTGCCGCAGGTGCGCCAGTAATAGAGCTACATACAGGCTGTTATGCGGAAGCAGAAACTCGTAGTAAACAAGCCGAAGAATTGCTACGCATCCAAAACGCCGCCAACTACGCTCACCGTGCAGGCCTGCAAGTCAATGCCGGACATGGCCTTAATTACCATAATGTCCAAGCCATTTGTGCCATACCAGAAATAACCGAACTAAATATAGGTCATGCCATTATTGCCCAAGCGATATTTTCAGGGCTGGCAACAGCAGTCGCCGATTTAAAGCAGATTATGCAGCAAGTTAGGGCGCAAGCACTGTAATTGGGTGGCGTGTGGTGGTTTTTCCATGGATGCCAGCCTAACAAGCCCTTCATTATTCTTTTTCAAAACAAGCCGATAGCCCCAATAGCAAAACCCAAACAATCGCCCCATAACCCCAACCCCAAAAACTTATGAACAAATACCTTTTAAACAGTATTTATCGGGACATTTTTGCATTACTGGCAGGCGGCCTATTCACCTTAGCTTTCGCACCATTTAACTATAGCCTGCTCGCCTTGGTGGCATTAACGGTGTTATTTGCCACTTGGCAACATTGCAGCCCCGCCCGCGCCCTGTTACGCGGCTATTTGTTTGGCTTAGGCTCATTTGGCCTAGGAATCTCTTGGGTATATATCAGTGTGCATGACTACGGCGGCGCGGCAGTATTCGGCTCCGTTGCCATTACGGTTTTATGCGTAGCATTTTGGGCGATATTTCCAGCAATTACCGCTTGGTTATCAGTAAAACTCCAAGGCCACAAATCCATTGAACCATTAACACTGCCATTGATTTGGGTATTGGTGGAATACTTTCGCGGCGATTTATTACTAAACGGATTCCCCTGGTTTGTTAGCTCGTATTCGCAGCTATCTACCACCTTAGCAGGCTATGTGCCATTAATAGGCGCGTATGGCAGCAGTTTTTTATTGGTACTGAGCGCATCATTGGCGATGCACATGCTCCGTAACAAACCGCAACGGTTATTAATGGCAGCCATCATTGGCTTAATTTGGTCGGTTGGCGGCCTATTAAAGTTGACCAATTGGACCGATGTTATCGGCAAACCCATCCACACGGTATTAGTCCAAGGCAATGTCACCCAAGACCAAAAATGGCGACCAGAAAACCGTCTCAATACCCTATTGATGTACAAAAAAATGACCGAGGAAAACTGGGGAGCCGATGTCATTGTTTGGCCAGAAACCGCTATCCCCGCCTATTTATCGCAAGTTGATGAGTTTTTCTTGCAACCATTAAAACAAAAGGCCTTACAGCACAATACCGATTTAATCGTCAGCCTGCCCACCGAAGGCGAAACAGAAAATGAAATCTACAACGCCGTCATCACCTTAGGCAAACATACGGGCATGTACCGCAAAAACCACTTATTGCCTTTTGGCGAATACATGCCGCTGCAACCGCTGTCGGGATTGGTTTTAAAAGGCCTTAATATCCGTATGGGCGACTTCACCCCCGGCGGCGATAGCCAAGACTTACTGAAAGCTGGTGGCTACCCGTTCATCACCACCATTTGTTACGAAGACGCTTTTGGCGATGCCGGACTCTATAAGCTAGAGGATGCCGCCTATTTAGTAAACGTCACCAATGATGGCTGGTTTGGCGACTCATTTGAACCGCACCAACATCTACAAATTGCCCGAATGCGCGCAATAGAAACCGGACGCTACATGCTAAGGGCAACCAATACCGGCGCAACCGCAGTCATCAACCCAAAAGGCGAAATAATTGCACTAGCCCCGTTATTTACCACCACCACCTTAAAAGCCGAAATCCTACCAATGGGCGGCATTACCCCGTACGCCCAATTGGGTGATGGTAAAGTGATGCTTTTATTGTTAGCTACCTTATTGGCGTTGTTAATTTATAAGTACTATAAAGCGCAGCTGTTTAAAGCTGATTAGATTGATTGGCTCAAAACGTTAAGAACGATCGCTTATTCAGTTGAGATTGTAGGATGGGCTGAGTTACGAAGCCCATCAATGGTGAAGGCTTGATTTGATGGGCTTCACTTTGTTCAGCCCATCCTATGCGCTAGCCACATTATTCAAACCTAATTAGTGGCTTGGTCAAACGTTCGATATATTGTTAGTTTTTCCCATAAAGACTACTTGCTTCAACATATCTTAAGAATCAAACAACCTCATATACTCAACAAAATCAAATACCCTGTTACGTTGGTATCCCGTTTTTTCTACTAAAATTTTTTGCTCGACAAAAGCCTGTACTAAATCATTTGCGGCTTTGTTTGAAAGTCCGGTCATATCTTGCACATCCTTTATCGTCACCCTGGGTTTTTTAAACAGATGGTCAAATAATACATGGCCTGTTTTTCCCCGTTTGCCAAGAAGTGTGAGTTTCTCCCTTTCGATACTGACTTTTAAGGCAACGATTTTCTCCAAGGTTAACACTGCATTGTCAGCGGTTTGTATAACCCCCGTCAGAAAAAACCGCAGCCATTGTCCCAAATCATTTTTATTACGGACTACCGTCAAATTATCGTAGTACAGCGATTTATTTTTCTCAAAAAAATCAGACAAATACAATAATGGTTTAGTCAGAAATCCACTAGAAACAAGATACAAGGTAATCAGAAGTCTTCCTACCCTGCCATTGCCGTCCAAAAATGGGTGGATGGTTTCAAATTGATAATGGGCAATAGCAATGCGGATAAGGTGCGGAATTCTTATCTCATCATTATGTAAAAACTTTTCTAAATCAGACAATAAGTCAGCGAGTTCAGCGTGGCTGGGCGGTATAAAAACTGCATCGGCAAGGCTAGCCCCGCCAATCCAGTTTTGCGATTGCCTAAATTCGCCGGGACTTTTATGTTCTCCCCTGACGCTAGATAATAGGATTTTGTGGGTATTTTTAATTAAGCGATTGGATAATGGCAGGGTTTCAAGCTCGGCAATCGCTTGGTTCATCGCGGCTATGTAGTTTTTAACTTCCTGTTGGTCGTCGCGTTTTTCAGGCGCAAGGTCTTTTTCAGCCATCAAAGCTTCTTCAATCGTGGTTTGAGTACCTTCAATCCTACTGGAATCAACAGCCTCTTTCACAATATGCATTTCAATGAACATGTCAATATTAGGCACGAATTGGGAAAATGAATCCAACCTGCCTAGTTTATTAGCCGCTTTCTCCAGTAATTCATTGATCGTTTCATCTGCCCAATGGAAACCATGATTTATTTGGCAAGGAAAGAAGTATTTGTACTGATAGCCTTCTTGGTAAGAACCTGCGACAAAATCAGTAATGTTCATAGCGTATTCCAAAAGTAAAACTCATAACTTGCTGAAAATAAATCTAGTGGGAAAGAATCTTACTTTGCCTGCTGAAAGTAAAATTAGGAGAAGAGTATCTTACTTTGCCTGCTGAAAGTAAAACTAGGAGAAGAGTATCTTACTTTGCCTGCTGAAAGTAAAACTAGGAGAAGAGTATCTTACTTTGCCTGCTGAAAGTAAAACTAGGAGAAGAGTATCTTACTTTGCCTGCTGAAAGTAAAACTTGGGGAAGAGTATCTTACTTTGCCTACTGAAAGTAAAACTTGGGGAAGAGTATCTTACTTTGCCTGCTGAAAGTAAAACTAGGAGGAGAGTACCTTACTTTACTTGCTGAAAGTAAAACTAGGAGAAGAGCATCTTACTTTATCTGCTGAAAGTAAAAGTTGGAGATATGTACATTTCTCTAGAAAGTTTGGTCGAGTAAAAGCACTAATCTTTCGTGCCATAAAGCCAACTCAATAACTCAATCCTGCTCTGACAGCAATTCTAGTTGCCTTCCTGGCTGGTAAATAAGCCGCCAACACCGCCAAAACTAAAACCACCGCCAACCAAATCCCCACCGAAACCCAAGCAAAAACAAAATCCAAATGAATGCCCAGCATAGTAATGCCCAGTTGTTTGGCGAGCGGTTCGGCGAGCAGATAAGCCAAGGGAATACTCAACAACCAAGCCAGCAAACCGTGAAACAAGCCTTCGAGCATAAACAGTTTAAAAATGGCGGATGAGTTAGCGCCGATGGCGCGGAGTACGCCGATTTCGCGGGTACGTTGCA
This sequence comes from uncultured Methylococcaceae bacterium, assembly GCA_903928685.1. Classification (GTDB taxonomy): domain Bacteria; phylum Pseudomonadota; class Gammaproteobacteria; order Methylococcales; family Methylomonadaceae; genus Methylovulum. Next base: position 51,572 of record CAIYRS010000055.1, read on the forward strand.
ACACGCCGATGGCGAGTGTGCCAGACAAACCAATTGCCCCGACAGCGGCGATCATGCTGGCTAAGCCGAGCAACATACTGGTCAGCGGGCGGAATTGGTTTTGTGCGAACTGGCGTTGTTCGAGTTTGGCGAGGGTGGTGTAGATGTCGAGTTTGATTTGCTGCTCGGCAAAAGCGGTTTTTAGGCTGTCGGTGTAGGTTTTTTCTTCGTCTAGGTTGTTGATGTTAGCGGCGAGCAGAGCGAAGGAATGGTGATTATCGGTTTGTATACTGCTGAGCGGTGCGTAAACGGGTTCGACGGCGTAGCCTGAGCCTGCGAACCAGCGATAGAGGCCGATGACTTGCCAATCGGTGGTGGGAATTTGAGTTATATTTTGGGGCAAATTTGACGTGAGGTTAAGCCGTTCGTGGTGAGCCTGTCGAACCATGGACGGCTTAACCGCCCGCCCTTCGACGACCAATGGAAGTCCCTGTTGGGCAGGCTCAAAGCCTTGCTCGTCTTTATGTTTAATGGAAGATTGCTGAAAAACCTTCACTTGCAAAGTATCGCCAACCTCAATCCCATTCAACTCAGCCGTCGCGGCATTCAACACCAAATGCTGTTGCCCTTCGTCAGATTGATCAAACCAACGCCCCGCAACTATCAAAGGTTGGTACATTTTCGTTTCAACAGGCAAGGCGATCATCTGCACACCTAAACTACCGGATTGCTTAATCAATTGCCCGTTTTGCGAAAGTTCGGAGGGCAGGCGGTTCCAAAATTCCACTGAGGTAGTCGGCGCAATGCTTTGCACGATAGGCGAGACCGTATCGGCGGCTTGATCTTGGCTGAACCCTAAACGTACGGCATAACTGCTACGCGCCAGTTCGTTGTCCAGCGTCAATTTGACGGATGAAATCAAGCTCATAATGATGATGAACAACACGCCAGCGATGATTAACACGCTTTGCGTCCAAAACAACCGCGCTTTGCGGCGCAGCAAATTGCCCAACGCAACGGCGTAAATGGTCGGTAACAAACTGGTGGCGCGACGTTCCAGCCAGCGATCAAAACCGCTGCTGGCAAAATCCGCACCCAAGCCATAACTGGCAAGCGCTTGCCGCACTGACATTGCCGCACCTTTCCAGATAGGCCACAGTGCTGCCAACAAAGGCGCGGTCAGGCCGCCTACGATCATGAAAACCAATGCGCGGGGCGAATAGGCAAAATCCGCCAATTCGATATTGAATAAACCCAACAACCAACGGCTGCTAAAGAACGCCCCCGCCCAACTTAACGGTACGGCGATTATCAATGCAACCAGCGACAAAATCAGTACTTCGCTCAAATAAATGCTGGAAATCGTCCAACGGCTTGCGCCCACTGATTTCATGATGCCGATTTGGTCGGTTTGCTGGGTAATCAACGCGGCGACGGTGTTCAAAATCAACACCGAACTTAAAGCCAGCGATGCCCACGCCATCACCGTCAGCACCAAATGGATGCCGGAAAAAATCGCTCGTCCCCAATGTTCTTCGGGGTTTTGCAATAGAGTGGCGTTGACTGCAATACCAGATTTCGCTAACTCGGCACGGAGTTTTCCGGCGATGTCGCGGGCTTTATCGGCGGAGTAGGGCGGTTGGATTTGCACCAAGACTTGCCGGAAGCTGTGTTCAGGAATACCGAAAGCGGGCGCCAATTCAGGCGCAATGAAAAAATGCAATTGCCCACCAAAAGCAGGTGGTTTGACGAAAGGGTGGCGGATGATGCCGTTTAAACTGACAATTTCAGAACCTTTAGCAGTTGCGAATTCGATGCTGTCGCCAATATTAAGTTTGGCGGATTGCGCTGATAAACGTTCGGCGGCGATGTGCTGGTCTTTGGGGAAATCACCGGACACCAAGCTCATCAAGTCATAACGTTGGCTTTGGTAATCAGGCCGGAAAATCACCGTTCCCGTCTGCCATTGTGTCGATTGGGGTGTTTTGTATTGTGCGGTGAATTGCGTTAGCAGGTCGATATTGGCAACGCCGTCGATAGTTTTTAGTGTGTCGGCGATGGTTATATCGGCATCTTGGCGCAAAATCAGGCTGATGTGTGAGGGTTGAGATTCTCGATGCGCGTTGTCCATGCTGCCTAATTGCAAATCCATCATGCCTAATAAAGTGCCGATAACGAATAGGCCGATGGCCATGCTGGAAATGGCGAGGGCGGTGCGGGATTTGTGCGTCAGTAAATCAGATGCAATCTTGTATTTAAGGGCGGAGTTAAAAAACATGTTTTTTTACTCCGAATGCAGGCTATCGTGATGAATCCTCCCCGCATGAATGGCAATGCGCCGCGAGGCCGATTGCGCCAGTTCCTCGTTATGCGTCACCATCACTAGGGTTTTGCCTTGTTGTTGTAAGGTGCTGAACAAAGCAAACACGGCATCAGCGGTTGCGGTGTCGAGGTTGCCGGTGGGTTCGTCGGCGACAATCAATGCTGGATCATTCGCCAACGCACGGGCAATCGCCGCACGTTGTTGCTGACCACCTGAAACCTGCCCCGGCAATTGCTTGGCTTGCGCGTCCAATCCGACCAAATTCAGCAAATACCGCGCCCGTTCCAGTCGCTCACGTTTCGGTAATTTGCCGACAAAATCCATCGGCAACTGGATGTTTTGCAAAAGATTTAGCGATGGTAATAATTGGAAAAATTGGAAGACAATGCCGACATTCGCACCCCGCCATTTCGATAATTGTTCTTCTTTCAACTTATGCAAGGCCGCGCCGTTGACCTGCACTTGGCCTTGGCAGGGGCGGTCGATGCCCGTCAATAAATTCAATAAAGTCGATTTGCCATTGCCCGACGGCCCGACGATGGCGACAAATTCGCCAGCGGTGATGGTCAGGTTGATGTCGTGCAGCACAGGCGTGGTGATTGGCCCCAGCGTGTAAGCTTTGTGGACGTTGTCGAGTTGGATGATAGTGGGCATGGCGGGATTTTGGCTGGTATTATTAGGAAATGCTGGTAGATTCTAGCATGTGGCACAATTTGCGTAGGGTGGGCAAACAGCTTTTTCGTTTGCCCACCTTCAATCGGATAGAACGGTGGGCAGAACCGCTTGCCCACCCTACAAATGAAACGGTATGAACCCAACACAAATCCTCTGGCTAATCCTCGCCAGCCTCTGGGCGGTAGCCGAAATCGCCATCGTCATAAAAACCCGCACTGCCAATGAAGCCAAGCCCGCCGCATTCCGTTCAGCTAAATGGATTTGGTGGGCGATTATCGCCGCGTTGCTGATGGCCTTGGCTTTTAAACGCTGGCAATTAGTGCCGATTCCGCTAGATTACCAAGTACGGCAAATCATCGCGTTATTGATATTTAGTTTTGGTTTAGCATTGCGCTTTTACGCCATCGCCAGTCTGGGGCGGTTTTTTACCACCACGGCAATGGTGCAAGACCAGCACCAACTCATCAACCACGGCCCGTACCGACTCATCCGCCATCCGGCTTATTCAGGCTTGTTAATCAGTTTTTTCGCGGCGGGTTTGGCGATGGGCGATTGGCTGGCGTTGGTTAGTTTATGCGCTCCACTCGCATACGCCTTGGCAAAACGTATCCAGTATGAAGAATCGCTGTTGGTAGGATATTTCGGGCAAGTCTATTATGATTACTGCCAACTTACTAAGAAATTGATTCCTTGGGTTTATTAATATTTATTCGATAAATTTACGATCCATAATATTCATTACATTTTTTACACCCCACATAACCAAAAATATTCCCAATGCATACCATTCATATAATAGATAAATTAGACTCTACTCATGAAGGCCCCAAAGCGATAGAAACCGATGAACATGTATTTTTAAATCAAGGTTCATTGGATGGTGCTTGTGGTCATTATTGTGTTTTTATGTCACTTATAATAAACGGAGTTTTGAAAAAGTCAGAAGCTGTGGAAGCTCTTGGATATAAACAGGATGGGCGAACACATATTGGCAAGCTCGCTGCTAGAATTAAAGATCATCGGTTTTTTGAAGGAACATTAGATTCTGATATTGAAAATATTTTTGATGGAATTTATGGAAATCAGATTGAAGTTGATAGATTTTCAAAGCATGGGAATTTAAGAGAATTTGTTGTAAGCAACATAAAACAAAATAATCCTGTCATGCTTGGTATTTCCTTTCAAGGTGGCGGACATTGGGTTTTAGTTGTTGGTCTGGATTATGCTGGGGATGATGAGGATAAAGAACTGTGCCGTTTTTTAGTTATTGATCCAGGTGGTAGTAATATGGAATTCTGTTCATGGAATGGTGTTATAGAGGCCAAAGGTGCAGGTGGGCCTTATCCTTACGAATGGTGGGGCGAAAACAGAAAAGTAAAGCTAAAGGATGCAATTGCAATAAAAGCCATTTAATTCATTACACTTATAAATTTTCTTACTAAAAAGTATTGTCATGCTATCAGACGGAAACACTACCGCCTACCTTCCAGCCGATGCCAATATGGAAGAGATTATGTATCGGCTTTATGTGTTGCAAAATATCCGGCGCGGACAAGAAGATGCCGCCCAAGGTAAAAGCCAAACGGTTGAAGAGATCCTGTCAGATATTCAAAGATGGTGAAATGCACAAAACTTATAAAACCCGCGAACGATGCGCTTCCTATCGTCAGCACATCCTACAAACCTATAATTATCAATAATCCCCAAAATTCCCTTTAACCCGTAACCCTACCCAATCCATGCCCGAAAAAAAACACATCGTAATTATTGGCGCAGGCCCTGGCGGCTTGTGCGCTGGAATGCTGCTTTCCAAACGCGGCTTTAAAGTTTCTATTTTTGATAAAAACAGCGAAGTGGGTGGACGTAACCGACCCATTCGCTTAGGAAAATTTGTCTTCGACACCGGCCCTACGTTTTTGCTGATGAAGCATGTGCTGGATGATATGTTCGCTTTATGCGGACGGCGTAGCGAGGATTATCTGGATTTTATCAAGCTCGATCCCATGTACCGCTTGCTGTTTTCTGACCGTGCCGTGCAGGTGTATTCCGACCGCGAGAAAATGCGCGAACAACTGAGCGATGCGTTTCCTGAAGGCAGCGCGGGCTATGATGCTTATCTAAAAAAAGAAGGTGAGCGCTTTGAGAAATTGTACCCTTGCATCAAACGCGATTATTCCAGCCTAAAAGCGTTTTTCTCGTGGGATTTGATTCGTGCCGTGCCTAGTTTGGCGCTCAACCACAGCGTGTTCACTAATTTAGGCAAGTATTTTAAGGAAGAGAAAATGCGTTTGGTGTTTTCTTTCCAATCCAAATACTTAGGCATGTCGCCGTGGGATTGTCCGGCCTTGTTTACCATGCTGTCGTATTTGGAACACGAGTACGGCATTTATCATGTCAAAGGCGGTTTGAACCAAATCGCGGCGGCGATGGCGAAAGTGATTATTGAACAGGGCGGGGAAATTTTTACCGATACGGCGGTGAAGTCGCTCATCGTTGAGAATAAAACCGTCAAAGGTGTGCGTCTGCAAGACGGTAGCGAAGTGTTGGCGGATGAGGTGATCGTCAACGCCGATTTTGCTTACGCGATGACCAATCTGGTCGAGCCGGACGCGCTGCAACAATACAGCCCTGAGAAAGTCGCAAAGCTGGAATACTCTTGCTCGACTTTCATGCTTTATCTGGGTTTAAACACCCGTTACGATTTGCCGCACCACACCATCGCCTTTGCCGAGGATTACGTCACTAACGTCAGCAATATTTTTCACAATAAAATCCTTAGCAAAGACTTTTCATTTTATGTGCAAAACGCCTGTGTCAGCGATGACACGCTCGCGCCAGAAGGTAAATCGGCTTTGTATGTGTTAGTCCCCATGCCCAATAACGAAAGTGGCTTGGATTGGGAAACCTTGTGTGCGGAAAAACGCGAACAAGTGTTGGATATTATGGAATCGCGGATGGGTTTGACAGGTATCCGTGAGCACATCGAATGCGAGAAAATCATCACCCCGCAAACTTGGGAAACCGAGGAAAATGTGTATCGGGGCGCAACGTTTAGCTTATCGCACAAATTCAGCCAGTTGCTTTACTGGCGACCACACAACCAGTTTCAAGAATTACGCCAGTGTTATTTGGTTGGCGGCGGTACGCATCCGGGTAGCGGTTTGCCGACGATTTATGAATCAGCGCATATTTCAGCGAAGCTGATTTGTAAAAAGCATGGTGTGGATTTTGCCGTGGTGAAGTAATTTAGGTAGAGACGTTGCATTGCAACGTCCCTACATTATTTGCCTGATAACGGTAAAGAAGCATAAGCAACATAAATAGTCTTATTCAATCGTTAGAATAAAAACAATCAATTTTTCTTATTGATAGTTCGCTCGTATAGTGTTTACCAAGCCAGACGAGAAGCCTTTTCAGCTACTTAGCCCGAAAAGGACTGGCTTGAAACCAAACATTAACGAGGAGAATTATCATGAAAACACATACCAAAACTATCATCGCCATGATTGCGGCGATGACTATCACCAGTATTGCCAATGCTGATACTGCCGCTTCAGGCACAATTGTTTACGACAGCAACGCGGCGATATACAGCATCCACAATTCACCCAACCCTGTGCAAGCGCAAGTGGTTGAAAATGCGGAGATGGTGTATGTGAGCCAAGCCAACGGGCCAGCGATTTATAGTTACCCTAGCCAAGTTGAGCAAACGCCAGTGAAGGTACAGATGATTTATGTCGACCAGGCTTTTGGGCCGGCGATTTACAGTTATCCGCATAACCATAAATCGCAATGATAGGGATGATAGCCAAGGCGGTGTTGAATTGCCGGTGTTATTCTCGTAGGGGCGAGCGGCTGCTCGCCTTGTCGGGGCAGGATTTTGTAAGCGTTTTAAAAGGCGGACAGCCGTCCGCCCCTACGATGCTAGATAGACTCTGAGGATTATGCTAATAGTAAAGTAAACAAATTCTTCAGATTAATCCTTGGAAATCAATCTTTACAACGGCTCAAACAAAGCCGCTAAATCGTCGGCGGTTAATTTTAATGTGCCTTCGACGGCATCTTCTTTATAAATCCCAGCCGCTAAGTTGCGTTTGCGCTCTTGCATGGCGAGGATTTTTTCTTCCACGGTATTCTCGGTAATCAATTTATAAACGAATACCGCTTTGTCTTGACCGATACGGTGGGCGCGGTCGGCGGCTTGGCTTTCGGCGGCGGGATTCCACCACGGATCGTAAATGATGACGGTATCGGCTTCGGTCAGGTTAAGTCCCACGCCGCCTGCTTTCAGGCTGATTAAAAACACATTGGCGGCACCGCTTTTGAACATTTCGATGGCGTCGTCACGGCGTTTGGTTTGCCCGGTGAGTTTGGCGTAAGCGATGTTACGGTTGGTAAGTTCGGTTTCTATCAAGGCAATCATGCGGGTGAATTGCGAAAACACCAGTATGCGGCGGCCTTCTTCCAATTGCTCCGGCAAGATGTCCATCAACAAATCCAGCTTGGCGGATTCATGGAAGCGTTTGGCTTCATGCAGGGATAAGGTGCGCGGGTCGCAACAGGTTTGCCGCAATTTTAGCAAGGCATCTAAGATGGTAATTTGGCTACGCGCTAAGCCTTTTTGGGCGATGGCTTCGCGGACTTTTTTCTCCATCGTCAAGCGGATGCTTTCGTATAAGGCCGCTTGTTGGGGATGTAATGGCACTGAGCGGATGATTTCAGTTTTATCGGGCAGTTCGCTGACCACTTCTTGTTTGGTGCGGCGCAACATAAACGGGGCAATGCGGCGAATTAAATGCTGGCGTTGTTGATGGTCGCCGTGGTTTTCGATAGGGGTGCGGTACAGGCGTTTAAAGTTGCTGCTGTCGCCGAGAAAACCGGGCATTAAGAAATCAAATTGCGCCCATAATTCGCCCAAATGGTTTTCCATGGGCGTGCCTGTTAAGCACAAACGATGGCTGGTTTTAATCTGCCGGACTAATTGCGCGGCTTTGCTTAAGGGGTTTTTGATGGTTTGGGCTTCATCCAAAATCAAGTAGTGATAATGGTGTTCCAACAAGGTGTCTTCGTCGCGCGACAGCAGGGGATAGGTGGTCAGCACCAAGTCGTAGTCTTGGATTTTATCGAACAATTGTTTGCGGTCTATGCCTTGCAAGATCAGTATTTTTAATTCTGGGGCAAAGCGTTCGGTTTCCCGTCGCCAATTGCTCATCAAGCTGGTTGGGGCAATGATTAGGCACGGTGTTGTCATTCTGCCGCTGTGTTTTTCTACCAAAAGATGGCTAATGGTTTGTACGGTTTTGCCTAAGCCCATGTCGTCGGCAAGTATGCCGCCAAATTGGTATTCGCGGAGAAATTGCAGCCAATTTAAGCCTTGTTGTTGGTAAGGCCGCAGTTGTGCTTGTAGGGTGGCTGGTACGGGCACGTCTTCTATGCCGTTGAAGTTTTTCAGTTTTTGCGCCAGTTCGCGCAGGGCTTTGCCGCCACTTAAAGAAAATAGCCCGTAATTGTGTTCTTCTAAAAATGCCAAGCTGGCGACATTAAAGCGCGATAGCCGCAAGCTGTCTTCATGCGCTAAGGCGTTGTTGTTAAAAAGTTCGTAGAGGATTTTTAAGATCGGCTTGAGCTGTTCGCTGGGTAAATTTAAAAAGCTGTGGTTGCCTAAGGGAATGCTGAGCATATCTGGCAAATTATCAACATCGTAATGCTCCAAAATCGGCGTAATCAGTGGCAATAATGGATAAGATTCGCCGTTGATCTGCAAATTAAAGCGCATATCAAACCAGTCATTTTGGCTGTCACCAATTTCAGCATCGATTTGCTGAGCGGTTTGGAAATTAAGCCGGAAGCTTTCGTCGATTTCTACTAACCAGCCTTGTTCTTTGAGGGTCGGCAAATAGTCTTGTAAAAAAATGCTCCAACGGGTGGCGGCTTCAATCACCGAGGGCATGGCAAAATGCAGCAGATAACTGTTGATGCTGACCAATTTAACCGGAAGCATACTCAAGCCCAGCTCCGCCAGCGTTTCTAATGCTTGTTGTTCGGCTTCGGTATCACGGCTGATGCGGTAAAGCTGGTGCTCATCCTGTAATAGGCTATGGCTTTCGGGTTTGTTGACCGTTAAGGTGAAGTCGCCATAACGGAAGGCCACGCCAATTAGATGTCCATATAAGTTATCGACTTGTTGACCAAATAAACGCAGCACTGGCACGGGTGTTAAGCCATCAACCTGGCTGAGGGCGACGGATTTTGGTGTTGGTAAGCTGAGTTGCGGATGCTCGGTGACTAAGCGGCGGCTAAATTCGTCCGCCATTTCTTCGGGGACAGCGGGGATGCTAAGGACTTTTTTAAGTTGCTCAGCGGTTAAGCTTAAGCCTTTAAATTCACCAACTGTGGCGATTTGGGTATCAATATATAAAGGTGGTTCAGTGAGTACCAGCAAGGTGGTATCTGGAATCGCCAGTTTGAGTTGATAGTTATTGTCTTCATGTTGCCAGCTAAATGGCAATTCTTTGCTCGCCCCTGCGGTTAACGGCGGGTTATCGCCATTCAGCCAATACAGCCGCCCGGTTTGTAATAATTTTAATAGCGCCAAGTGGCCTATATTGCCGGAGATAATCGGCAGGCTGGCTTGGGTGTTGAGTGCCGCCAGTAGTTTGGTGATTTCTTCATCGCCGTATTGGATATAGCCCAAATACGAATAGCTGTAGCGCAAATTGCTTAAAGTGGTTTTGCGTCCCTTTGCCAAACCGCCAGTTTTTTTGGCTTTGGTAATTAAAAAATCAACGGTGATGTCATGCGGGTTTTTGCCGGGTTTTAGCAAATAGGCAAGGAATTCTTGATTTTGTTCGGGCGGTTCTGGGCTGTCGTTAAGGCTGTTTAGCCAATCAAAACAATGGTTGCGGTTGGTTTGTGGTTGCGTGGCTTGTTCGATGCCTGCTTGGTACATCAAGCAAGCGGCGGCGACGTGTTTGCAGTTGTAACCCACTGGGCAAGAGCAATCGCCGTCAATATCAGCGGCACTGTAATCGGATCGCCAAACAATGCGGATGTTTTGTTTGTAAGGGTTATTCGCCGTACCTTTTACAGTGCTGTTTAATTGCACAAACAACGCGCCTTCGCTTTTGACATTGGCTTCCAGCACCATGCCTTTTTCAAAATAACTTAAGCCACGCTGGTAAGAATCGTCCTCGCATTGATAACGGATATCAGAACGCAACAATTTTTTCAGTATCGTCATAGTCTCAGCAGCAACAAGCAAATCAAACCGGGCATTGTATATCAATTGGCGATAAATGGACGGTTTGGATTTGTTCGATTGGGTTAAATATTGGTTGATTTGTTGGCTGGGTATAGATTAATTGGATGATGATTTTTGAATAATCGTTGTGTAGGAAAGCCTTTGCTTGGGCATAATAAAAAGTCAGACCAAACCAACAACATTTATAAAAGCGCGGTGTTGCGCCAACTTAAGCCCTTTGGTGTACGTATTACGTACCTTTTAAGGCCTCGTTTCATAGCTAATAGAATTTTATGATTTCAATGTCAGCCACCCAAAAACCAAGGCTTTTGCTTACAAGCCTATGCGCCGTTTTTATGCTACCCCCGACAGCGGCTATAGCTTCGATTCATGCCGATATTGGCCCAATGTTTGTGTTGGTGCTGATTTGGCAAGGCTTTGTTGAACTCGGCAGCCTTGCACTACTGATCGCCGCCTATATTTTCTGGAAAAAACAACAATTCGCCTGGCTTTTTGCCTGTGTGCTATTAGCAAAACCCTGCCGGGTGCTGATGCGTCTTGCTGCTTTTTCACGTCTGTATGATGCAGTTGGAACACCTTTTGAATTCATGACAGCCTTATCACTAGCGGATTCTATCCTTTATTGGATTACTTTACTGGTCGCAATTTTTATAAACCGTAAAGCTCAGTAGGGTAGGTATTGCGTAACTTTTTGAGATTAAGTGAAGCGGGAAAGGTTGTAGGGCGGATTCGTTGATAGGCAATCCACAATTTCGAGATTACCTACACTATGTTTTACACTTAAATACAATCTTGCCTTCATAAAAGTTTAATAAAACCCAAAAACCTTTTACCATAGCGGGTTCGGAGTCAGTATTCGATTTCTTCGCAAAAAAATTACATTAAGGTTTAACAATGGCACTTTATGTCTATAAATTTGGCGGCACGTCGGTAGGTACGGTTGAACGTATTAAGGCGGTTGCAGAAAAAGTAAAAACAGCGCACGGCGCGGGCGATCAAATTGTCGTGGTGGTGTCGGCAATGAGCGGCGAAACCAACCGCTTGATTGGTTTGGCAAAAGATATGCAATCCCAGCCGACCGAGCGGGAATTGGATGTGTTGATTTCCACGGGCGAACAAGTCACCGTCGCCTTGCTGAGCATGGCGCTGCATGATTTGGGTTGCGATGCCTGCTCTTATACGGGCGGACAGGTGAAAATCCTCACCGATAGCAGCCACACCAAAGCCCGCATCCGCCACATTGATGACGCACCTATCCGCGCCCATCTGAATGAAGGCAAAGTTGTGGTGGTGGCAGGTTTTCAAGGTGTTGATGAACAAGGCAATATCACCACCTTAGGTCGCGGCGGCTCAGATACCACAGCAGTGGCGTTGGCGGCGGCATTAAAGGCCGATGAATGTTTGATTTTTACCGATGTCGATGGTGTTTACACCACCGACCCGCGTGTTGAACCGAAAGCGCGGCGTTTGGATCGCATCACGTTTGAAGAAATGTTAGAAATGGCCAGTTTAGGCTCAAAAGTTTTACAAATCCGCTCGGTTGAATTTGCTGGCAAATATAACGTTGCCTTGCGGGTTTTATCATCATTTACAGAAGGGTGTGGCACACTCATTACCTACGAGGAATCAGCTGTGGAAAGTGCGTTAATATCGGGTATTGCGTTTAATCGTGATGAGGCAAAATTGACTATAACAGGCGTGCCAGATTTACCAGGCATCGCTTTCAAAATTTTAGGGCCAATTGCTGATGCCAATATTGAAGTGGATATGATTGTGCAAAATATTGCCGACGATGCCACCACCGATTTTACTTTTACCGTGCACCGCAACGATTACCAACGCGCCAAAGCCATCTTGGAACAAACCTGTGCCGATTTAGGTGCGCGAAAAGTTACGGGCGATGATTCTATTGTTAAAGTCTCTATCGTCGGTGTCGGTATGCGTTCCCATGCGGGTATCGCCAGCACCATGTTTAAAACCCTTGCGGCTGAAAATATCAATATCCGCATGATCGCTACCTCAGAAATTAAAATCTCTGTGGTTGTCGATGAAAAATATATGGAATTGGCTGTTAGAGCTTTACATGCAGCGTTTGGTTTGGATAAAGCCTGATCGTATCAGGTTGCTTAGCGGGTTTTAAAAAGGCGGACAGCCGTCCGCCTCTACGCATAAAGATGCTGAAAGAATTCATCTGCGGAATAAAAAACATGTTTTTTACTCCGCAGATCGGCTCGACAAAAATCATTGATTGGATGCTTGCTGATACCTGTACAAACAGGGATTTGCATTCCGCGTTACCAATCTGAATTACAGATTTCTTCCCCTCCCAAAACTACCCACCCAAAGGACAAACCATGTTGGATTTTATCTTGCACTTGGATGTTAGCCTCGCCGAATTAATTGGCAATTACGGCGTGTGGATATACCTGCTGCTGTTTGCGGTGGTTTTTGTAGAAACCGGGTTGGTCGTCATGCCGCTTTTACCCGGCGACTCTTTATTATTCGCCGCAGGCACATTTGCAGGCGCTGGCACACTCAACATCTACGCCTTACTGCTCTTGCTGTTTATCGCTGCCGTCTCTGGCGATACCTGCAATTACCAAATTGGCAAAGTGTTTGGATTGAAAGCGCTGGCGTGGCAATGGCGCGGAAAAGCCATCGTCGATAGCAAGCACATCGATAAAACCCAAGCTTTTTATGACCAATACGGCGCAAAAACCATCGTACTGGCGCGCTTTGTCCCCATCGTCCGCACCTTCGCGCCGTTTGTGGCTGGCATAGCCAAAATGCCATACCAAACGTTTATCACCTATAACCTTATCGGCGGCTTCGTTTGGGTATTGGTACTGACCTTAGCTGGCTATTTTTTTGGACAATTGGATTTTGTTAAAGCCAATTTTGAGAAAGTCGTCTTAGCTATCGTGGTCATTTCGTTTATTCCGGTTGCATTGGAATGGCTGAAAGCCAAGCAGAATCCGTAACGAATACTTTAAGACCTTTCAGGTTTTAAAAACCTGAAAGGTCTAGCGTTTTGGTAATACTGACGGATTAGTGTCTGTAAAAGGATTAAACAAACCTACACCTGTTTGCTCAAAGTCTTTAACATTCCTTGTCACCACAGTCAGACCGTAACTAAGCGCGGTCGCCGCAATTAGCTTGTCCAGCGCGTTTTCAGCCTGTGGCGCACGCAGTTTCCCCCAGATCAGGGTGATGTCCGCATCAATGCCAAGAATATTATGTTGATATTCTTGAAATATGGCATTCAGCCAAGTTTCCAACAGTTTCCCCTGAATACTGTCACCACGTTGAAAAATTAAATCAACACCCCGTCGCAATTCGCCAATAGTAATCACAGAAATATACAGCCGGATATTTTGGGCGATTACCGTATCAAAAAATGCCCGAACCCCAGCATCGGCCTTATCGCCTTTTCTGATTTCACTGATGATATTGGTATCAACTAAATACATCGGCAATGTGGTCGTCGTTAACGCGCAAGAAGTCGCTATCAACGCCGACATTGGGGATAGCGGCTATCGCTTCAGCGAAAGATTTGCGCGGCGGTTTCAGCAAAACTTCTGCCAGAATGGCGCGGTGTTCCGCCTCTGTTGAGCATTGATGATCGACCGCGCGTTGCTTAAGCGCATTGATAATTGCAGGGTCAAGATTTCTAACAACTAAGCTTGGCATAACGTCCTCCAATAGATTCACTTGCTATCAATGCTAGCATTTATCAAAACAATCTAAAAAAACTTTCACCACATTGCATCCAATCCTAATCGGTACGCGTATTCATTAGTGATAGGAAAACTATTTCCCCTATCCCTGTGCCAATTACCCATTAGGAGAAAGATTGTGAAACTGAAAACCCCATTATCTGCGCTAACCATTGCCGTCTCGTTGGCGTTATCGTCGCCATTGTTTGCCGCCGACCATGCCGAAGCGCCTTTGGTTGAATCCGATGCCGCCAGTGACATTGCTGATGTCTACGCATTTTTAGACCCTAACGACAACAGCAAAGCTGTGTTGGCATTTGATGTCCACGGTTTTATCGTACCCGGTGAAAACGGCAACTTAGGCGGTTTTGATTCCAGCGTCAGTTACCAATTTAATATCGAAAACACGGGCGATGCCGTCGCTGACAAACTCATCACTGTTACATTTTCTGAATTAAGCGGTCGTGGCAAAGCGCAACGCTCGACGATTACGCTGTCCAACCCAGATGGTTCTGGCAAAGTTTCTTTTACTGGCCCAACTTCGCCAGCTTCGGCAACCGCTGCCATCGCGCCCAAGGCCGTTGTTAAAACAGATTCGGCAACAGGCATCTCATTTTTTGCAGGCGTGGTTGATGACCCATTCTTTTTTGATATTCCAGGATTCAACCGCTTCGCCGCTTCCGTACTCAGTGGCAAGCCAGACGCGAGCTTATTAAACCGAGGCCGCGACACTTTCGCTGGTTACAATTCGCAAATGATTGCCTTACGCGTTCCCGTTGCGATGCTGAAAGGTTCTGCAGGCGATGTTATCGGCGTGAGCGCGACCACCTTAAGAAATGCCCAAACACTACGTTCCAGCACCGCTGATCCCGTGAATACTGGCGCATATCAACCGATTGACCGCATGGGCGTACCCACCATCAACACCGTGTTAATCCCATTCCCACGCAAAAATGAATACAACCGCGCCAGCACCGCTGATGATGCCGCAGGCAAATTTGCTGGCGATATTGTCGGCACATTAACAGCGTTGGGTACGGATGCCGCGCATATCGGCATTCTGGCAGATGTGGCAGTGACCAAAGGCGATATGTTGCGTTTGAACACCGCCGTTGCCAACACAGGCAAACAAGGTGGCAATAATGCGGGCGCAGGTTTCCCGAATGGTCGTCGTCCGGTGGATGATGTCATCGACACGGTGTTGTTTTTGGTTACTAACGAA
This sequence comes from uncultured Methylococcaceae bacterium, assembly GCA_903928685.1. Taxonomy (GTDB): domain Bacteria; phylum Pseudomonadota; class Gammaproteobacteria; order Methylococcales; family Methylomonadaceae; genus Methylovulum. Next base: position 66,748 of record CAIYRS010000055.1, read on the forward strand.
GGCTTGACCACGGGCGACAACGTCAACGCCAACGATGAAGTGTTCCGCGATAAATTCCCGTTCTTCGCTGCCTCGCACCAACCGCTGCCAACAGGTACGCTAGATGACAACACGCGCAATTAATCGCGCGTCCATTGCCATACTGGCTTTGGCTTTAGCTGCGTCGCCGCTGGTCGGCGGCGCGGCTGATGCTACCCGCGCATTCCTCGAAGCCCGTATCAAGCAAGACCCGCTGGATTTTACCGCGCAAAATCGCCTGTCCGCCGTGTACATTGGGCAACTGCGCGAGACGGGCGATTTGGCGTATTTGGAGTTGGCGGCACAAGCTGCCAAAGCCTCGCTAGCTGCCGTACCCGCACCGCCGAATGTCGGCGGTTTGGCGGCCTTGGCAATCACCGAATTTGAAAACCATCATTTCAATGAAGCCTTGCAATTATCATCACAAGCTTACCAATTGGATCCGCGTAACCTGTCGGCCTTAGCCACCAGCGGCGACGCGCAATTGGAGTTGGGCAATGTTGACGAAGCCCGCCAACTTTACGAAAAATTGGCAGAACAACAAGACAAGGACGCTCTGCCCGTACTCGCCAGACTCGCCCGTTTGGCGGAATTGCACGGCGATTTGCCGCAAGCGAAACAATTATTGGAACGCGGCGGCAACGATGTCTGGTTCAAAATCCGCCTAGGCGAATTGGCTTTCCACGCGGGCGACTTCAAAATCGCCGACCAACACTATCAAGCTGCGTTAAACCTCAAACCCCAGCATTTTGTCGCCTTAGAACATCTTGCCGAATTAGCCGCCGCGCAAGGCCAATACGATGAAGCCGTCAAACGCTACCAACAAGTCATCGAACAAACACCCCGCGCGGAATTTTTCCAAGCCTTGGGCGACGTTTACGCGTTTATGGGCAAGCCCGAATTAGCCAAACCGTGGCATGAAAAAGCCTTGGCGGTTTATCAGCAATCGGTTGCTGCGGGCAATGCCCATTATCTGCACCATCTGGCGGGGTTTTATAGCGATTCCCAAGAAAACACCGAGCAAGCAGTGCGCTGGGCGCGGCAAGATTTGACCATCCGCCACAGCATCTACGCTTACGATGCCTTGGCGTGGGCCTTGTACAAACACGGTGATTTTGCCGAAGCCCGCGACACCATCGCCAAAGCTTTGGTACTAAAAACTCGCGATTCGCATTTGTTGTACCACGCGGGTTTGATTTATTCACGGGCGGGCGATTTGCAGCAAGGCCGCCAATTCCTGCAACAAACGGTGGCGATTAACCCATCGTATAACGCCTTTCATGCTCACCGATGAAACCGCCAGCCGCCATGACAAACTTCTTTATTGCCGGAAAAGCCTTAACAAACCTTTCAGGTTTTAAAAACCTGAAAGGTTTAGTGTTGATAATTTTATGGCTGCCTGTACTGGCGTTTGCCCATCCCATTTCCCAAGGCGCGATGACGATTGATGTTGCGCCGGACAAGCTCATCGTCCATGCCCGCGTCTCCACGGAAGAAGTGTTGGTGACCGATGCTTTTGGCAGCAGCAACGCAGCATCGTTGGCAGAAGCATGGCAAGCGCACGGGCAATATTTCCTAAGCCATGTGCAAATCCAAGCCGACCAGCAGACATTGACCGGACAAGTGCTAAAAGTCAGCGAATCCGGCGCTAACCATATTTTGTACGATTTGGAATACGCTTTGCCCAAGCCCGCCAAACAACTCAGCATCAGCCAAAATTTGTTGAATGAATTCCTGTACGCGCCCGGCAATCCGTGGGAAGCCAGTTTTGTGGTCAGCGTGCAAGAAAACGGCAAAACCCAGCACCAAGGTTTGTTGCTGACCGCCAAACAACCGCTCGCCATAGCCTTAAATGGCGACAGCGCCAATGATAACCGTCGCCTGTTCGCCGACTACCTGCACCACGGCCTGATGCACATCCTCACGGGTTACGACCATTTACTGTTTGTCATCGCTTTGGTGTTGGCGACCGCGACGTTGTGGGATTTGGTCAAAGTCATCAGCGTATTCACCTTGGCGCACACGCTGACCTTGACCTTATCGGTGCTGGACATCGTGCGCTTGCCGTCATCCGTTGTTGAACCGATGATTGCTGGCAGCATCGTGTTGGTGGCTTTGGTCAATGTTTTTTGGCCTCAGCAAAGCCGTGGCGCGTTCCGTCTGCTGACGGTGTTTTTCTTCGGCCTGTTTCACGGCTTGGGTTTTGCGGGTGGCTTATTGGAAGCGATGGCAGGATTACCGACCGAAACTATCGGCTTGGCGATTGTGGCGTTCAGTGTTGGTGTGGAATTCGGGCATCAAATCGTCGTGCTGCCTGTATTTTTCGCATTGCGGCAACTGGCGCGGTTTAAACCTGCCGATAAAGCGCATGATTATCGGCTGGCCGTTACACGGGTCGGATCGTTAGTGATTTCTGTAGCGGGTATGGTGTATTTTTGGGCGGCGTTGTAGTGGTTTGGGGATGGAGTCCAAAACATGTTTTGGACTCCAAATTGACCATTGTTCCTACGCTCCGGCGCTGCGTTAACTATCGTTCCCACGCTCTGCGTGGGAATGCCGCCGCAGACGCTCCAGCGTTGCGTTTCACTAAAAAGCAACGCTGGAGCGTTGGACGATGAATTCCCACGCCGGAGCGTGGGAACTATAAAAATGGCTGTGACGCTAGGGAGCGTTCTCAACCAATTCTAAACAAATAAGCCCTATTGATGTGTTCTAATATCCATTTGCCTTGGAAAAATCATGGATCGAACTGTTTTAAGGGATGACCAATGGGAACGTATAAAAGATTTTTTACCCGGCAA
>CAIYRS010000056.1 GCA_903928685.1 uncultured Methylococcaceae bacterium
CCGGAGAGATTCGAACTCCCGACCGATCGGTTCGAAGCCGATTACTCTATCCAGCTGAGCTACGGGCGCTTAATTGAGCCGCTTATTATCTTTGTTTAATATTTTTTTGTCAAACAATTTTATAATTCAAACAAAAGATAAACTCATTATTTTTGGCGGAGAGAGAGGGATTCGAACCCTCGATGGGAGTTAAAGCCCATACTCCCTTAGCAGGGGAGCGCCTTCAGCCTCTCGGCCATCCCTCCTTAAAACTTTTATTCCTCAGAACTAGTTGTTCCTTCTTGTTCCTTTTTTATTCTTTCGTAAATTTCTTCCCTGTGAACAGAAACATCTTTGGGTGCGTTGACACCTATGCGGACTTGATTTCCCTTAACGCCAAGGACAGTGACAGTGACTTCGTCACCAATCATCAGAGTCTCACCTACTCGACGAGTCAATATAAGCATGGCCTCTCCCTATTTATGTTAAAAACTGACTGTTCTTATACAGCATCCAACTTACCGGAAGAATGATAGCAGCTTTTTCGGATAAAAAAAACTAAAACCACTGCGATACAAGCTGGTTGTTCTTTTATTAGAGGCAATACCTTGTCGTTTTAAAATTCAAAATCTTGGTTTTATCGGTATAATCCAACGCTTTTACTGTTTGTAACACTACCATGAACACAGTCAATTCAGAGAAACTTTCCAGTGCCCGTTTCAGTGAGGCCACCAATGCGTTTGTTGAAATATTCACCGCTTCGGTGGATTTCGATAAACGCATGGCGCAACAGGACATACAAGGTTCAATCGCCCATGCGACTATGCTAGCCGCTTGCAACATCTTAACAGAGCAAGAACGCGATGACATTATCCGTGGTTTAACGCAAATTAGCGAGGAAATTACCAGCGGCGCATTTGTTTGGTCAATCAAGCAAGAAGACGTGCATATGAACATAGAAGCGCGTTTGACCGATTTGATTGGCATAGCCGGAAAAAAACTGCATACCGGACGCTCCCGCAATGACCAAGTAGCAACCGACATACGTTTGTATTTGCGCTACGAAATCAGCCAAATCAGCGCCGAATTAAATCGCTTACAAAACGCAATTTTGGCATTGGCAGAACAACACGCCGCAACCATCATGCCCGGCTTTACCCATTTGCAAGTTGCCCAACCCATCACCTTGGGGCATCACTTGATGGCTTGGTTTGAAATGCTCAATCGCGATTATGACCGCCTACAAGACTGCTGCAAACGCCTAAACATCATGCCCTTAGGCGCAGCCGCCCTAGCTGGCACAAGCTACCCTATCGACCGTCATTTGACAGCGGAATTATTGGGCTTTAGCCGACCATCTGCTAACTCATTAGATTCGGTAAGCGACCGCGATTTCGCCATAGAATTTACCGCTGCCGCCAGCCTTATCATGATGCACTTATCGCGGTTTTCTGAAGAATTGGTACTCTGGACTAGCGCCCAATTTGATTTCATCAGCCTGCCAGATGCTTTTTGTACTGGCTCATCCATCATGCCGCAAAAGAAAAATCCGGATGTTCCCGAACTGGTTCGCGGCAAATCAGGCCGGGTTACAGGACATTTGGTTTCGTTACTTATGTTGATGAAAAGCCAGCCACTCGCCTATAACAAAGATAACCAAGAAGATAAAGAGCCACTGTTTGATACGGTAGACACGCTAATCAACTGCTTACGTGCTTATGCCGACATGGTGCCGCACATCGAAGCCAAGAAAACCAATATGTACAACGCCGCCAAACGCGGTTTTGCTACTGCAACGGATTTGGCAGACTACCTTGTGCGTAAAGGCATGGCTTTCCGTGATGCCCACGAAATTGTCGGCCTTGCCGTGCGCTTAGGCATTGAAAGCAGCCGAGATTTATCGGAATTATCGCTTGCAGAACTACAAGAATTTTCCCCATTGATTACCGATGAGGTGTTTGATTGCTTAAGCTTGGAAGGCTCAGTTGCGGCCCGTAAACATATTGGCGGCACCGCACCAGATACCGTAAGGGCGGCAATTGCAACCGCCCGCGAACAAATAATGGCAAGAAACTTAGTTTAACTGACGGAAAAACTCTCGCCACAACCACAAGTACCTTTAACATTTGGATTATTGAATTGAAACGCCTCATTAAGGCCTTCTTTGCGATAATCCAATTGCAAGCCATCAATTAGCTGCAAATCGTCTTTAGGCACCAGCACCTTAACGCCAAAATCTTCAAATACCGCATCTTCGGCATCCAAAGTTTCAGCATAATCCAACACATAAGCATAACCAGAACAGCCCGATTTTTTTACCGCCAACTTTAAGCCAATACCTTTACCGCGTTTAGCCAATTGTTTTTGGATTTGCTTTGCAGCACTTTCTGTTAATGAAATAGCCATATTCCTCCGTTATCCCCGCTTCAACAGGTTTTTCAATACATCAATAAATTGCAAAATTTCAGCCTCAGTATTGCTTTTGCCGAGACTGATGCGGATTGCACTTTTAGCCAAATTGGCATCAACCGCCATTGCCATCAATACCGGGCTGGGCTGCCCACCGCCACTAGCACAAGCTGATCCGCTAGAAACTGCAATAGCTTTTTTATCTAGCTGCATTAGCAACATTTCCCCATCAACGCCGTTAATACCAAACTGCACGGTATTGGGCAATCGCTCAGCCTGTTCGGCAAAAATTACCACGCCTTCAATAGCAGCCAATTCCGCTTCCAACACCTGTCGTAAATGCAAAACATATTGCATACGCTGGCTGAGTTCGCTCTGCGCCAATTCAGCAGCCTTACCAAAACCAACAATAGCAGCAACATTTTCCGTCCCTGGGCGTAAAGCCTGTTCCTGCCCGCCGCCCCAAACAAGCGGCTTAATCACCTGCCCTTCAGCCACAATTAGCGCCCCACAACCTTTAGGGCCGTAGATTTTGTGGCTGGAGATACTCATCATATGCACCCCCAAATCGCGGAAAGCAACAGGGATTTTTGCCAAGGCTTGCACTGCATCAGTATGAATAGCAATGCCGTGTTGATGGCACTGCTCGGCAATGGTTTGGATATTCTGGATGACACCAGTTTCATTATTGGCAAGCATAATAGAAAGCAATTCTGGCTTAGCCATGATTGCTGCATCAATTGCCGCTTGGCTGAGATAGCCATTAACATCAACCGCCATGACATCTAATGGGTGACCACGCAATTGCCGTTGTTTGGCGGGCTCGCTAATGGATGGATGCTCTATGGCAGAGATTGCCAAACGCGCTTGAGGGGAAAGGCTTGCCAAGGCTAAATTATTGGCCTCAGTACCACCACTGGTGAAGATAACGCTAGAAGGGCTAGCCCCGACTAAGGCAGCGACTTGTTCGCGGGCGGTATCGATGGCGGTTCTGGCTAATCGGCCTAACCGATACAAACCAGAAGGATTACCGTAAAACGAGCTGAGAAACGGTAACATCGCCTCCAATACCCGTTCGTCGACAGCGGTTGTGGCGTTATGATCGAAATAGATCATTCCTTACGCATTAACGCCAGTATGCCGATGAATTTCTACCACACGTTGCGCCTCTTGGTCTTGACGTCGAGCAACTTCTTTAACGTGGTGTTTTTCTAACAATTCCGCAAGGGTGATGCCTTTTAAATATTCACGGATTTGATCGCTTAAACCCATCCACAAATCATGCGTCAAACAGGCTTGATGCTTTTGGCAATTGGCTTCACCGCCGCAGCGAGTGGAATCAACGCTCTCATCAACAGCGGCAATAATATCGGCAATATTGATTTCACTGGCTAAACCACACAAGGCATAGCCGCCACCAGGGCCACGCACACCTTTCACCATACCTGCTCGCCGTAATCGGGCAAACAATTGTTCTAAATAAGACAACGATATAGTTTGCCGATTTGCTATTTCTACTAGCGTCACTGGCTTTACTTGGCTATGGAAAGCCAAATCCAACATGGCGGTAACTGCGTAGCGGCCTTTGGTAGTTAAACGCACAGAATAATCCTTGAAAAACACTGTTAAATTGTAGAGTAACTATACTTAACCCAGCACAATAGTCAACTATTATAGCCAAGCAAAAACCCGATAAATACCAAAATACTACAATAAAATAAGACACTTAAGTATTGCTTTCAGGTCTTCTGAGGCTGACGGCTAAATTAGCTTACTCGGCATTTGCAGTGGTATCGACCGCTTGGCTATCATTAATCTGGCAATCATCTAAGGCACACATAGGGGTTTCTTGGCAGCTTATGCCTGCCAAATTCAATGCCGATTGCATAGTCGCAACCTGCTTATCTAAGGCATCAATATGATCCAGCATCCGGTTAATCGCATAAGCGACTGGATCAGGCATATCCGCTTTCAAACCGTAAGGGTCAAAATCCATTTTGCTGGCGATTTCATCCAGTACCAAGTTTTGCTTTTTCGCTTTGGGATCAACAATATGCCCAGGAATCCCGACCACAGTCGCTCCGGCAGGCACGGACTTTAACACCACAGAGTTTGAACCCACCCGTGCGCCCTCACCTATTTCGATTGGCCCTAAGATTTTTGCACCTGCACCAACCACGACACCGTTGTGCAAGGTAGGATGGCGCTTACCTTTTTTCCAAGTTGTGCCACCCAAAGTTACACCATGATACAAAGTGCAATCATCACCAATCACGGCAGTTTCACCAATTACTACGCCCATGCCGTGGTCAATAAAAAAACGCCTGCCAATTTCAGCACCTGGATGGATTTCGATACCCGTCAACCAACGGCCAATATGGGCAATAAAGCGTGCCAACCAACGGAAACCTTGCTGCCAACAACGATGGCTAAGCCGATGGATAAGCACAGCATGAACGCCGGGATAAGTGGTAATAACTTCAAAGCTGGATTGCGCCGCCGGATCGCGGGCAAATACACAGGCAATATCTTCTTTTATATCAGTGAACATATTATTTTTTCCCTTGATTATCTTGGGACATCCTGAAAATGCCACGAAGAATATCGACTTCTTTAGTATCTAGCTGAATACGGTTATAAATTCGCCGCAGCCGCCGCATGATGGACTCGGCGCGATCATGATGCAAAAAGCCAATGACATCCAAAGTCTCATATAAATGCTCATAAAACAGCTCCATTTGTGCTGCCGTCGCCAAAGGGCTATCGCCCCTATCACCAATAGGGCTTTCCTCCTTGATGCCAGTTGCGGTATATAACTCGTAACAGACCACTTGTACCGCTGCGGCAATATTTAAAGAACTGTATGCCTTATTGCTGGGGATATGCAGCAAGAAATGGCATAAATCTAGCTCGTGGTTTTTCAAGCCTGAATTTTCTCTACCAAAAACAATCGCCACTTGCTGTTTAGGCGTTTCTAAAACAACTTTTTCAGCGCATTGCCGAGGATTAAGTTCTGGCCAGCTAATGGTACGGCTACGCGCACTGGCACCAATCACCAATTGGCAATCAGCAACCGCTTCCTGCAAAGTGCTATAAATACTGGCAGCGGATAACAAATCATCTGCACCAGACGCCCGTGCCGTTGCCTCGTTACTAGGAAATGTTTTTGGTGCCACCAAACATAAATTCGTCAGGCACATGGTTTTCATAGCCCGTGCGACTGCGCCAATATTGCCTGGGTGGGTGGTCTCGACCAATACGATTTTGATATGTGATAACAAAACAACAACCTTGATTGAAAAAATCGGCAAGTTTACCAAAAGATTTGTTATTCTATTCGGCTTTCTTTACCTGCCTGTTATAAATTCTGCCTATGCAACCCATGTTAAATACCGCCATCCGTGCTGCTAGAAGTGCGGGTGATCTGATTCTGCGCTCATCTGACAATATCGGACAATTGCGCGTCGACCAAAAAGGCAAAAACGACTATGCCAGTGAAGTTGATCGGATGGCGGAGCGTGAAATTATCAATATCATCAAAACCGCTTATCCCGACCACGCCATTCTCGCCGAAGAAAGTGGCTTACACCAAGGCAATGATTTTGTTTGGGTAATTGACCCATTAGACGGCACCACCAACTTTTTACACGGCTTTCCGCAATACGCGGTATCCATCGCCTTAAAATACAAAAACCGTCTGGAAGTCGCGGTGATTTACGATCCTATGCGCGATGAATTGTTCACCGCCAAACGCGGCGGCGGCGCAATGTTGAATAACCGCCGTTTGCGGGTTACCAACCAACTCACCCTAAAAGGCGCATTACTCGGCACCGGTTTCCCCTTCAAAACCGACGAACATTTAGATGCTTACTTGGGTATGTTCCGCGCCTTAACCACCGAATGTGCAGGCATCCGCCGCGCAGGTGCAGCCGCATTGGATTTGGCCTATGTTGCCGCAGGCCGTCTGGATGGCTTCTGGGAAATTGGCATTATGGAATGGGATATGGCGGCAGGTATTTTATTAATTAAGGAAGCGGGCGGGGTAATCACCGATTTTTCCTTTAATGACAAATACATGGAATCCGGCAACGTCATCGCCGCTAGCCCGAAAATGCACCAATTGATGTATCAGTTGATTGAGCCGCATGTGACAGCTAGATTGAAGTAACGCCAGAACACACTTGGGTGGCGCCAATCGCGCTGCCCTAATTCTTTCATAGCCTTAGTTGAAGCATCGTAACGTAGAAATCAGAAGCAATGCAGAAAGCTATTGATGAATCTGAACTGGTAACCAAAACGGATTTGCAAATCGAACTCGCTCCCGTTAAGGCTGACTTGAATTTACTCAAATGGATGATGGGCGCATTAATCGCCTTAACTATCGCCAATTTCTCCAAGCAGTTTCTTTAATACTTATACTGCAAGCGCTTAACCACCAAGAATCAACCTAAGCGTTGGGAGTCCAAAACATGTTTTGGACTCCCATATCTATCTAAATCCCAGAAAAATTACTGTTTAAAACAGCCAAAGAACGTGGCAATTGATGCCGCTTATTTTCTTTCTTTCAGCGTAAACTTTTTTAAAAAATCAGATAAGGTATGTTCTGACAAATCCGTAAGCTCTCCGGCATCAAAATACCGCCCATAACAAGTTGGGCAGCTTTCATACCAAATATGCGGCTGTTCCGCATCTACCATACGAAGCATTTGGCTATTAGGACAGCTTGGACAGTTAATTTTTCCAATTTGGTTGTTTTCTTTACTTACTTGTTCGCTGCCAGTGTCGATTTCTTTAGCAATTTCAAGTAGTTCTTCTGGTTTAAATACGTCAACCCACAATCCCTTACATGATAAGCAACGTTCAACTTTGCCAAAAGGCGTTTCGACCTGCTCCATAGTGTGTTGACACTTTGGACATTTCATTAGATTTTCCATAGTTTTCTCTTCTATAAATTACTAAACCTATCTTGATAATCCGCAAATAAGCTACCAATCACTGGGCGATAACGATCAAAACAACTGCAAAGCCAGCATCATTGCATCTTCACGCCCGTCTATAGCGGGATAATAAGCTTTACGGATGCCAATCTCATTGAAACCTTCATCTTGGTAAAGGGCTATAGCAATCTCGTTGGAAACCCGTACTTCCAAAAATACCGTTTCCGCGCGGCCTCTGGCGGTTTCCACCAAAAACTGCAACATTTTACGACCTATGCCTTGACCTTGTTCGTCAGCAGCTACCGAAATATTCAACACATGGGCTTCACCGACAGCAATGGATAGCAAGCAATAGCCTAAGACTTTATCCATGGCTTCACAAACATAGCAGCCATATCCGGCTTTGAAACAATCGGTAAAAACATCTTCTTCCCAAGGAAACTGGTAGTTTTTCCGCTCAATTGCCAATACCGCCGGCAAATCCGCCGTAGTCATGGTTCTAAAACGCAACAAATCTTTTTTACTCACTGAATCGGGGAAAATTTTCGCATAAAACTCTTTATCGGCATCGTATACCACCAAGTTTTTGATTTTATCGAACAAACCACGCATTTCGTTCATGTAGAAACCCTGTCTAAAGTCTGCATTGCCAGTTGCAAATCTTGCCAAGCTTTGCGTTTTTCTAGCAATGACCGCAATAAATAGGCCGGGTGATAAACGACCACTAGCGGTATGTTGTTGAGTTGATGGACTTGCCCACGCAATCGTGACACTGGGGCATCGGTCGCCAATAAAGTCTGGGCGGCGATGCGTCCGACCGCTAAGATTATTTTAGGTTGTATTAGCTGGATTTGGCGTTGCAAATAAGGCTGGCAAGCACTGATTTCGTCTTTGTGCGGATCGCGGTTATCTGGCGGCCTGCACTTGACTATATTGGTGATAAATACCTCTTCGCGCGCCAAGCCCATTGCCCGGATCATTTCTGTCAGCAACAAGCCAGCTTTTCCGACAAAAGGCTCGCCCTGTTCATCTTCATGCTGTCCTGGGCCTTCACCGATAAACAACCATTCAGCTTGTTGATTGCCAGCGCCAAACACGGTGTTTTTACGGGTTTCGCATAAGCCACAAGCCTTACATTCAGCCACTTCGGCTTGCAAGCTCTGCCAATTTTCCGGTGTTATCGTTGGGGTCTGTTCGGCGACTAGAGGCTGGCTTTCTGGCAAGGCGGCTTTGGACATCCAAACATCAATGCCCATAGCCGCTAAGTAATGCAAACGCGTGGCGTTATCGACCATAGCTTTCGCTATCAAACCTCGCCTTTTTGTGGATGCTGGCGTTGTTTATGGTTATGCAATTTGTTGACGGCATTGATATAGGCTTTTGCTGAAGCGACCACAATATCGGTGTCTGCACCCAAACCGTTGACTATGCGCCCTGCTTTGCCTAATCGCACGGTAACTTCGCCTTGGGAGTCGGTGCCATTGGTGATGTTGTTTACTGAATATAATTCCAAATTAGCCTTGGTCTGCACCAAACTTTCTATGGCTTTTAAGGTGGCATCTACCACGCCGCCGCCTTCGGCATTACCGATCACTTCTTTATTATCAATACGTAAGGTCACTGTGGCAAAAGGCTTTTCGCCCGTTTCCGAACAAACTTTCAAAGCTATCAATTTGATATGCTCATCTTCGGCATCCAAAGAGGTTTCGGAAATCAAGGTTTGCAAATCTTCGTCGAAAATCTCGTGTTTTTTGTCAGCCAATTGTTTGAACCGGGCAAACGCCTCGTTGATTTCTTCTTCGGAAGCGAATTCAAAACCCAACTCGGCAATCCGGCTCTTGAAGGCATTGCGGCCTGAGTGTTTGCCCAATACCATTCGGTTCGCAGACCAGCCCACGTCTTCCGCACGCATGATTTCGTAAGTCTCACGGCTTTTCAACACACCATCTTGGTGAATGCCCGCTTCATGAGCAAAGGCATTCGCACCAACGATGGCTTTATTTGGCTGTACTGGAAATCCGGTAATGGTGGAAACCAATTTGGAACAAGTTAAAATTTCTTTGGTGTCGATCCGCGTGGTGCAGCTAAATACATCTTGGCGAGTACGCACTGCCATAACCACTTCTTCCAAAGAAGCGTTACCTGCACGTTCACCCAAGCCATTGATAGTACATTCCACTTGGCGCGCGCCATTCATTACAGCAGATAAGGAATTCGCCACTGCCAAGCCCAAATCATTATGGCAATGCACTGAGAAAATGGCTTTGTCTGAGTTGGGGATGCGGTGGATCAAATTAGCGATAGTCGCGCCAAATTGTTGCGGGATGCTGTAGCCGACAGTATCAGGGATGTTTAAGGTGGTCGCGCCAGCGTTAATGACCGCTTCCAAAATCCGGCACAAGAAGTCTTCATCTGAACGCCCAGCATCTTCTGGCGAAAACTCGACATCGTCGGTATATTGCCGCGCTCGTTTGACCGCGCTGACGGCATGTTCAATCACTTGCTCCGGTGTCATCTGCAATTTCATTTGCATGTGGATGGGCGATGTAGCGATGAAGGTATGGATACGCGAACGTGCTGCACCTTTTAAGGCAGCACCAGCGCGGTCTATGTCTTTATCCAAAGCTCTCGCCAAACCGCACACGGTGCTGTCTTTGATGATATTGGCAACGGCCTGCACCGCCTCAAAATCGCCAGGGCTGGCGGCAGGAAATCCGGCTTCGATAACGTCAACGCGCAACCGCTCTAAGGCGCGTGCAATCCTGACTTTTTCGTCACGGGTCATGGATGCGCCTGGGCTTTGCTCGCCGTCACGCAAAGTGGTGTCAAATATAATTAAATGGTCTTTCATAGCAAACTCGAATAGTTTTTTGAGGACAGCCAAACGCTTTGTCGGTCGTCACATAGAAATAAAGATTAAAAACGCTGATAAAAGGAATTGGCTGCCCATCAGGGCAGTAGTACTAAAACGAGGCGCACGGCACACAAAGCTGCCAAACCGATGTCGGCAGCAGTTGTATAAGCGTAACTTGAAGATGCGGAGGGGATGTTCATGGCGGCTGACTATACCGGATTGACTGTAAGCCCTCAAGCAGATTTTAGCCTTTGCGTTCTTGTAAGATGCGTTTGCGCTGTATCAAGGTAATCACTGGCCCAGAAACGGCATAGCATAAGAACAACAAAAATAACATGGTTTGTGGTTGCGCCATAACAAAACCAATTGCCAACATCACTGAAATCGCTACGACAAAAGGCACTTTTCCTTTCAAATCAATTTGTTTAAAACTGGAATATCGGAAGTTACTGACCATCAACAAACCAGTGGTTATGGTGAGGATGATCCCCAAATATTTAATCATGTCGATGTCATAGCCGTGTTCCAAGCTGATCCAAATAAAACCAGCAATAATAGCGGCGGCAGCTGGGCTAGGTAGGCCTTGAAAGTAGCGCTTGTCGGCAGATTCTATCTGGGTATTGAAACGCGCCAAACGCAATGCACCGCCAGCGGTATGCACAAAAGCGGCAAATAATCCTAATCGCCCTAAACTGGCAAATGCCCATAAATACATGACCAAGGCGGGGGCGACGCCAAAGGCAACCATATCTGACAAGCTATCGTATTGAGCGCCAAATTCACTTTGGGTGTTAGTCAATCTTGCTACCCTGCCATCTAAGCCATCTAAAATCATGGCAATAAAAATAGCGATAACGGCGGTTTCGTAACGTCCGTTCACGGCAGAAATAATCGCGTAAAAACCGGAGAATAATGCGCCTGTGGTAAACAAATTGGGCAGTAAATAGATACCACGAGGGCGGGAGGAAGTTTTTTCTGGTGTCATGCTTATGCTCTAATGCGGTAAAAAATCATTTCCGCCCATTATACAATGCAGCGTAACGGCATAGCTAACAAACACGATGCTGTTTGGGCGCTGACTTTAACCGGAAACAAAAAATTATCCCTAAGGGCTTTTCGAGTTTGTGGATTTTTTCTTTGGCAAAAATGGCAATAGCAGTTGCGCCATTAAATTTGCTGGCACAGGCTCATCAATGCCATATTTTACAGGCCATTGTTTAGGAAGATAAAAAGTACCAAACAGCTTATCAACCCAAGGCAACAACGGCGCATAATTTTTGTTGATAACGGCATGGCTGTCGTTAGTATGATGCCAGTGGTGAAATGCTGGTGTGGACAGCAACCATTCAAAACACCCAAACCGCCAACGTAAATTGCTATGGATAAAAAATCCCCAGAGCGTACCGACCAACATGATTAACATCGGCACCATGTCGACCTGATTCGCCATTGGCTGTGCTAAACCCAAAAAATACATCGGCAGCAAACCACAGAACCGGGGAAATACTAAATCTATTGGATGGGCTCGGGTATTTACAAGCCAATCTATGTGTGGCGCACTATGATGAATAGCATGGAAGCGCCATAAGTAGGTATTTTCGTGCATCCATCGATGCCCCCAATAAGTCCCAATTTCACCAACAATCATCGCCGCAAAAAACCGAGCCAGAAACGGTAATTCAGCAAGCTGGCGATGCAATTCTAACGGCATGTAATCGTGCAATAACATTGCCGTTAACGACATGGGCACAATAAGTAATATTTTTGGCACCAAACCGCTAAGGAAAAAATAGTACAAATCGACAGCAAAATCTTGTCGGAAGAACTTTTGCTTATGCAAAGGATAGAGTTTTTCTAAAGGTAGAAAAATCGCGACGATTATCAACAACCAAACGGATAGCCTAAAAAGATCAACAAGGATTATCGGCAAATTCAACTCCATCAAGCACTAAAAAATGTAGGCAAAAAAAAGCGGATGTGGGCATTTGCCACACATCCGCATCTATTTTTAGATAACCCAGTATATTAAGCGATCATTTTTTTGTTGTTTTCAGCCAATCTTTTTTGACCGAAAGCAATCACGAATAAACCGAACAATAATATGCCAATAGTTTCAGGTTCAGGCACTGCAACTAGTGAAACACCATCCAGCAATGAAAATGGTGGTTGGCCTGTTGGCGATCCTATCGCCAAAAATGACAACAACTGACTTGTTGCAGTTGCAGTGAACAGCATTTGCTGTTGTTGCCAATTTTGAAACCCCTGGCTAGGGTTATCCATCATAGAAGAAAACCTAACATCACCACCTGTCGCAATACCGATGGCATTGGTACTGAGTTGTGACGCAGTCGCTGTAGTACCATTAGCCAAAGTAAGTGAGTTTACGTAAGTTATGCTACCACCAAGAGATACCCGCCACTGTTCTTTTGTCGCCCCAGTAAAACCAACTTGCTGACCAGCCGCTTGCCAAAAACTCAATCGATAAACTTGACCAACCGTTAATCCATTAATGGTTTGATAAATAGAGCTGTTTCTAAACGCAGCATCAGAGACAATAAATTTTCCGCCATCTGGGCTGGTCGCTGGGATGCTATTCCCACCGGGATTCCATAATCCAAAAGTACCCCACTCTGCACCTGCTCCAACATTGGTCGGTGCTTGGCCTGGAAAAGTCAGAAAAGTATAACCGCCGCCAGTTGCATTAGTAATTTGCCAACCGGACAGATTGCTATTATTGACTTGATAGGAATTGGTTGCAGTAGTGGTTTCAAAAGAACCGTTTTGCACCAAGTTAACTTGTGCCGCAAAAACCGATGGCGTGACTGAAGCAAATAAAGCTAAAGACGATAATAAAACACTCAGCAAATGATTATTGCTTTTTGACGCAAATTTGTCACAAATCATTGAAATCACCATGATTTTTATTGAAAATAAAAGATACTGTAGCCTTACTAAAGCCACATTCCACACAATCTTTATTTATTGCATCCTAATTCAGCAATAAAAACACTAACTTTCCGGCAATCAATAGAATTAAATTAAAAGACAATCTTATCTATTAATTAGGTGGCGTAAAATTATTCGAAAATAATCCGTAAACCTTTTAATTATTGTGAC
Source organism: uncultured Methylococcaceae bacterium (assembly GCA_903928685.1). Classification (GTDB taxonomy): domain Bacteria; phylum Pseudomonadota; class Gammaproteobacteria; order Methylococcales; family Methylomonadaceae; genus Methylovulum. The sequence goes on from CAIYRS010000056.1 coordinate 13,297, forward strand.
ATGGTTCGCATTTTTAACAAAATTATTTAACTCAAAACGATGTCATCGGAATTTTAACTAAGCCTTTTCAGCTTTTTGGTAGCAATCAATCAGCTCCGCCAATAACAATTTTTGGCTATCAGCAAAATCAACAAACATCACGCCAACGCCTGACGGAAACACATCATCTATCGTGTTATTTACATAAACAATTTGAGCTTTACAAAATAAAGCTTTGTTATCAGTTGTAATATGTAATTCACCAATAGAGGATATAGCTGAACCCGCTATGTCAGCAATATTACCTGCTAAAAAAGCACCATGTTCTGTAATATTGCAAAGATTGCCAACAAACGCTTCATCACCGACTGTAAATCGGTAACCCGCATTAAACTCAATGCGAATGCTACGCCGACGCTCCTGCCCTGTGGGATGTAATGTAATTATTTTATTCATTTTATATTCTTATTATTTTACGAAGAATGCTTTACTGATTTGGAAAGCGCCCATTCTGGCAAATTTCTAAGAACAATAACGAATTAAAAAACAAAACTGCGTAATTTTGGCAGCAAATCAATAAATGGATTTACTAACTTTGATGAATTAACCAACAATTCAATCAGTTCATCATCTTCCAATTGTAGTAACGCCAAAAACTGTTGCTGCTCGTTTGCATCCGCTTGCAAATACTGTGTTTGCAAATAGTTTTGCAAGATAGCGTCGAGTTCTTTAGTTCCCCTTCGACACTGCCACGCCAATTTTTTTAATTCGTTCATTAACCTTGCTGTCTTTGTAACAACATTTTTTTGGTTTCAGCGATGGCTTTAGCAGGATTCAAGCCTTTCGGGCAAGTATCAGTACAATTCATAATGGTATGGCAACGGTAAAGCTTGAATGGGTCTTCTAATTCGTCCAAGCGCTCGCCCGTGTTTTCATCACGGCTATCAACCAACCAACGATAGGCTTGCAACAACACCGCCGGCCCCAAATAACGCTCACTATTCCACCAATAACTAGGGCAACTGGTAGAGCAACAAGCGCATAACACGCAATCGTACAAGCCATCCAACTTAGCGCGGTCTTCTTTGCTTTGTAAGCGCTCGCTATCCGCAGGAGCAGGTGTTTGCGTCTCCAACCAAGGCTTGATTGACGCGTACTGCGCGTAAAAATGAGTCATATCCGGCACCAAATCCTTAACCACTTGCATGTGCGGCAAAGGAAAAATCTTAATTGTGCCAGAATAACTGTCGATGGCTTTGGTACAAGCCAAGGTGTTTTTGCCGTTAATGTTCATCGCGCAAGAACCGCAAACACCTTCACGACAGGAACGCCTAAAAGCCAAGCTACTGTCGACTTCATTTTTTATTTTTAAAATGGCATCCAGCACCATTGGCCCGCAGCTATCCATATCCAACTGGTAAACATCTACCCTTGGATTTTCGCCCGATTCCGGATCCCAACGATACACCTCAAAATTTCGGACATTAACCGCGACTTCTGGTGCGTTGAAGGTTTCGCCTTTAATTAAGCGGGAATTTTTCGGCAAGGTAAATTCTGCCATTAGTAAACCCTCTCTTTGGGTGGGATAACCTCAACATCATCAGTTAAGGTGTATAAATGTACGGGACGATAAGCAATTTTCACCGAACCATCTGCTTGCAACCAAGTGAGAGTATGCTTCATCCAATTGGCATCATCGCGGTTTGGGAAATCTTCACGGGCATGGCCGCCTCGGCTTTCGGTACGGTTTCCTGCGGCATTAATAGTCACTTTGGCTTGGCACAACAGATTATCCAGCTCCAAAGTTTCCACTAAATCGGTATTCCAAATCAGCGACTTATCTTTAACACCGACTTCAGCAAATGATTGGCTGATTTCATCCATCGCTTGAATGCCTTCCGTCAAGGTACTTTCGGTTCTGAATACCGCCGCCTTAGTTTGCATAACCCGCTGCATATTCAAACGAATTTCAGAAGTCGATAAACTGCCGTTGGCATGACGGATTTTATCAAACCGAGCTAGCGCTTGGTCGCAAGCGTTCTTGGCAAGCGGTTTATGCGCTGTGCCAGGCTTAATCAATTCAGCACAACGGATAGCCGCCGAACGCCCAAACACCACCAAATCCAGCAAAGAATTAGAACCCAAACGATTAGCGCCATGCACAGACACACAAGCCGCCTCGCCGATCGCCATCAACCCCGGCACAATTTTGTCGGGATTATCACCATCTAAAGTGACCACTTCCGCTTTGTAATTGGTAGGGATGCCGCCCATGTTGTAATGCACCGTCGGCAAAATTGGGATAGGTTGCTTAGTGACATCAACGCCCGCAAAAATTTTTGCGGTTTCCGAAATACCCGGCAAACGTTCGTGAATAATCGCCGGATCAAGATGTTCGATATGCAAATAGACATGGTCTTTCAGCTTGCCCACGCCACGGCCTTCGTTGATTTCAATGGTAATAGCGCGGCTAACCACATCGCGAGAAGCCAAATCCTTGGCAGTCGGCGCATAACGCTCCATAAAACGCTCACCCTCGGAATTAGTGAGATAGCCGCCCTCACCCCGCACGCCTTCGGTAATCAAACAACCCGAACCATAAATACCCGTTGGATGAAATTGCACGAATTCCATATCTTGCAACGGCAAGCCCGCGCGTAACACCATCGCACTGCCGTCACCCGTAACCGTATGCGCGGAAGTACAAGAGAAATAACTACGCCCATAACCGCCAGTCGCCAATACCGTTTGATGAGCTTTAAACAAATGCAAAGAGCCATCATCCAAACACCAGGCCAACACGCCCCGGCATTCACCATCCTGCATAATCAAATCCAAAGCGATGTATTCGATAAAAAATTCCGCTTGGTTTTTCAAGGCTTGTTGGTAAAGGGTATGCAAAATAGCGTGTCCGGTTTTATCCGCCGCCGCGCAAGTGCGTTGCGCTTGGCCTTTACCGAAATGCGTGGTCATGCCACCGAAGGCACGTTGATAAATCTTGCCATCTTCGGTACGCGAGAACGGCACACCGTAATGTTCCAGCTCGATAATGGCAGGGATGGCCTCACGGCACATATATTCAATAGCATCTTGGTCGCCCAGCCAGTCGGAACCTTTAACGGTATCGTACATATGGAAACGCCAATCATCCTCGCCCATATTGCCCAAAGCCGCACTAATACCACCTTGCGCGGCAACAGTATGGCTACGGGTAGGGAAAACTTTGCTTAAACACGCAGTTTTCAAACCCCGCTCCGCCATCCCTAAAGTCGCCCGTAAACCAGCGCCACCAGCACCGACAACCACCACATCATAAGCATGTTCAATAATTTTATACGCAGCCGTCATTTTTTATCCTGCCAACACAATACGCAGTACAGCAATTACAGCCGCCAACGCCAACAATAAAAAGCTTAAATTCACTGCCCAAACAGCAATAATTTTTATATTTTCACCCGCATAATCTTCTATAACCACCTGCAAGCCTAAAGCGCCGTGATAACACGCCAGCAGCAACCAAGCGACAATAGCGACCGTATGCACAGGCTCAGCCAACCAAACTAAGGTTTCTTGGTAAGGCGCGTTTAAGCCCATCGTCAAAAAACTAAGCAACCAAAACGTCAACGGCACTAAAGCAAATGCCGTCACCCGTTGCATCCACCAATGGGCAGTACCCGATTTTGCCGAGCCAAGGCCACGAACTTTAGCGAGCGGTGCTTGATAAGCCATAATGCCTCCTTTCCTTATACCAGAATAAATGTCAGCAAGGTCAACAACCAAGATGCCGCCAGCTCTATCAGCACATATTGATTAAGCTTAGCGTGTTCAAAACTCAAGCCCGCATCCCACAACAAATGGCGGATACCGTGGCATAAATGAAAAAACAACGCGTAAATAAAGCCCCAATACATCACTTTAAAAACCATTAAACTCATGATTGCCTGCATATCGGCATAAGCCTGCTGACCAGAAACCAGCACCGATAACAACCAAACAACCAAAACCAATCCCAAAGACAACAAAACGCCAGTAATCCTATGGGTAATAGAAACCAAGCCTGTCAGTGGTAATTTATAAACTTGTAAATGTGGGGAAGTGGGTCTTTTTGAAGGGATTGCCATTCATTTTATCCTGATGTATCGAAGTAATAATCTAAGTGCTTATGCAAAAATTTTGCTAAAACCTTTCAGCCCTTAAAGACCTGAAAGGTTTAAATGCCTGAAAACTTATGCTTGATTACTTATAAAGTTTGGGTTCAGGCACTGGAGAAGCCTGTCGCAGTTACGTACAAGATTACAAATCATGTCCATCATTTAATCGCTCTGTTTCCTTTGCCTCTTTCGACACAAAGGAAACAACCAATACAACGACTAATAAAACCCCTAATGTGGTTAAGATTTTATAAAGTATTTCTGGAGACCAAAAGGAAAACCACAACTGCAATAAAAATACGAAAGCACCAACAACAAAAAGTCCGATACTTATAAGTACGCTTAATCTCATAATGCCACCACCTTATTCAGGAACAACCACCACAGCCGAACCATAACATAAAACTTCTGTAACACCAGCCATTAGCTCTGTTGCATCATAACGCATACCTATAATGGCATTTGCGCCATTTTTTGCCGCTTGCTTACACATAATTTCATATGCCTCAATACGGGCTTTTTCACATAGGTTTGTGTAAATGGAAATATTTCCTCCAAATATTGCTTGTACCATGCCAAAGAAGTTACCAACAACTGAGCGAGATCTAACGGTAATTCCTCTCACAATGCCTACATTTTTTACAACTTTATAGCCAGGCAATTCTAAACATGTAGTTACCATTGATCTTTGCATTTGTTTTTCCTATTTTGAATATAACAAGGGTTTTAGGAATTACGCCAAATAAACTATGGTTTGATTGTAATACGCTTTCGCTTATAGGAGCTATATTCTATAGAACAGCAATCCCTCCACTCCCGCCGCTAGAGCCAGCAAACTAGGCTATAAAAGACAAGTCTTAGCAAATACAGAAATTATCTATTTCTTATATCTACCACTTAAGCAGAATAAATCCACCCAAAATAGATTTTATCTATACACACAACCCGCTTTAACTTAGAATCGCAAGTCTCGTTTGGGGGTGTTAGCTCAGTTGGTAGAGCAAGGGACTCTTAATCCTTGGGTCGAGAGTTCGAGTCTCTCACGCCCCACCAATCGTAGCTCAATTCTATAAAAAAGCATTTCTGCTTATCTTGCAACGCACCCATCAAGAATACACCTAGCCATCCCCTGCTATGGAAATAAGAACCGCAAAGCAATCTGATGTTGGCGATATTGCCGCGCAAATTTACAGCGCAGGTACAGAGCTGTATGACTTTATTTACCAAACCCGCAAACAGGCGGCGATCGATTTTATTGGTTTTGAGTTCCAATCGGGCTACGGTTTTTGCGGCTACCGTAATCTGACTGTGGCGGTGGTGGCTGGCAAGGTGGTTGGTACGGGCTGCTTTTATGATGGCAAAGGCTATGGCTTGCTGAAACTGGGCACGGTGGTGAATATGTTTCGCTTTTATGGCTGGGTGGCTGTTTGGCCTGTTTTAATGCGCTCACGCCATATTGGCAGTGTGATGAAAAAGCCGGAAAAAGGTGAATGGTATTTAGCCAATTTTGCCGTTGAGCGTTCACTGCAAGGTCAAGGTATCGGTACGCAACTTATCCAATCGCAATGGCATTTTGCTGCCGCCAACGGTTACAAAACCTTCGCCTTGGATGTCGCCGACAACAACCCGAAAGCGGAAAAGCTGTATACACGCTTAGGGCTTAAAATGGTTTGCGAAAAGGTTTTTTCCGGTAAACGCCAAGGCTTCGTTGTGCCTAAGCTTAAAAAAATGGTGATGGCGTTGGCTGTTGTCGATATATAGGATGGGCTGACGTAAGGAAGCCCATCATTGGGGTGCTGTTTGATGGGCTTCCTTGCGTCAGCCCATCCTACCTTAAGGAATCACGCCCGCTTTTCCAAATATTGCAGCAGCAATTGCACGCTGCGGTTGCCTTTGTATTCGTTTATATCCAATTTATAGGCGGCGACAATTGATCGTAAACCCAACCAATTTTCCGGTTGGTCGATGAAAAAGGCGATGGCATCCAGTAATAATCCGCCGCCGGGTTTGCGTAATACCAATTTAAGATGCCGCTGCCCGACGATCCGCGCTTGGATGACGTCAAATTCACCATGGAAAATCGGTTCGGGAAAGCCCTGCCCCCAGGTTGCCGCTTGCTGTAATAAATCAGCCACTTCCAAACTGAGTTCTTGCTCCGACAACTCCCCGTCTGACCAAACTTTCTGTTCCAAATCCACCTGCGCCAGCCGCTTGCGTACCACGTCATCAAACACCAAGGCGAAGGCGGGGTAATCGTGCATTGCCAGACTTAAACCTGCCGCCATTGCATGTCCGCCAAATTTGCTCAGCAATTTTGGGTGCGCGGCGGCAATATCACTGAGTACATCGCGGATATGTACGCCTGCAATGGAACGCGCCGAGCCTTTTATCAAATCGTTGCCTGCGGGGGCAAAGGCGATAACGGGGCGATGCAAGCGGTCTTTAATCCGCGAGGCCAAAATGCCGATAACGCCTTGATGCCAATTGCCATCGTACAAACACACGCCTGCGGGCAAATGGTGTTCGTCGAGCATTTTCATATCCGCCAGCAAGGCCATGGCTTCAAACTTCATTTGCCCTTCAATTTCGCGGCGGTCATTGTTTAACTCATCCAATTGCACGGCGATGGTTTTGGCAAGAACTGGGTCTTCGGTAAGTAAACATTGGATGCCTAAGGTCATATCGTCCATGCGTCCGGCGGCATTCAGGCGCGGGGCTATGGCAAAACCTAAATCAGCGGCATTGATGGTTTGTAGATTTTTACCCGCAATTTCGATTAACGCCCGCAAACCCGGGCCACTTTTGCCTGTGCGTATCCGCAGCAAACCTTGATACACCAAGGTGCGGTTGACCACATCCAAAGTCACGACGTCCGCCACCGTGCCTAAGGCGACATAATCCAATAATTGCCCTAAATTGGGTTCTGGAATTTGCCGCTGGGTAAACCAATCCAATTCCCTAAGCCGAACGCGCAACGCCATCAGCACATAAAACATCACACCAACGCCCGCTAAAGCTTTGCAAGGAAAACGGTCATCCAGCAAGTTGGGGTTAACAATGGCGGTGGCTTGCGGCAATTGCTCGCCGGGCAAATGGTGGTCGGTAATTAAGACTTTAATGCCTGCTTGCTGGGCGGCTAATACGCCATCAAGACTGGAAATGCCGTTATCAACGGTAATCAAAACATCCGGTTGCTGTAACTTCACCAGCTCGACAATTTCCGGCGTTAAGCCGTAACCATATTCAAAACGGTTGGGGACGACAAAATCCACCTGCCCCGCGCCCAGCAATTGCAAGCCTTTAATCGCTAAAGCACAACTGGTCGCGCCATCGGCATCAAAGTCAGCAACGATACAAATACGCTGCCGCATTTTCAGCGCGTACACCAATTCGCTGACCATATCTTCCATGCCGGACAATAACCACGGCGATGGCAGTTTGGCGAGCGAGCGTTCTAAATCGGCAGCAGACGTTAAACCACGGGCGGCAAAAATACGCGCCAATAGCGGATGAATATCACCAAAATCCGCACGTTTTTTTAACGCCGGACGGACAACAATGGCTTTTTTTACACCTTGATAATACATAACAGTCCCAATAAAAAAGCCGACAGTGCGTCGGCTTGGCAGTTTAGCGGTTTATTTGGGATAACTATGACTGATTGGGGAAAACACGGCAAATAAAATCGGCGGTTGATGGGCATAGGATGTGCCGACGACAGGAGGCATATCAATCGCGTAAAAACTCGACAGATGCGCTTCGTTCCTTTTATGCCCTTTGGGTACAGCACATCCTATGACTTTACTTACCCAACGCTTTTCAGCGGCACAGCTCTCATCGGATAGATCGGTTGCGTCAAACTGCTTAAAGCATTCGCTATGCTGGCGTTATCGCGTGCATCCACTTGCACAATGGGAAAATACAATCCCCGCTCTGCTAAATAATCGGCATAGTCATCTAAGCTTGGGCTTTTGCAAATATCCAAATGGGTAATGCCAATCACTAACTTTAGTTTTGGTAAAAAACGCGCGTACAAGTCCAGATAATAATCGATTTCTGTAAATGGCTCGTTTTCGGAATTATCAATCAGCAACAACATGCCCCACGCATTTTCACAGAGTATTTGCCCCATGAAATCAAAGCGTTTTTGCCCTGGCGTACCGTAAAGAAAAATCTTTAAGTCATTGCGGAAGCGTATCTCACCGTAATCCATCGCTACTGTTGTTGTGGATTTTTTGCGCGTTACCGAATCACTGGGGCGGGTTTCGGTGCTGATGGGTGAGAAATCGCTGATGGCGGCGATGGCGGCGGTTTTACCTGATCCAACGCTGCCAGCAATGACGATTTTGATGCGGCCTTTCAAGGCACTGCCGACGCTGGCGTAATTGCTTTCAAGATCGCTACGCACAGACTTTTTAGATTGGACGATTTTTAGCGCTGCCTCACCGCGCTCAACCAGTTCCAGAGCCTTACAAGCATTGATGAAGCCGATAATTTCATACAAAGAAAATTGGGTGATAGCACTGGCTTCATACAAACTTAGCGCATCGCCGCAGAAGCAATTGGCTAAGGGTTTATATTCTCTGGCGTAATAATCCAAACGCAGATATTCGGGCATTTGTTTCAGTAAAACTACGTCGGTTGCCTGCATATTCGGCAACAACCTGCCGCGCGAGACGATCAAAATAGAAAACCAAACCAGCTCATTAAGCGAATAGCGTTTGTATTTATTGACGTTGAGGGTCTGAAAAATACTGTCTTCTTCTAAAAACATGTATTGCGACAAACGCGCAGAAAACTGCACATAACTGACTTTTTCGATGATTTGCTGATCGTTTACCGAGGTTACCGTTAAATCTTGCCAATCGACCACCATCATCGGGATGAGTTTTTCCATTTCGCCGCTGAGATAAAAAGAATTCTCTTTAGGCAATAAATACACATCCGGACAACCGGGATATGAACAGATACGGGCTACGCCATCTGCCATCGCTTTTTGCAGCAGGCCATAAAAATACTGGTCGGGATCAAAATTGCCGCGCGTCTCAAAACGGGAAACGGGTGAAAAATGCGCTTGCACCCGGCTTAGTAATTTGGTGACCGCTAAAATACTGGGAAGATTTTTTTGCTTGGGATAACTCAATTGCCATCTTGCCGACACGGAGTATTCATTACTGACTAAAACAATAATATTTTCAGGCGGATATTTGCCATCAAGATGTTGCAGGATTTTTATATCAGCTTCAGCATTGACCCAAACTAACATTAAGTCGGTGTCGGCAGGTTCTGATAGCACCCAGCCGCCATCCAATAATGAAATAGCCTTAACTAGCACTTCATGAATTAGGGAATAATCCTTTGTCGTGCCTGCGTAATTTAAAATGGCTAATCGAATTTTATCCATAGCTGCTTACCTGTTAATCAAAGTTCACCCTATTCACGAGTCGCAATTTAAGCCATCGCAATAAGGCGGGTCTTCCGTGCGGACGCAAGCACATAAAAATACCGTGGTGGTTTGCTCGGCAACGAAAGATAAGGGTTGTAAATCGGCAGTTTTTTGATGACTACCATCACATAATGGCGCTGTTTGGGTTAAGCCACAGGTACACCAGCTGTAAGTTTTTCCGGCTTCAACGGCGACGGGCATGGAGACTTTTTTAGTTGTGCTCATAAGTTCAATTAAATAGTGTGTGCATGTAGTTAGCCGTCCAAGCTTCGCCAAAACTGCGGTTCATGAGTTTTAAACCTGGCGCATGGATGCGGTGGTGATGTTTGTATTCTTGTAAAACGTGTTGATATTGCTGGGTTTGTTGCTCAGGAAATTGCCGCGCGTCTTGTATTAATGTGGCGAGCTGCGGCATTAACTGCAAATGCACAGCTGCCAAATCGCCCATTACCGCCATGTTTTCTGGGCGGATAAAAAAATCCCTGCCGGAGCGGCAAGCCTGAAACCATTCTGGGGTGTCTTCTGCTTGCTGAAACTGCGGATTTTTTTGGTGGGCCGTGTCTAAAATCCCCTCGACCAAGCTGCCGCAATCCATAGGCTGTAAACACACGCCATCGATTAACGCCACGATGGGTTGTTCACCAAACACCACCAGCTCCATACAATACACAGGCAATTGCCAGTTTGCATCGGGGAAAAAAAATAGCGTCAGCACCTTAATTTTGGGGGCAAAAATGTGGACTATGCGTAATTCGCCACGGGCATTGACATCAAAAAACTGGGTTGCCATCACCAAATCACCATCCACTTCAGGCCGTTGGATTCTGGCAAGATTTGCAGCCAATTCCAGCGGCTGGCAAGTTAAGGGTTCGAAAGCTGCCAAAGTTGCGGCGATTAAGGCATCAAAATTCACCATTGCTCCTGACACCATTGCATTGCCGAAAGGCTGATTTCCGAAAAATGCGCGGCGGGCTGGATTTCATAAGTTCTAGCAATCGCCTGTTTGCCGCTGTCGCCGTAATATTTGTGTAAAGCCGCTGCGACCACCAATGGCGACCGACCTATGCCACGATGGCAAAACACCCACACCGGAATTTGCTGGCTTACCAGTGCAAATAAGGTTTGTACCGCCGACAACAAGGCTTGGCGTTCGTCCTCATTGGCAATCTGCATATACATCTCACTACTTACGCGGTTGCAATCCGTTTGCATGGGTTTAGTGGTAAAAATATCGGTAAATACTGTTTGGCTAATAACAAATTCAGGCAAGTCGGGTTGCTGGTAAACCTCATAAACATTAACCCCTGAGACGTTCAGCAGATGCCCGACACCGTAGGCATAAGCTTGTTGTAATTGCTGAACAGTCGGTAACCCTGAAACCCGCAACCAAGCTGGCGATGCTGTTGCTACCACGGGCTTAGTTGAGGCTCAGCGCAGGAAATTCGGCAAGCATTTTCCGTAAACTTACTGCGTTTGCTTCATTAACAATAGATTGGCGTTGTTTATGGTTACAAAAATGGATGCCGCTCCAACGACTTTGATCCAGATAGTTTTCGCCTACTAATATCTCTGCTAACGCAGGCAGATTGGCATTGGGGTAATCGGCAACATCCCAAACTAGGCCAAAGCTAGCCATATGCGCGTACGCTAGATGGAAATCGGCGGCATCATTTATATGCACCAACACCACCGCGCGGAGAAAATGGCTCAAATCGGTACCGACTAAGGCAAGCGCTGCTAATAAATCGTTACGGTTAGCAGCTGTCGGCGCTAATACCACGGGTGCACAAACTTGCTTAAATTGCCCGCCTAGCTGATGCAAATGTTTGTCGGGTTGTAGTAACGCCAACAGGTTTTCATAATCATTATTATTGGGATTAAGCACGGTGCTTAAATTTGATGGGCTTGCCAACTCAATAATGATGTCTTCTTCGGGGTTCAACAGCCCTAATTCTTGCAGGCAGTAAATCGTCCAGCTGTGTGAATAAAACAAGCAATGCAAGGGACGAGAACTAAAGTTTGCTTTCGGTTGTTTAAAAATTTCAGTAAGTTGGGAGAACTTCATAGCATTCCACTTAGTTTTGTTATTGTTAGGATTAACTTGCCATCTGCATTGGTAACGCTTGCGACAATCAACTGACCATCGAAAGAAACCGCATAATTTTCTACGCTGCTGGCAAATTGCTTTAAACGTTGCGGTTGTAAGCTGCTATCACAGCAATACAGGGTATTTTTTTTAGCTAGCCAAAAAATCCTGCCGTTTAAGCAGCGCACTTGCTCAACATCAGCGGGTAACAGCCAGGTTTTGATGCCTTGGGCAACCGTTAAGCACCAAGCGGTAAATCGGCTGCTGGCGCTTAAATCAATGGTGACTGCCAAGACATTGCCATTCGCATGGCTTAAGGCAATCACCGGATCATCTAAAAGCCATTCTTGTAAAACAGCGGTTTGACGATCCCGCAGCACCACTTTGTTATTGGCGATGCCTTCTGAACCGACTAAGTAACCATCAGCCAAAATATGTTTTTCTGTGCTTAACCAATAATTCGGTATCACGAATTTTTGTATCGGCCCGCCCAGCTTAGGCTCATAAAAATGGTAGTAGACGTTGCTCCATAAGCAGCCACCGGATTCAACATGCCAGCCTTTTACATCGCTTAAGCGTTCTTTAATTAGGCATTCGCTGCCATCGCTTAAATTTAAGGTTTGCAAACGCGATGCGCTGGCATAAGCCAAACTATCATTCGCCAAAACTTGCAAAGGTAAGTCGGTAAACAAGGTGCGTTTGGCTATATCGCTTGCCAGTGGCTGTAAAAGCTCCACATGATGGGCAAAGCGTAAGCCGATGATGACTGAGCCGTGGGCATGAAAGCCATAAATGCCCAGTAATGTTTCTGAACTATTTAAGGCCAACACCACGTTATCGTCTTGCTTGCCGGGGCTTAAGGTTTGCGAAATCACCTTTATGCCCGATTCAATCCTCTCCAACATCGCCAACGCCAAGGCCGCCGAGGCAATCCGCTGCAAGGGATTTTTTACCAGTAAAAAATCAATAAAATCCCGCAATTCCGGGGCTTTTATGGCGGTTAATGACGGCACTTCCGCTAGGTTGGCATCGGTTAATTCTGAGACCGTGCCGGTAAATGGGCGCGTTCCTGTCGCCATTTCATAAGCAATCACACCCAAACTGTATAAATCGCTGTTGAAAAAAAACCGATTTTTTATCCGTTCCGGGGCGATATAAGCAGGCGTTCCGGTTACATGCAGGCCTTCTCTGGCTTCCCGTAAGGAACACGCAGCACCTAAATCAATTAGCACATACTCAAATGTGCCGCCTTTAACCGGGCGTAATAAAATGTTTTCCGGCTTAATATCGCAATGGATAAAGTTAAGTCCATGCAAATAGCGCAGCACCTTTAACATCGCCCGCAAACAAGCCAGCATGTCTGGTAACGGCAAATGGCCTTGTTTTGCCAGTAACTCCGCCAGACTGCCGCCGGATAAATGTTCGTAAACAATGCAGGCGATGCCATCTGAGCGATAAAAGGTATCCAAACAGCGGATTAAATGCGGATGCTGAATATCAAAAACCGCACCGACTTCCCTTAAGTAACTGCCTTTGGCGCTAGCCCTAAAACATTTAATGGCAACTAGGCTGTCGCTGGCGGTATCTTGCGCCAGCAACAGCACGCTATTAACGCCTTCGTGTATAACTGCCTGTAAAAGATATTGGGGAGGAAATACGCTGTTATCCGGTAACTCGTAGTTGTGCCAAGACATCATCAATACTCAAATCATGTAATTGCACTTGTTCCAACGCAGCAATACGCGCTGGCCCGCTAATTAAAAACTCACTGCAATTGTTGCCTGAATACTGATATGAAACCTGGATGCAGCGTAAATCGTAGCTACTGATGTCGGAAAAAATGCTTTGCAGCATCCCGGCAATCATAAAATCCACGGGTTCATGCTTATCTTTTAAGGTCTGGGCAAACAAGCTGTTGAGCAGACTGACCCGAACAATCCCGTGGCTTTCCGCATCATCCATATAAATACGCAGCTTTCCCCAACCGTGGCTGGAAAAATAGCTTTCCAATAATTTCAAGTAACTGTCTACCGCAAGGCTGCCTACTTGTTGCCTGCCTTCCAGTTGCAATTCTTTTTCTAAAGATCGGTTGATGCGTTTGCCCCAAACGACGCCGCAATTTTTTAAAATTAACGACCAGGCGTCGCCCGCTTCATACTTTAAGGTGTCATAAATCGAGTGGATCATATCGCTGGATAAATAAATCACCCGGCTATCGGCATTGGTTACCACAGTGCCTTTTTCCATATCAAAGGTTTGCCCTTCAATACTGAACAGCATCTTTAATAAATCGCTGCTTAATTGTGGCGCTGGTGTTGTTTCATTCATGGTAGTCATGTCATTTCACTCATTCAGAAGCAAGAATATCAACAGCCAGTTGTAAATGTGGCTGCATTAAGGCAAAGGCTTTTGGCGACAACACTTCTTGGTAATTTTTCAACAACCGCGCGTAAGTCTCATAAATTGCCCGACGAGGTTTCGGCAAGCTATCCGCAAAAGCGGTTATTTCTGGATAGCTGGATTTGTCTGCCACGCTGTCCATATTGCGTTCTTCACGACCTGGATAAGAAAACGCTTGCAGAATGGTTTTAAACCAAATCAACAATTTATCCCGAAACCAATCGGGATCAGCCAACAACATACTGTGTGTGGCATAGGCACTGACGTAACTGACATCACGGGTGCATTTATCGCGTGGCAATTCATGAAATTTTGCAAACGGGTAAACCGTTAACACTTGCCTGACGGTTTTAGTAACCACCTCCAACTCCACTGACATGATTTCTTTGGCGGCGGCAACTTGCTCAACATTTTCGGGAATCAACGCCAAATATTGCTGGTACTCTGCTTCATTTAAATGACGGCTTTCAGCAATACGAAACAATTGATCTATCTCGGCATTCGCCCGCAAACTGCGATTAACTGGGTTACTCATAATTGTTTCCTGTACAGAAGAATAATAAGGTTGAAAGTAAGCATGATTTGATCGGCAACAGCCTAATTACCAAGGCAAAGACTGAAAAAACGCACTAGCAACAGGCCGCGCGGCAGGCGAATTTTGCTGTACCCCGCGTTGCGCTGACTGAATCGCCGACTGCGTGGCTAAATTGGCAATCGCGGTAATATCGTTGCTTGCCATTGCCGCGACTAAATCTAATTTTTGTGCAGGCATGGCTTCGTCCGTTTGCCAAGGCAGGGATTGAAAAAATGCCGAGCAAGTTTGGTTATTGGCTAGCGATGGCTGCGCGGTTTTCTCAACCACGGCATCAGCAACCACAGGCGCAGCAGCGGCCTGTTGCCAAGGTAAAGCTTGGAAAAATGCCGAACAAGTTTGGGTATTAACAAGCGAAACGGCTGGTGCGACTAGCGGTTCAGAAACAACAACGGTAGTAGTCTGCGCTTGCAGTACTGGCGCATCGGCAGCGGTTTGCCAAGGCAATGCCCGGAAAAATGCCGAGCTAGTTTGGATATTGGCGACTGGTGCGATTACCGCCTCAGAAGCAGCAACCACGGCGGTGGCCTTGTCTTGCAACACAGGCGCATCGGCAACGGTTTGCCACGGCAATGCTTGAAAAAATGCCGAACAGGTTTGGGTATTGGCATCCGAAGCAACCACAACGGGTGCAGCCACTACGTCAACAGCAACATCTAGGACGGCGACTGGCGCTGCCACCGGAGCGGCATCATCGCCAGCCAACCAAGGTAAGGTTTCAAAAAATGCCGAACTGGAAACCGCCGCTTCGGGCGCTATTGGCGCTGCTTGGGTAACATCAGTAGCGACATTTTCAGGCGCGGCAGAAGCATTATTGGCAGCGGCAAACTGGTCATATACGTCTGCCGGCAGAGGAACAAACGATGACTCAGGCAGAGAGGCTGCGGATTTTTCAGAAACACCCGGTTTGGCCTTCACCATCGCGGTTTCTAAAATCACCAGCATGGATTTAAAGTAATCCAATTGCTTTACTGTATAGGGTTGCGCCATAACCAAATTTCCTTAAATGCCGTTAATCAGCCGAGCCTTTCTAAGACTTCGGCGGCTGTCGCGCCTTCTTTCGTCCAAAACTCAGCAGCATTCATTTGTTTTTGCGAGCCTATTAAAAACTTACAAACATCATTGCCCATGGCATAGCATTGCAGCTCAATACAGCCGCGCTCTTCGCGGTCATAATAAGAAAACACCCCAGCAAATAAACCTGCGTACATATGGCATACGGGTTTGCCCGCCAACGCCATGGATTGCGCTACCGCTGAGTTGCATAATTCAACAATGCTCAAGCCTTTGCTTTGCAACGCTTCATTATGTTTATCGCCCAAAGTCAGACGCCATGCGCCAAAACCCTGAACGGTTAAAGGCCACCACCAGGTTTCCATAACAAATTGCTTATTCATTTGCCACATATCGGTCTTGCCGCCGCCGTATTCATGACGCATACGCTCACCGAAACGCTTCATATCCAAAGCCGCCCATTGCAAACCCGTTTGGTACATCAACAGCGAGCTGGAATCGCCAACTTCTTCCTCAATACCCAAGTGCAGGCCATTGATAAAGGTCTCATTCACTTTTGCTGCGCGTTCACCGTCATGCAAATAGATTGCGCCTTTATCGGCATCGATCTTGAAATAGTCTTCAGGATGATAGTAATTGTGATAGCCCCTAAAGCCACCATCGACGACTTCTATTGTCATAAACTCACCGTTAAATAAAAAAGTAGGGTTAAAAAACGTTATTTCTTTTCGGCAGCATCCGAATAACGGACTTTTGCAATGTCAAAATTCAAATGCTCCAATTTTTCCACAATAGAGCGAATGATGATTTTGTTCGCAGGAACCAACACATCGCCTGTAACCGGATGCAAAATTGGCACTTGCGTCCGCTGCCCGATCAGTTTTTCCAGCGACTCGAAGGAATCGATATACAAACCTTCCGGTAACGACACTTCCACACCATCACCAATCACCCGCGCCTGACAAGACAAACGGCTATTGGCGCGCGCACCTGTCAAAACTGCCAAGGTTAAGGTTTCCCTTGGCGTTGGCGGTGTCAGGTTTTCTGGATTTTTATCGACATACACATGGCAAGTAGCACACAATCCACGGCGACTGCATAACTGCTTCACATCCAGATTGCGTTCCAGCAAAGCATCCAACAAATACGAATCGGCCTTAACTTCAACCGTACTCAAATCATCTGTAGCAAATTTTACTTTTATGGTTTCCATAATTTATCGATGGCTTGGGTTTGAGAATTTGTTTAAAAAACGACAAATATTATGGGTAAAATGAGTCGTCAATCAGCATTTTTGGTAATATTACATCAAATTCATCATTTTCATCACTTTCAAGTTAGCATCGATTGAAATTTAAATTATTTTTGCGTCTTTTCCATCATTTTTAACATTTTTATTAAATTAATATGACAACAGAAACTACAATCGAAGCGAAAAACACCCAACCCAGCATCATGGCAAACCTACGCCAAGGCACGGCAGCAGCCCACAAACAGTTAGAAAAATCCTCCTGTTTCAAACGCTTATTTGCCAACGACTACCAGATTGACGAATACGCCAGCTTATTAGGTTACTTCTACGGTTTTTTTGCCGCCATAGAACCCACGCTATTTAAAGACCTGCCCACAAGCTACCGCGATAGCTTAAAACATCGACAAAAAACCCAATTACTCAAAAAAGACTTGGAATTTTTTGACAAAAATACCGATGACTTAGCGATTTGTGACAGCTTGCCACCTATGAATAATTTTGCTGAAAAAATGGGCGTGCTGTACGTATTGGAAGGATCGATGCTGGGCGGACGGATGATAGGACGGCATTTAAGTAAACATTTCCAAACAGACATCCAGCCTGCGTTGAATTTTTACCATTGCTACGGGGAGAATTTAGATAAGGAATGGCAGGCATTTTCTGCCATGATGAACCGCTGTTTTGATGATGCCGAAAGCACCGAGCATAGCGATATACTCGCCGCCGCAAACGCCACTTTTATGGGATTGCAAGCGTGGGTTGAGCGTTGCATGAGCGCCGAGCAAGTGGCTGAAGCGGCTTAATCTTTAAGTCATCTTGCTAGCTTTACTTCGGAGTCCAAAACATGTTTTGGACTCCGAAAGCGAGTACCTTCCTACATCAGCCATACGCCTCAGATAAGGTGGTGATACCATAATGCGCTTCCGGAAAGCCGCAAACGTGGCAGCAATTTCCGCTACCCATTGCCATCACTGCGAGCCTTCATGAAAGCCTGTTCATTTCTTCCAGCCTCAACGCACATCATTAACGAGCTGGGCTTACAAAACCACTTGCACGGCGTCACTTTCGAATGCCCTTCCGACAAGCCCAAAGTCGTCCGCTCTTATCTGGAAAACACCCACCACAGCAGCGCCGAAATTGACCGCATCGTCAGCGATTACAACCGCGAAGGCAAAACCTTGTACTACATCGACATGGATTTGCTGCACGCCATCGCCCCCGATGTGATCTTTACCCAACACGTCTGCAACGTCTGCCAAATCGGCACCGCTTTTGTCGAAAAAGCCATCCACGCACTGCCAAAAACACCCAAGCTGATTCCGCTGGTGCCCCGCCGCCTGAACGATATTTTCGACAACGTATTAACCATCGCCACCGAATTAGGCCAAGCCGAACAAGGCCAACACCTGCTAAACCAGTGCCAGCAACGCATCGACGACATCGTTGACGTGTTAAGAAAACACCGCGTCCCACCCCGCCGCGTGATGTTATTGGAATGGCTAGACCCGATTTACAACTGCGGACATTGGATACCCGACCAAATCGCCCTGGCTGGCGGCAGCGATGCGCTATCCTGTCCGGCAGGTTATTCCGTGCCGATGGATTGGGAAAAAATCTGTTATTACGATCCCGAAATCATCGTTATTGCGCCGTGCGGATTTAGCATTGAAAGCGCCAGCGAAGAAGTGGATTTGTTGAAAGCCAAACCAGGTTGGCACGATTTGCAAGCGGTCAAAAACCAACAAGTGTATTTGGCGGATGCCGACCTTTTCACCCGCCCCAGCACCAGCGTCGTCGATGGCATCGAACTGCTCGCCGCTTTGTTCCATCCGCAGCTGTTCAGCATTCCTGCCACCGCGCACGACAAAGTCCAAGCCATTGCCTAAGCCACTGAACGCGGCAAAGCCTAGTATTTAGCCAATGATTCTTTGCCGGATTAATCCAACCCCGTAGGGGCGGACGGCTGTCCGTCTATTTAAAAATCCGCACCAAATTCAGCTACGAAAAGGCGAGCAGCCGCTCGCCCCTACAAAAATTCAACACCGTCTAAGCACTAGACTAGCCACTTTTTGAAAATTACTGGAAATAACACCATGCCATTCGCTGTCAACATCGCCCCGCTCAACCAACAACTAAAAGCCGCACTGCAAGAAAAAATCGACCAAAAAACCAAACCGCTGGGCGCATTAGGGCAACTGGAACAACTGGCCTTAAAAATTGGCCTCATCCAAAACAGCCTTTCCCCACAACTGAAACAACCCTGCATCATCGTATTCGCAGCCGACCACGGCCTGACCGCAGCGGGCGTCAGCGCCTTTCCGCAAGCCGTCACCGCGCAAATGGTCGGCAATTTTTTAGCAGGCGGCGCTGCCATCAACGTCTTTGCCAAACAACACGGCATTGAATTGCTGATTGTCGATGCAGGCGTCAACGCCGACTTAAGCGCCTACCCGCAACTCATCCACGCCAAAATCGCCCACGGCACCGCCAACAGCCTCAACCAACCCGCCATGAGCGCCGCGCAATGCCAACAAGCCCTGCAAACAGGCGCGGACTTAGTCAACCGCCAATGGCAAGCGGGCTGCAACTGCATCGGCTTTGGCGAAATGGGCATCGGCAACACCGCCGCCGCCGCGTTAATCATGCAGCGCCTGACCAGATTGCCGCTAAGCCAATGCACCGGACGCGGCACTGGCCTTAACGACAGCCAACTGGCGCAAAAAATCGCCACCTTACAACAAGTGCTAGACCGCCACGCGCACGCCACCGACGCCCTCACCGTGCTGCAACACCTCGGCGGTTTTGAAATCGCCATGATGACAGGTGCATACCTACAAGCCGCCGCCAACGGCATGACCATCCTCGTCGACGGCTTCATCACCTGCGCCGCCCTACTTATCGCCGCACACCTAAACCCCGCCGTACTCGACTACTGCATCTACAGCCACGTCTCCCAAGAACAAGGCCACCAAGCCCTACTCCAACACCTCAACGCCCAAGCCCTGCTAAACCTAAACATGCGCCTAGGCGAAGGCTCAGGCATAGCCGTCGCCTACCCGTTGCTGCAATCAGCAGTGGCGTTTTTGAATGACATGGCTTCGTTTGCGGAGGCTGGGGTGGCGGGGAAGGCTTAGGTTTTTTCGGGACGGAGATTAGCTGGTGGAAATTTCTAATATAATAACTCAATAGCCTTAATCACCATGGAGTCCAAAATTAAGCCCCTTCAACAAACTGTAATGGTCTAATAATTTTGGACAGCCAAAAGAGTCCCTTATACTCCTGACCGAATCCAAAAAAGCCCACTATGACCACACGTAAAACATTCACCCCTGCCTTCAAGTTGGAAATTGCCAAACTGATGGTTGACGAAAACTATTTATGCCCTTTAGGGTACACCATCAAACAAGCCTGTGAAGCGTCAGGTGCTGGCGAAACGGCGGTGAAACGCTGGCGCCAGCAATACTTGGCGGAACTGGCAGGCAAACCCTTGCCAAACACCCAAGCGTTGACCCCGGAGCAACGGGAAATACAACAATTGAAACAACGCATTAGGCAATTGGAGACGGAGAAAGACATCTTAAAAAAAGCCAGCGCCTTTTATGCCCCAGAGGGTATCTTTGCCAAGGAAATGCGATGAGCTACAGCCTCGTTGACGAATTGAAGAAGGCGCACCCCGTATCGCAGCTCTGCGAGGTGCTGGATGTCCAGAAAAGCAGCTATTACTACTGGCAAGGGCATCGCCAACCGACAGCGCAACGCCTACGCCTGCAAGTGCAAGCCAGGGCGGTGCACACGGAAACCCACCAAACCTACGGTAGCCGCCGGATGTCGGCTGCCCTGAAAGCGCAAGGTCTGGCCGTGGGGCGTCACCGTGCCCGGAGTCTGATGCGGGAAGCGGGGCTGGCGGCGGTGCGCCCCAAGAAACGCCACAGCTATCCGGCAGGCGAAGTGTCACGCGTCGCCGACAACCACTTAGACCGCCAATTTGAAGCCAGCAAACCCAACCAAAAATGGGTCGGTGACATCACGTATTTATGGACGTCGGCTGGCTGGGTGTACCTCGCGGTGGTGCTGGATTTGTTTTCGCGCAAGGTGGTCGGCTGGAGCATGTCCGCATCACCCGACACGGTGCTGATACTCGCTGCGCTCAACCAAGCAGCGATCCTGCGGCAGGTCACGCCCGGCATCGGTCCGCTGTTCCATTCAGACCAAGGTTGCCAATACATTGGGTCGGGACGATACGGTGACAGGACGGCGCGGGCTTGCGGAGCAATCTAACCGTCGCGTAGTTTTTGCGGATTTTTGGGCAGGACGCCCGGAAAATCTTTACGCAAAAATAGCGACTCGCTTATTTTTTTAAACGCTTTAAAGAGTAGCTAATCTACACGTTTGCCAACAACCAATCAGTCCATTCGCCCAGATTATCGCCTTTAGTTGCTGACAACTGGATCACCTGCAAATTCGGATTCACCTGTCTGGCAAAATCCAAACAACGTTGCACATCAAAATCAACATACGGCAACAAGTCGATTTTGTTCAGCACCATCACATCTGCGGCATGGAACATATCAGGATATTTCAGCGGCTTGTCATCACCTTCCGTTACCGACAACACCACGATTTTATGCGCCTCGCCCAAATCAAACGACGACGGGCAGACCAAATTACCGACGTTTTCAATCACCAGCAAACTGTTGGGCTGCACCGCCAATTGCACCACCGCATGACCAATGCCCTGTGCGTCCAAATGGCAAGCGCGTCCGGTGTTGATTTGCAAAGCCGGAATGCCAGTAGCGCGGATTTTGTCGGCATCGTGTTCGGTTTGCTGGTCGCCTTCAATCACAGCAATGGGGAAACGGCTCTTCAAGCGTTTGATGGTTTCCACCAGCAACGTAGTTTTGCCCGCGCCGGGGCTGGAGACCAAGTTTAAGACAAAGATATTATCATCTTGGAAAAAACGGCGGTTTTGTGCGGCATAGGCGTTGTTTTTGCTGAGCAAATCTTGCTCAACTTGCACTAGCCGCGCGTTATCCAACGGCGGGTGGTGATGGCCTGTGCTGAGCACGGGATGGACGTGTCCGGTCACTGGCTTAAATTTGCCGGTGCTGTCTGGGTGTTCTTGTCCGCAACCGCATATTCCGCACATAGGTTTTTCCTTTAACTGATCAGTAAGTATTTAATTTAGGACTTTCAATACCCCTGTATAAGCCGTAATACTAGAGGGTGTTCTTAATTGAACCATATTACAGTGGAAACCAAAATGCCTAGTGTTAAAACATTGGTTGATTCTCGATAACCACTACCACGTGCTAGTCACCAGCAAAATAAACGCAGACTTAAGCGGCATTATAGGTAAAATTCAGATGCTATCGGCAAAACTTATCCGCTCCCAACTGCAGCCAATTTGGTGGATTTATTGGGATTATTACCAACTTGATGAAGCCGATTATTTGATGCCTTTGAATGATTTGTTCAATAATCCGATTAAACATGAGTATGTGACTAATTTGAAAGATCACCCCTATCCTAAGTTTTTGTCAACACAAGGCCGCGAACTTTTGCTTAAGCGGTTCAGAGAATACCCTGAATATAAAAGCTTAGTTTTAGACGAAGATTCGGAGTAAAAAAACATGTTTTTTTACCCCAAACTATTTTTGCTGGCACTCAGCTTCTACACCCGCCTCCCCACTCCCCAAAACCTCGACTACCAAAAACTCCCGCAAGCCAGCACTTATCTGCCCTTGGTTGGCTGGCTAGTCGGCGGCGGATGCGCGTTGGTGTTTTATCTGGCTGCGTTGTTGTGGTCGCCGTTTACAGCAGCGATACTCGCCACCATCGCGGGTATTTTTATCACTGGCGCATTCCACGAAGACGGTTTTGCCGATGTTTGCGACGGTTTCGGCGGCGGTTGGGGTAAGGCGCGGATTTTGGAGATTATGAAAGATTCGCGCGTGGGTGCGTATGGCGCGATTGGCATTGGTTTGTTGTTGCTTTTAAAAATTAGTGTGTTGGCGGACTTGCCGATTGCTGCCACGCCGTTGGCGCTGTGGGCGGGTCATAGCGTCAGCCGTTTGCCGCCGCTGTTGTTGATGTGGCGATACGATTACGCGCGGCTGGAAGACAGCAAAGGCGCGGCGGCGGTGTTTAAACCTAGCACGAAGGATTTGGCGTTTGCGGCGGCTTGCGCGGTGTTGCCGATGTTGCTGTTGCCTGCCATTTGTTGGTGGTCGATGCTGCCTGTGTTGTTGGTCAACTTAGGCTTAGGCCAGTATTTTCATCGTCATATCGGCGGTTACACGGGCGATTGTTTGGGCGCAAGCCAACAAGTCGCGGAAGTGGTGTTTTATTTGGGCGTGGCGGGGTTATGGACATTTATCTGATCCGCCACAGCAAAACCGTCGCCACACCGGGCTTGTGTTACGGTCGCACCGACATTGCCCTTGATGATAATTTTGCCGACGAGCTGGCGAAAATCCGCGCCAAACTGCCAGAACTGCACGCCGATTGTCGAGTGTTTTCCAGCCCGTTAAGCCGTTGCACCCTGCTTGCCGAACAACTTAGCGAACGCGTCGAAACCGATGACCGCTTGCTGGAAATCAATTTCGGCGATTGGGAAAACATCCCCTTTGATGCGCTGGACAGCGACGCATTACGACATTGGACAGACAACTTCGTCACCAGCCGCGCGCCCAATGGCGAATGTTTTACCGATTTATTCCTCCGCGCGGGCGAGTTTTGGCAGGATTTAGTCCAGCAAGATGCACCGCAAACTTTGGTCATTACTCATGCCGGAACGATACGGGCGTTGCTGGCGCACGTCCTTAAACTACCACTGGCCAACGCCTTCCAATTCCGCGTGGCCTTAAGTTCTGTGCATAAACTGCACTACACGCCTGATTACACTTACATCGATTATCTTAACCAATGAAACCATTTTTTGGATTTTCTCTATCAGCTCCATTATCTGCTTATCCAACCTAAAGCGCAGTTGCCATTCCAGCGCCAAATCAGCGGGCAGACTGTCGATACGGTGGTGTTCGGTATAACTTTGTTTCAGTAATTCGTGGATGTCAGCAACGTCTGTCCTCACTTCTTGTTGATCGCCTTGCAGCGTCAATGCGGCATTCTCCAGTTCATTCGCCAGTGCCTTATCGAAATTACGGCTGTAGTCTTGCAGTTCATCAGGAAAGTTGCTGAATTGCTGACCACTCAGCAAGCGGTAGCGTCGCCGGATTTGTAGCAAACCGGATAGGTTTACGGCGGCTTCAATCAGCGCATTTAGCGTTGCCCTTTCATCGGCTTTTTTGCTTAATCTGGCATCCGGTTCTAATACCGCGTGAACCAGCAAATCTTTTGCCGCCGCCAGTTCTTTATCTGCCGACAAGCGTAACGGCAAGGTCTGTTTGACTAACATTCCCACATCCGGCAAGCGTGCGGTAAGTTTGGCAAGTGTGTGCAATGCCGCTGCGCTATGGTGTCGGGCAAGCGCTATCGAACGTCGAGGCCAGAGCGCATAGTCGAGCACGCCCATCACGAGTATGCCCAGCAAAATGCCAGCAACTCGATCGCGCGGCAAATAAAGATCGGTAACTGGGCCGAAATCATGTAAGACGAACGTGGCGAACGAAAATCCGAGCTGCCTGCCTAGGTAAGCGATACGCTCACTTCCTGCGGAAATCCAAGCTGCCAAAACCCAAAATGGCGTGGTTGCCAATGCAAAACCCGCGATGTTGTCGAGCTGGGACTGGAAGACCAGCACGTAAATGTAGGCGCAAAGTCCACCGACCACCGCACCCGACAATCGCAATAGTGATAAACGGTAATCGGCACCCAGACTGGTTTGTGCGGCAACCAGACAGGTGGGTATGGCGGTATTGATGGCAGGCCAACCCATGCTTTCCACAAACAGTGTGCAGAGTATCGCCCCTAGGGAAAATTTAATCCCAAATTGCAAGCTATCAGCATGGGTCGCCCAGAACTCATAACCAAACCAAGCGGGAAACCAGCCTGCTGGTTCATCATCGTCGATTTCGGCAGCTAGATTTTTCCTGTCAGATTCTGGCTGATGCAATTCATGCAGCAATCCGGCGATCCGATGCAGCCCGCGCCACATCGCCGTTAATATCGATGGGATGGTTTGCTGCGAATAACGGTTTAGTACGTCATCTTTTAGCAGTATGTAGATTTGCTCAGAAACATCGCGGGATTCTTCCACGCCCTGACGCAACAATGCACAGGCGCTTTGCATAGCCAGATAGACATTTAATTTTTCCTGATCCATCGGTTGCGCCCGAAACGCTGGTGTCAAAACCTGATTCAGCCAGATGGCTGTCTGCCGCAAACCATCAATTTCCAGCAAAAGGGCAAGATAAGTGTCGTGCTGCTGATGTATGGAGGGATGGATGAGTTCTGCGTTAGACAGCAATGTTAGGGTTTTGCCTAAGCTGTCTGGGGTTGCAGGCTTTGGTATGGTTCGTTTCTGAATCGCCACGCCACTGTCGGCAAGACGCGTACTTAAAATCGTTTCTACTGCCGCCAGTTGCGCCGCGATACTGGCCTTTAGTTCTTTGAGCGGGTCTTGTGGATTAATGGTCAGATGCACCACCGTCCATGAGCCGATAGCCAGTACACCGATGATCGGGATATTCCACAAGGCATGGTAAATACCTTGTTCAGGATCACTTGGCCCATACAGCACGGCTACGGAAAACCACAGCGCAATGCCGGTAGGCCAAGCGATCAATCGGGCATGGAACAGGGCTACCGCTAAGATGATGAAAGACAGGGGCAGTAACAGCCAAGCGTCATTGCCGGCAAATATCAGTGTCGCTACCGATAGTATGGTGGTGACGATGATGTATCCCAATTGACGTATTCCAAACGCCAGCGATTGTCCGGCATTGGCATAGGCGTCGTAACTTAAGCAGATCAGCAACGCAATCGCCCCTAATGGCGGCACATGCAAGGTTTGGCTGACCAAGGCAATGATTAATGAGACGATGAGCAAACGCAATGCGGCAACTCGCCGCCCTGGAAAGTCGCTGAGTTCGGCTATCAGAAATTGCGTCAGGCTGGTGCCGAACCAGAGGCCACCGCGCCGTTTGTGCGAGACCGAAACGGGTTGCGGGTCTTTGTTGGTCATTGCGAAACTGGTGCTTTACTGGCTGGCGTAAGAGCGGGCAATTCGGAATAGTGATCCAGAACGGTGACAAAAGCGGTCATGCCCATTCGTAAGGGATGGTCGGGATCGCGTTCGGGTATCTCGATCCGAACTTGGAAACGGGATGCCAGAATAACCCAGTTCAACGTGCGCTGAACTTCCGGCAATACGCCTTGTTGCTTGATATTATCGGGAGCATTCGCCCAACCTATGCCAGTCACTACGCCTCGGTAGCGTTTGCCGGGATAAGCAACTAAGAATATTTCGGCTTCCTGGCCTGGACGAATGGATGGCAAATAGGTTTCTTTAAAGCTGGCAATGGCATACCAATGGCGGTCATCAACCAGGGCGAACATTTGTGTTCCGGCTTTGGCGTATTCGCCTTCACGGGTATTTAGGTTTGTGATATAGCCATTGAAAGGGGCACGTATCGAACAGTATTCCACATCAAGTTCGGCGGCAGCGACAATCGCCTTGGCGACTTCGATACGGGCATTGACGTTACCGGATTGGGCAATCAACGATACCGCGCCACGGCTCTCACTTTTAGCTTCGGTAATGGCACTTTGGGCCGACAGCACTTTAGCGCGGGCATCCGCCAACTCAGCGCGTGAAGCGGCATACTTGGAACGCGCCTGCTTGAACTGGTCTACCGTAACATATTGTTTTTCCGCTAACGGTTCAAGTCGTTCCACATACCTATGCAGATACTCATCTTCCGCCTCAATCCGTTTAACCTCCGCTTCAGCGGCGGTGCGTTGATGTTGCAGCCGTTCGATGGCGATTTCCGCAGAACCGCTGGAGGCACGGCGTGAATCCACATCTTTTTCTGCCAACAGCAATTCCGCCTTGGCCTGATCCAGTTTAGCCTGATATGGGCGCGGGTCGATAACGTACAGTAGATCGCCCTGTTTGACGTATTGATTGTCATCAACGTGCAATTCCACGATACGCCCACTCACTTCCGGCGCGATACCAACGATGTTGGCACGTATCAACGCATCGTTGGTGCTGGGATGCTGATAGTTGATCCGCCACGTCAGCGCTCCAGTAATGATCGCTCCCAACACAATCACTGTTCCGATGCTACGTCCTAGCAGTATGCGGTGTTTATTATTGGTAACGTGATGATCTTTTTGACTGTTTTCCATAATGGACGGCATCCGTTTTTAGCGTGAATAAAACAACAACCAAATAACGAAAGTGCATAATGCCCATAAGCTGGGCGCTATCAATAACGGTGGCCCCAGATGCGGTGCTAGTTTGAATCGTACCAATTGCCACATCAGCACCATGCTTAACGCCAGACCAGCGAGAATGCACATAATCCAGGCGGGCCAGAATGAACCTTGAATGCTTAGCATAGGGTCGCAAGCCGTCAAAAAAGCTGCCGAAATAGACGGCAAAATCAACGATTTCGACAACTTAGGCGTTGCCACTATGAAGTCTGCTGGGAGGAAAAATTACATTTCGAAAATTTTAATAAATTCATTTGATTACTTTAAATTGAGTGTTGTATCACTCGGAGGCGTATTGATTTATTATGGTCGCAATGTCTCACTTCACCTATTAATTAAACTCCCGAACATGTATTTATTCCAAAATAGAACGTTCGCTTGAAAATGACGCTTTTGAGGGTTTGTGTATTGCCGTTCTACAAACGCCATACTTTACCCGCATTGCCTCTCTCCAATTTACGAAGAGCCAAGTACTTTGGAACAGTCGTGGCGATAGCCTTAACCGCTTGCACGCCGCCGCGCGTTCTCCCATTTGATGATTCCTATGTGGCAACCTCAGCCGACCCTGCCAGTTATTGGCAGGGGTTCCAGAATAAAATCGACTCCCAACAAACCGCTATCTACAGCCATCCGCCTGACAAAAATCTGGTCGACACCAAAATAACCTACGATCTGCCCGCACTGGTCGATCTGGCTTTGCATACCAACCCCGAAACCAAAGCGAGTTGGGAAGAAGCAAAAGCTGCCGCCGCCAAGCTCGAAAAGAATCGCAGTAGTTGGTATCCGACCTTAACGGCAATGGCGTTTGGTCAATATTTCAAAACCAGCTTTCCCATTCCCGGAAGTGCGTTGGTCAGCACGGGTGACGCCGCTTCAGGCAGTTTGAATTTGGCTTGGACATTGTTCGATTTTGGGCGCAGGGAAGCCTTAATCGATGCCGGAGTTCAGCGCTTGAACGCCGCTAATTTTGCCTTCAACCGAAAACATCAGGAAATTGCTTACCGCGTTGCCAGCAGTTTTTTTTCTTATCAGGCCAGCCTATCCAAAATCATGGCGACGCAACAAACGCTTGAGACGGCAAGTGCAGGCACTGCTTCAGTTAAAGCGAAACTCGACCAAGGCTTGGCGACACGCCCCGACTTACTGCTAGCCATCCAGGAACAAGCAAAAGCCAGCTATGATTTGCAAGATAGCCGAGGTTCTGTGATTCAGGCAAAAGCCGATCTGACAACGAATCTGGGCATCTCACCTTCTTATTCCTTGCAACTGATCGATCTGAGTAAGCTGCCGTTGCCGAAAGGATTGGTACAATCCGTCGAAAAAATTGTTGATGAAGCATTGGAGCAGCGCCCGGACTTGATGGCACGTCTTGCGGAATTGCGGGCACGCGAATCCGAAGTCAAAAAAGCCAGAGCCGAATTCTGGCCCAAGGTTACTCTTGGCGGCAGTCTGGGTAATCAATATTGGGGCAATGTACAGACAACGCCACCAGGTAATGAAAGTTACTCGGCAAGTAATCTGGTTGGTAGCGGAATGCTGACGATGGAATGGACGTTGTTCGATGGTTTTGAACGCAACCACGCCGTGCAAGAAGCGGAAGCCAAGAAAGAGGCATCAAAAGCCCAACTTGAGGCCTTGCGTCTGGAAATTATGCGCGATATTTGGAAAGCCTATGCCGATACCAAAACCACCTTGGAAAAACGCGAGTTTGCCCTAGCATTGTTGAAAGCGGCTGAAGAATCTTACGCCGCTACACAAGAATCGTATGCCCAAGGATTTTCGACAGTGATAGAGCTACTTTCTGCACAAAAGGATTTGGCGCACGCCCGTTATACCGAAATCGACAGCCGTGCCAGCTTATTACGTTCCGCAGCGGCTTTAGTTTATGCGGCAGGTGGGCAAGATATTTAATACGGATAGCAAAGTATTTGACCAGCTTGTACCATTGCGATGGTGATAATACACGCACGTTCAAAAATTAAACCCTATTAGCTAAGAGCTACACCTATGAAAATCAACGCATATAAAAAATCATTCGTTTTGGCTTTCGTAATGGCGCTTCTGCATATCGTTGGCTGTACCGAAAACATCCGTGAAGCACCTGCGAATCTCATTACAAAATCCACAGAACATCGCGCAACTACAGATGATAAAGGCCTAGCATGGTTTGCACCCGAATTGCATACCAGCCAATATCGGGCGTTATTTTTCGGTTACGATACCTTGAATTACCGTTTAGCAGGACCTGAACATGCCGACGGTGAATACGTTAGCTTATTATTTATTTAGTCCTGCATTCAACTGGAATGGATTGACAGAAAAAATATTCGGCTTCTTGCAGTACCACTGAAGCACTGCGTCAAAAGACGGCTTACGCCCGATGACCCTAAGTTTCAGGTTGAACGGTTAGATGGCGGGGCTTTTGCTGCGGTGTTGGCTAAGATTGCGGATAGGTCGGCTTTGTCGGGTGATGATCTATAGTTAAGCGTATTTACAACCACACCGATTTAAAACCATGCCCTAACTATAACGAATAAACTCGCCAAAATAGTACGAAATAACGTACGATATATTTTTGTTTTTTAAAGTGCCATTATGCAAACCTTAACTGTCAGCGAAGCCCGCGCAAACCTCTATCGAATTATCGACCAAGCCGCCGAATCCCACCAACCCATAGCCATCACCGGAAAACGCGCCAATGCTGTTTTGCTTTCTGCCGAAGATTGGTCAGCGATACAAGAAACCTTGTATTTGCTCGGCGTTCCTGGAATGCGCGAAGCTATTTTAGAAGGCATGGCAGAATCCCCCGATGAATGCAGCAAGGAACTGGATTGGTGAGTTGGGAAATCATCTACGCCAAACAAGCACAGAAAGATGCCAAAAAATTGGCTGCGGCAGGATTAAAAGATAAAGCCTTACTGTTATTGGAAATTCTAAAAATCGACCCGTACCAAAACCAGCCACCTTACGAAAAATTAGTCGGTGACTTGGCAGGTGCTTATTCACGGCGCATCAACATCCAGCACCGTTTGATTTATCAGGTTTTGGAAAGTGAAAAACAGGTTAAGGTTTTGCGGTTGTGGAGTCATTATGAATAACAAACAGATTACCTTCATCAAAGGTAGATGAGGGAACAGTTATATGCACAATAGTTTCGAATAACGAACCACCACTATAAAATTAGCACCACATAAGGCTCATAAAAATGAAAATTGATACGCTACTTATTGAAAACTTTCGTGGTATCCAAAAACTGGAAGCTCGGTCACTAGGTGATACGATAATTATTGCAGGGCAAAATGGATCAGGAAAATCCTGTATTTTTGATGCGATTAGGCTATTAAAAAGCACTTATGGTGGATACCAGCAAAATGAATGGCAGCATTTTTTTGGAGAACTTGCCATTCAATTACATGGTGGGTCAAAGAATCTAAAAGGCTTATTTAATGACAGTACAAGGCCAGCAACAATCGAATGTAGATTTCAATTAAGGGATAATGAAAAGTCTTACATAACTAAGAACGCAACTAACTTGCTAGAGGAAACAATATGGCAAACAATTCTTCCAGAAGCATTTCAATGGGGAGGTTATCAAAAAGCTCTTTTTGCAAATCAATTTCGTGACCGTCAACCTGAGGTAAATGAACGAATTGAAAAAGACTTACCCTTATTGTTAACCGAGCTGGCAGCGCCAATTATTCTAGGCAGAATTGAAATATCACCCAATGGTCAAGTACAAATCAGTGAATCTAGGCTACTTTCTGTGGTTTTCACCAATTACAAGCCGAGAGAAATTGGTGTAATTGATTTTCACGGTGCTCAAAGACATTATGGTCGAGAAAATGTACAAGGAATAAATCTAAGTCTTGATCAAGCAAATCAGCAATATAGTCAACACACACTTTACAATTACAACAATAAGTACAATAACGTTAAAAGCGAAATGGCTGGTAACTTTATTAAGGAGTTGCTCGCGGAGAAAGCAGTGACAGTTACAACACCAGCTATCATCTCATTATCAGAGACGCTAAAAGAGTTATTTGAATCATTTTTCCCTGAGAAACGATTTTTAGGCCCACGACCCACATCTGACGGTAGCCTTTCTTTTCCCGTCGTTACCCAAAATGGAACTGAACACGACCTTGACGAGTTGAGCTCTGGCGAAAAAGAAATATTGTATGGCTATCTTAGAATCAGAAGTTCTGCGCCGAGAGACTCAATCATTTTGCTTGACGAACCATAACTTCATTTGAACCCAAGGCTAATACGAGGTTTACCCGAGTTTTATAGAAAGCACCTAGGAGAAGCATTGCAAAATCAATTATGGCTGGTAACACATTCAGATGCTCTTATTAGGGAAGCTGTTGGCAAACCCGGCTTTAATGTCTTTCACATGATTCCATGTGGATCAGAAGTTTCAGGAGCTTCACAATTAAGTCCATTGACTGTTGGTAAAGACTTAGATGTTGTAATGGCAGATTTGGTTGGCGATTTAGCTGCTTATCGCCCAGGTGGTAAGGGTATAATTTTTGAAGGTGGTGGTGACTCAGATTTTGACAAAACCATTGTTGGCAGTCTTTTTAGAAATAAATTGCGCGGTATAAATCTACTTTCAGGAACAAATAAAATGCGGGTGAAAGTTCTGCATGAAATTTTGGAGAGAGCTTATGAGAATGGAGATTTGCCAACAAAATTTTATGCTTTGACGGATAGCGACGGCGACAAAGAAATTGGGAAAGCCATAACTAGGGAGCGTTCTCAACCAATTCTAAACAAATAAGCCCTATTGATGTGTTCTAATATCCATTTGCCTTGGAAAAATCATGGATCGAACTGTTTTAAGGGATGACCAATGGGAACGTATAAAAGATTTTTTACCCGGCA
>CAIYRS010000057.1 GCA_903928685.1 uncultured Methylococcaceae bacterium
CCTTGCCGGGTAAAAAATCTTTTATACGTTCCCATTGGTCATCCCTTAAAACAGTTCGATCCATGATTTTCCAAGGCAAATGGCTATTAAAACACGCCAATGGGCTTATTTGTTTAGAATTGGTTGAGAACGCCCCCTAGTACGCAATCAATGGTGAGTTATCGGTATTATTTTTGTAGAGGCGAGCGGCTGCTCGCCTTTTCGTAACAAGATTTGGTGCAGATTCTTAAAAAGGCGGACAGCCGTCCGCCCCTACGGGTTTGGATTAACCCAAGCTTTTGCTGGCAACTTCATAAACATCACGGGAAATGGCTTCTGTCGTCATAATCCGCTCCAGCTGCGCCTTCATCAGCACTTGGCGATTGACATCAAAACGCCGCCATTGGGTTAAAGCATTCATCATCCGCGCCGCTACCTGTGGGTTTAAGCTGTTCAGGGCGATAATCTGGTCTGCCAAAAATTGGTAGCCTTGTCCGTTTGCGGCATGAAAATGCAGGGGATTGGCTTGGCTGAACGCGCCAATTAAAGCGCGTACCCGGTTTGGGGTTTTTAAATCAAAGGCCGGATGCGCCATTAATGCTTGCACGGTGGCGAAGGTATCTGCCGACGGGCTAGCGGCTTGCAAGGCAAACCATTTGTCGATGACCAAATCTTCTTGCTGCCATTGCCGATAAAAATCGTCTAAGGATTGTTTTCTGGCGTAATGCGGATGATTAACCATAACAGTCAAGGCCGCGATTTGGTCAGTCATGTTTTTGGCAGTCTTAAATTGTTGGTGCGCCCAGTTCTTTATCGCCAAATCATCCAAACTTAGCAAATAACTCAGGCAGGTGTTTTTGATGCGTCTGCGGCCTATCGCACCCGCGTCAAATTTGCCGGATTCGTCACGGTGATTGTTTAAATACAAGCCTTGTAACGGTTGCTGCAAGGCTTCCGCCAGCGAACGTCTAACAAATTCCCGCGCGGTATGGATAGCAACCACATCCACAACTGCCATCAATTCCGCCAGATAGGTTTCGGTAGGCAGGCTGAGCAATAAGGCAAAATACGATAAATCTTGCCAATCTTGCGCCAACACTTGCTGTAAGGCATCCACCAAAATATCTGGCAATTGCAACTCACGGCCTTGCTGGACATCGGCAACCAAGGTCAAAATAATCTGCCCAAACAATTGCTGCCCAGCTTCCCAGCGGTTAAAGGTGTCGCTATCGTGGCTTAACAAAAACGCCAATTCTTCCAGACTGCGTTGTTGCTCCAGTTTTACCGGGGCAGAAAAACCGCGCAACAATGACAGCACAGGCGGTTGCGGCAAGCCTTCAAAAACAAACTGCTGCTCGGCCTGAGTTAGTTCAAGAGTGATTTCCGTGGCGGCTGTGTCCTCACCTTGTAATCGGCAAATAGCCGCCGAACCATCTGGGTTGATTAACCCGACTTTCACCGGAATGTGCAAAGGTAGTTTTTCAGTTTGCCCTGGCGTTGGCGGGCATTGTTGTTTAATGCTGACGGTAAACGTTTGTTGTTCAGGCTGATAACTTTGGCTGACGGTTAGCACGGGCGTTCCGGCTTGGGCGTACCAGCGGCGGAATTGCGTTAAATCGACACTATTGGCATCTTCCATGGCTTTGACGAAATCATCACAAGTCACCGCTTGCCCATCATGGCGGTCAAAATACAAATCGCTGCCTTTGCGGAAGCCTTCTGCACCTAATAAGGTATGAATCATCCGCACCACTTCCGCGCCTTTTTCGTAAACGGTGACGGTGTAAAAGTTGTTGATTTCAATATAGGCATCGGGGCGTACCGGATGCGCCAAGGGGCCAGCATCTTCGGCAAATTGGCGGGTACGCAGCATATTGACATCTTCAATGCGCTTAACGGCTTGCGAAGTGCGGTCGCCAGTGAATTGCTGGTCGCGGAATACAGTAAAGCCTTCTTTTAAACTCAGCTGGAACCAATCGCGGCAGGTGATGCGGTTGCCCGTCCAGTTATGGAAATATTCGTGGGCGATAACGCCTTCAACATGTTCGTAATCGGCATCAGTGGCGGTATCGGGGCGCGCCAGTACAAATTTGGTGTTGAATACGTTCAGGCCTTTGTTTTCCATAGCGCCCATATTGAAATGGCTGACGGCGACGATCATGTACAAATCCAAATCGTATTCGCGCCCGTAAACTTGCTCATCCCAGTGCATGGAATTCTGTAACGATTGCAGCGCATGGCTGCATTTATCGCTATCGTGCGCTTCCACATAAATTTTCAGACTAATGTCACGACCGGATTGGGTAATGAAATTGCCGGAAACACACGCCAATTGCCCTGCTACCAAGGCAAACAAATAACAGGGTTTGTCAAAAGGGTCTTCCCAAGTTACCCAGTGGCGATTACCATCCAGCTCACCTTGGGCAATCGGGTTGCCGTTGGAGAGCAGCACCGGATAGCGGTCTTTATCCGCCACCAAAGTGGTGGTGAATTTCGCCATCACATCGGGTCTGTCGAGAAAATAAGTGATTTTCCGGAAGCCTTCTGCCTCGCATTGGGTACACAACAAGCCTTTAGACAAAAACAGCCCTTCCAAGGCGGTATTGGCTTTGGGATTAATGATGTTCTCAATAGTGAGCGTAAACGCTTGTTGTTGGGGGACGTTATGGATAATCAGTGAATCTGGCGTTTGCTGATAATCGCTAGCGGTCAATTCTTGGTCGTCATTCAACAACACCCGAATTAAGGTTAAATTTTCACCTGCCAATACCAGCGGGCTGGCAGCATTGGCACTGGCGGGATTACGGCTCATCTCTAAGCGCGACACCACCGTCGTCTGCTCTTCATCCAAACTAAAATTTAAGGCCACGCGGTGTATCAGATAATCTGGTACAGCATAATCTTTTAAATAAATGGTTTGGGGGTTGGCGTCTTTCATTGGTTTTCCTGCTGAGAGTGTTGGCTGTTTATTAAAATGACGAACCGCGCGAAAAGTTGGTAATGGGTAGCCCTTATGCAGCTTGCGAAATGCGGGAAACACTTATTCCTATTTAGATTTTGCCGCAAAAATCGCCAATAACAACCACGCGCTTAAAAAACACACGCCGCCGATAGGGGTAATCATCCCCAACCAGCGTTGGTTAAGAATGGCTAGCAAATACAAGCTGCCAGAAAAAATGATAATGCCGGCAAACATCAGCCAACCCGCCCAGCACAATAGTTTGGTCTGCGGCTGGTTTTGATTGATGACGGCAATGGCAATCAGCCCTAGGCTATGCCACATCTGGTAAGTCACGCCCGTTTGGTAGACCACCATTAGCTCTGGACTGATTAGGGCTTTCAAACCATGTGCGCCAAATGCGCCAAAGCCAACGCCAAAAAAAGCCGATATTGCCCCTAGTAATAAAAATGGTGATGATTTCATTTTTCCAACAACCTGGGCATTAACTGCACTAAATTACAGGGACGGGTGCGGTGGTCGAGCTGGTCTTTTATTAATTGATCCCAAGCGGTACGGCAAGCGCCGGAAGAACCCGGCAAACAAAATAGATAAGTGCCATTGGCGACGCCAGCAATCGCGCGGGATTGGATGGTCGAGGTTTTAATATCCTGATAAGACAGCATCCTAAATACTTCGCCAAATCCATCCAAAACTTTATCCAACAACGGCGATACCGCTTCCGGTGTGCCATCCCTGCCCGTCACCCCAGTGCCACCTGTGCTGATAACCACCTGAATGTCGGCATCAGCAATCCATGCCGATACCGTAGCGCGAATTTGGTAAATGTCATCCGGCACGATAGCTTTGATGGCAAGTTGATGGCCTGCGCTTTGCAGCCGTTCCACTAGGGTGTTGCCGGAAACATCGTCCGCTTCGGTACGGCTATCGGACACCACCAAGACGGCAATGTTTAGTGGAATAAAGCTGCGTTCCGTGGTCATGGTTAGGCTCGTCATCAGGGCAAGATAAATTAAAGGGCTTAGCTTTAGGAGCCCAAAACATGTTTTGGACTCCTATATAGATTTATGTAATACCACTTAATGCGGGATTTCGAAACGTTGAAAGCCCCGTATTTATGGGCTACCGCGACAGACTTCATTTTAACACAACAAAAAAGCCTTCCTGTCCGCGCTGGATATTTAACAACAAGCCACCTGCGGGATTAATCACTTGCTTTAACTCGTCCAAATTATGGATACGGTAGCGGTTGGCGGAAATGATGATGTCACCGGGGCGCAAGCCTATGCGCCACAATTCGGCATTGGTATCGACTTTTTCAATCAACACCCCTTCCACTTGGTTTTTAGCGGTCGCGCTCAGTACCGTGCCTTGTAATTTGCGGTGCAGCTTTTCACCCAACAACTGAGGGCGTTCCGGCTTGCCGATGGTGGCGGTCACCTGTTTTTTATCGTTGCCGTGGTAATAATCAATCACCACATCATCGCCAATTTGCATCAAGCCGACGATATTGCGAATGTCATGGCTGTCTTTTACTACTTTGCCATTGGCGGCAATGATAATATCGCCCGCTTCAAGACCTGCTTTTGCGGCGGGGGAGTTGCTTTCAATGCGGCTGATAACCGCGCCGTGTTTGTTTTCCAAATTGAAGGCATTCACCAATTCTGGCGTTAAATCTTGGGTGGTTACGCCCAACAAACCGCGCCGCACTTCGCCGTGTTTGACCAACGAATCTTTAATGGCAAGCGCCATATTAGATGGAATGGCAAAACCGATACCGACATTGCCGCCAGTAGGCGCTAAAATCGCGGTGTTCATGCCAATAAATTCACCGCGCAAATTCACCAAAGCACCGCCGGAATTGCCGGGATTAATGGAGGCATCGGTTTGGATAAAATCTTCGTAACCTTCGATGCCTAAGCCAGAACGCCCCAAAGCGCTGACGATACCAGACGTAACAGTTTGCCCCAAGCCAAACGGATTGCCGACCGCTACGACAAAATCGCCGACTTTCAATTGACTGGAATCGGCAATTGGCAATTCAGTCAGGTTATCCGCAGGGATTTGCACCACCGCCACATCCGCTTCAGAATCAGCGCCCACCAACTCGGCGTTTAATTGCCTTCCGTCATTCAGTGTCACCATAATCTTATCGGCTTTGTCGATAACATGGTTGTTAGTCAGCACTAAACCTTGGTTTTTATCAATAATCACCCCAGAACCTAAGCTGTTTTTTTGTTGTTGCTTAGGCATATTCGGCACGTTATAAAAATGCCGGAAAAACGGGTCTTGCATCAATGGGTTGTCGTTGACCTGAATATTGGTAGTGGTGGAGATATTCACCACCGCAGGCATACTGCGTTCCAACATCGGCGCTAACGAAGGTAACGGCTGTCCTGCCACATAAGCAGGTAATCCTTCCGCCTGTACGGCAGTCGCCAAACCTAATGCCAAAAAAATCGCGGTCATCAATGGATTTTTTCGAGTGTTCATGTTCATCAAATAGCTTCCTATGATAGTTAAATGAGGCTGGTAGACAATATAAGACCAAAAATGTTTAATACAACCAGGGCAGCTAACGCCACCAAGCAAGTCTCCGGTTTATTTATGAGAATTTGGCTTTATAGCGCAAGCCAGTTTAGAATTGCCTAACAATAAAAGGTTACCCAGTTTTTTATCGCCCTATCTGCAAATTTTAAGAGTACCGCAATGCCAGAGATTTTTTTGCACATTGGTCGACATAAAAGCGGCACTTCGTCGTTACAACATTTTTTTGCCAGCAATGCTGAAACCTTAAAACGCTTAGGTTATCACTACCCTGAAGCCATGCGCCAAGGCATCGCCCACCATAAACTCGCCAACTTCTTCAGCGACAAACACCAAAACACCGCAGAAGACACTCAGGAATACCAGCGTTTTTGCCAAGAAATCCAGCAGGCAGAACATGTCATCATCAGTAGCGAAGCCTTACAAAACTTGCATCCTAACCAGATAAAACCACATTTGCAGGGGGCGGTAAATATTATTGTCTACATCCGCGAGCAAGCCGAATACGCCATTTCTTCTTATGCCCAAGCGGTACAAAACCAAAAAATCACCTTATCTTTCAAAGAGTATGAGGCAAAACGCTTTAATGCCGATTACGCCCGGTTTTTAGCCGCATGGGAAAGCACATTCGGGCGCGATGCAATCACTGTTAAACTATATGACCGCAAGGAGTTTGCAGGTGGCGATGTCTGCTTGGATTTTTTATCGGTATTAGGTTTGGCAAACGCCAAAGAGCAATTTTGTTTCAGCCAGCAAGACAGAAATCCCAGCATTGGCGGCAGCTTGCTGGAGTTTAAACGCCGATTAAACGCGCTTGATTTTGAAGCTGTTATTAGCAAAGCCGATATGTACAAATTGCTGGGTGAAGTCGCCAGTTATCGGCCTACTGTCAATCAAGGCGCATGCTGGGACGTAGCCTTGCTGGTAGCCATTGAAGAAAAATACCAAGCTACTAACGACGCGGTTCTTAAACAGTATTTTCCGCACAGGGAGCGGTTATTTACAGTAAACAGCAAGCTTTATGACACCGACAAAAACGCCTTAAGCTTCGCGGAAATTGCCGATACCATTGATGACATCCAGCCGGGTTTAGGCCGCCAATTATTACAATTAATAAAATAAACAAAAATACCCGCAATTTTTCGCGGCTGCCAACGTAAAATCCGGGGCTATCAACCCCAATTCGAAAAAACCACGCTATTTGAGGCAAACACCATGACAACCATAGCAGACCCTATTGTCGGCAGTTGGTATAAAGATTTGGAAAACAATCTCCAATTTAAAGTCATCAGCAGAGAAATCACTGATGATTCCATAGAAGTACAATACTTGGATGGCGATATTGGCGAATACGATCATGACAGTTGGTACAACTCCACCTTCGATTACATTGAAGCCCCCGAAGATTGGAGCGCACCTTTTGATGATCTTGAAACTGATGATTTAGGCTATTCAGATACCGACAAACATGCACCCAATCCAGAAGACTTGGATTTGGACGATTATATAGACCAATAGGAACCGCACATGAAAATGACTGCCCAGGAATTTCTGGACTGGCAAGCCAAACGCATTACGTTATTGGCGATGTCAGGTGCCGGAAAAACCACGTTAGCCAACAAACTTCCAAAAAATAAATGGTTCCACTATTCGGGGGATTACCGTATCGGCACAAAATATTTGGAAGAACCGATTTTGGACAACATCAAACGCCAAGCGATGACCGTCCCATTCTTGCGCGACTTGTTGCTGTCCGACTCCATTTATATGAACAGCAAAATCGCCGTAGATAACTTATCGGCAGTCTCCAGCTTTCTGGGTAAATTGGGCAGTCCGCAACTGGGCGGTTTGTCCTTACAAGAATTCAAACGTCGGCAAAAATTGCACCATCAAGCGGAAGTCGCCGCTATGAACGATGTCCCGGAATTTATCCATAAAGCTGAAGACATTTACGGTTACAAACACTTTATTAATGATGCTGGCGGCAGTGTCTGTGAATTAGATAATCCAGAGGTACTGCAAACCCTTGCAGATAACACCCTGATTATTTACATAAAAATCCCGCAATCCCTAGAGCAGACCATTATCGGGCGTGCCAAATCTGATCCCAAACCGCTGTATTATCGCGAAGCTTTTCTCGATGAGAAATTGGCGGAATTTATGGCCTTAAAAAATTACAGCAGCACCGACGTGATGCCGCCGGATGAATTCGTCACTTGGGTTTTCCCGGAGCTGTTCAAATCCCGAATTCCTCGCTACCAAGCCATTGCCGACCAATATGGTTACACCGTTGATGCCAACGATATTGCCGGTATCAACTGCGAAGAGGATTTTATTCAGTTGATTGCTTACGCCTTACGCGGTCAGCAATAATGTTTTACGAGTGCTTTCAATGCCCCTAGTTGCCCACACTAACCTGCCTACTTTTGAGCGTTTGCGCCAAGAAGGCGAAGAAATTATTGATCCGGAACGCGCCAGCCATCAAGACATCCGCGAAATCCATATCGGCTTATTAAATATGATGCCGGATGCCGCTTTGGAAGCCACCGAACGGCAGTTTTTCCGCCTAGTCGGCGCTTGCAACCAAATCGTCCAATTCCATCTGCACCCGTTTACAATCGACGGCCTAAAACGCAATGCCAAAGCCCAAGCGCATATCGACACCTATTACGAACCGTTTGCAAAAATTAAAGAAGACGGCTTGGACGCGTTAATTATCAGCGGCGCCAATGTCACCCGCGCCAGCCTGCCAGAAGAGGAGTTTTGGCTGCCGTTAATGGAAGTGGTGTCTTGGGCGAAAGAAAATGTCACCTCGACTTTATGCTCCTGCCTTGCTACCCATGCGGTCATTGAATACTGCTACGGCATTGCCAGAACCCGCTTGCCAGCAAAACGCTGGGGCGTATTCAGCCATAATGTCATTGATCGGGGACATCCGTTGGTGGCAGAAATCAACACCCGTTTCGATGTGCCGCATTCGCGTTTTAATGAGATATTCCAAGCCGATATGGAAGCCAAAGGCATTAAAGTTTTAGCCGCTAGCAAATACGCAGGCGTGCATCTGGCAGTGAGCGAAGATGGTTTTAGACAAGTATTTTTTCAAGGCCACCCAGAATACGACGATATTAGTTTGCTGAAAGAATATAAACGTGAAGTCATGCGCTTTTACACGGGCGACAGCAACGATTACCCGCCATTCCCCGAAAACTATTTTAACGACACCGTACAGAGTATTTTTTCGGATTATCAACAGCATGTAAAACACGCCAAACAGCATCAAGAAGACTTATTGCCGTTTCCAGAAGACTTGGTTTTTGAACATCTCGACAACACGTGGCGCGATACCGCCAAAGCAGTTTTCAATAATTGGCTAGGAAAAATCTATCAATTGACCAATCAAGATCGGCGTTTGCCATTTATGGAAGGTGTGGATCCTAAAAATCCCTTGGGGAAAATATATTGACGGTTTCACGTCAATAAAAAATGGCGGATAAAACCGACGTTACCCGCCTTACCCGTCTGAAGGTAAAAACTGCCAATAAACTCAGCCGATAACAGCATTCATCAGTTGATTTGTTATAGCGTTGACCGACACAACAAAAAGCCCTCCGGCAATTAATGCCTAGAGGGCTTTTTTTTCAATTATTTTCCAGCTTTTTGAGCTTCTGAAACGTTATTGCTGGTTTTTCTTTTTTCTAAATTGGCAAAAGTTTCAGATTGCAATTGGGCAACAGCACCGCTTTCTAAATGCGCGGATTTTTCGCCTCTCAAATACATAACAACAACAATCATCGCTACGATACAAGCGCCAACGATTACCCAAGTATTATCTTTTTCTTGTACATCAGTCATTTTCAAATCCTCATTTGTTATTGATATTAATTAATATTTTTTATTCCCTTTTCCTCTAAGGGAGCAACCCAAAACCAAAGCATCATCAGGGCTGGTTGTTCCAAATCAGCAAAACAACGCGCGCTTTTTATCATGAGGATTGGTGTTGGGTCAATATTTTCAGACCACAAATGACGTTAGTGTAATCATTTTTCACGTTATTTTTTAATTTTCGCCTGAGAAACAACGTTATATAGAAGCACTTAATCCGTTAGGAAATAGGGGTTTTTAATCGGTTACTGGTAAATATTGCCAAAGGGGGATTACCGCAAAACAGCAACCCGCTATCGGCATAAGCAAGAAACCCATGCTATAAATGCCAAAACTGACTAACTGACGTTACGCAGTAACGCATTCCTCCCGTTTGCCGCGTCGAGCACCGGAGCATTTGTCAGGAACAGCCCGAAGGGGTGCGGCATGGATGCCGCACGGCGGCAGATGGGCAGGAAGCCCATTCTGCCGCCCCCCGACAAATGCGAGGAGCGCAAGACATGAGCGGCAACCGGGCCGCCTTTTCTTTGGCTACTTGCTTTTGGCGGCGCAAAAGAAAGTAGCTCGCCTTCGGGTGCGAGAACCCGATTAGAAAAACTGTCGCAATAGCGACTCAGCGTAATTAATTTCAAACCGCAGAAATTATCTGCGTAACGTGAGTGACCAATCGGGAAAACCCACATGGCTAGCTACAAAAACATTATTTTTGACTTGGGCGGTGTCGTCCTGAATTTGGACATACCCCGCACCATAAAAGCGTTTGAAAACTTGGGAGTAACCGATTTTGGCGAATCCTATAACCAATTGGCACAAACGCCATTGTTTGACCAATTTGATAAAGGCTTAATCGATGAAGAGGATTTTTTTGCTGGCTTGAAAACGGAATTCGCCTTATCGCAGCCGACAGAGGAATTAGTACAAGCATGGAATGCAATGCTGTTGGATTTTCCAGGGCATCGTTTACAACAGTTATTGGCATACAAGCAGCATTACCGAACGTTTTTGCTCAGCAATACCAACGAAACCCATATTAAAGTGTTTGAAAAAACCTTAGCCGACGCTCATGGCGCGGAAAACTTAGCGGATTTTTTCCATCAGGTTTATTACTCTTGCCGGATTAACCGAAGAAAACCGGATACAGAAATTTTTGAATTTGTACTGGC
The DNA here is from genome assembly GCA_903928685.1 of uncultured Methylococcaceae bacterium. Taxonomy (GTDB): domain Bacteria; phylum Pseudomonadota; class Gammaproteobacteria; order Methylococcales; family Methylomonadaceae; genus Methylovulum. Next base: position 10,531 of record CAIYRS010000057.1, read on the forward strand.
GGAAAATGGCTTAACAGCCGAAGAGACGATTTTTATTGATGACACGATCATTCATGTACAAGCCGCTAAAAAAGTCGGCATACACGCCTTGCATTTAGCCAAAGGCGCTGAATTTAAAGACTTATTGGATAGTGTTTTGAGTTAAACACAGTGGATATAGACCTGCCAGGTTTTTAAAACCTGACAGGTCTATTTGAATTCGTGAAAACGAAGGGGATTGACGATACAAACCTTAACCCGCCATCACCTGCAACTTGGCATACGACAACATCAACCACTTCACGCCAACTTGCTTAAAATTGATTTGCACCCGTTCCTGTGCGCCATCGCCTTCTAATTGCAAAATAATGCCTTCGCCAAATTTTTCGTGACTGACCCGCTGGCCTAATTTGTAGCTACTGGTGGATGATGTTAAGCGTTCCGGTTTGTAAGCGGAGACGGCGGCAGGGCGGCTAACGTGGGCGCGTATCCGCACTTCCTGTATTAATTCAGCGGGGATTTCCTTCAAAAACCGCGACGGTTTGGGATAACTTTCACGCCCATACAGCCGCCGCGATTCGCTGTAGGTTACGCACAATTGCTGCATGGCGCGGGTGATACCAACGTAGCAAAGCCTGCGCTCTTCTTCCAAGCGGCCAATATCATCGACCGATTGCTGCGAAGGGAACAAGCCTTCTTCAACACCCACCATAAACACCAGCTTAAACTCCAAGCCTTTGGCGGAATGCAAGGTCATTAACTGCACGCAATCTTCAAAATCATCCGCCTGCATATCGCCAGATTCCAAAGCCGCGTAGGCCAAAAATAAATCCAGCTCCGGTAAGCTGTCGGGATTTTCTTGGTTGGCATCAAATAATTTCGCGGCATTTACCAACTCTTCCAAGTTTTCAGCTTTTTCTTCGCCTTTATCGACTTTATCTTGTTTATAAAACGCCAATAAACCGCTGCTTTCTACCACCAACTTGACCTTTTCAAACAGCTCCAATGCTTCTGCCTGCTCCGCCAAACGCAACACCAATTGCAGAAAGGTTTTTAAGGCATTGCTGGCGCGGGCAGACAAGCGGCCTTGGTCAATAAGGCTGGCTGATGCTACCCAAAGCGATACGCCTTGTTCACGGGCGACTTGGCGGACGATCTCCAAGGTGCTCGCGCCAATGCCACGGGTTGGGGTATTGACCACGCGCTCGAACGAGGCATCGTCTCCGTGATTGGACATTAAGCGCAAATAGGCCATGGCGTTTTTGATTTCAGCGCGGTCAAAAAAGCGCAGGCCGCCATAGACGCGGTAAGGGGTGTTGGTTGCCATCAGTTTTTCTTCAAACTGACGGGATTGGGCATTGGAACGGTACAAAATGGCGACATCAGAACGCGCACCACCTTGGTTGACCCAAGCGCGGATACGCTCAACAACAAAGTAGGCTTCGTCCAATTCATTAAACGCGCTGTATACGGAAATGGCCTCACCATCGCCGGAATCAGTCCATAATTCTTTGCCGATGCGCCCGTCGTTTTGGGCAATGATGCTGTTGGCGGCTTTCAGAATAGTGCTGGTAGAGCGGTAGTTTTGCTCCAGCTTAATCAACAAATGCTGGGGATGTTGTTTTTGGAAGCTGTAGAGGTTTTCAATTTTGGCACCGCGCCAGCCGTAGATAGATTGGTCATCGTCACCAACCACGAACAAATTGTCTTTATCGGTACTCAGCAGACGTAGCCAAGCGTACTGGATGGTATTGGTGTCCTGAAATTCATCGACATGAATTTGCAAAAACCGTTGTTGATAGAATGCCAATAATTCTGGGTCATCGCGCAGTAACTCATGCGCCCGCAGCAATAATTCGCCAAAATCCACCATGCCGGAGCGCTCGCAAAAGTCTTCGTAGGCGCGGTAAATCGCCAGCATTTGCCGCTGGTAGGGATCATGGCCTTCACGCGTGTGTTTGGCGCGGATGCCTTCGTCTTTTTGCCCGTTGATATGCCATTGCACTTGCTTAGGCGGCCATTTGGCTTCATCCAATTGCAGGGTATTCAGCAAGCGTTTGATGACCCGCAATTGGTCAGAAGAATCCATCACTTGGAAGCTTTCTGGCAATTTGGCTTGCTGGGCATGGCGACGTAACAGCCGATGGGCAATGCCATGAAACGTGCCTATCCACATGCTGTAGGTAGGGATGTTTAATAGCTCTTCAATACGTCCGCGCATTTCTTTAGCGGCTTTGTTGGTAAAGGTGACTGCCAAGATGTTATGCGGCGACAGCCCCAGCACTTGGATTTGCCAAGCAATGCGGTGCACTAATACCCTAGTTTTACCGCTCCCTGCCCCCGCTAATACCAAAGTTGCCGTCGATGGCGCAGTAACCGCCTGCCGTTGGGCATCGTTTAGTGGGTCAATTATTTTAGTTATGTCCATTGGTTATCGCTTGCACATTTTTTGAGGCTGTGTATATTTGTTCCGGTTCTATTGGTCGGTGAACCATGTTTCTTTATGATAATAACAACTAAACACAGAGAGAGGATTTTAAAATGAATTTTGATTTTAAACGTATGTTGAAATTTGAACTTAACCAAAGCGCCAAAGAAAAAAAATACCGCTTGTATGCGGGTGTTGGCTTAGTGGTTCTTTCAGTATTTATGGGTGACATCACGTCTTTATTAGTGGGCGTAATCCTTACCGCAACTGGATTTTCTGGCTGGTGCCCGGTGTATTCAGGCATGGGCAAAAGCACTTTAGAAGCTGCCCCAGCCGCTGAAGTAGCAAGCGAAGACAACGCATAAAAACCAGCAAACGCTATCAAGCTAGCGTTTGCGGTAATGAAAAAGCCATTAGTGAAAACAACAATGGCTTTTACAAGAAAAACACAAGGACGTGATTTTCTTTGTGTTATTCATCCCGATGAAATTCCCCTTCTAGCACATTGGCTTGGTCTTTCGGTTTAGCAAAGCCGCCAACCGCCTGTAATAAATGGTTTTCCAGTATGTATTGGGCAATACGCCTGCGTACTGAGGGGATCAAACAAGCAAAGCCTAAAATATCGGTAACAAATCCTGGCGTCAGCAATAACACGCCGCCTAGCAGAATAATTGGCCCTTCTATCATTTCGTAGGCTGGAATTTCGCCTTGCGCCAAGCTGCGCTGAAACCGTAAGAACGTTGAAAAGCCTTGTTGCCGTAAAAAAACCGTTCCCAACACGGCGGTAAGCACCACCAAGAAAATTGTCGGAAACGCGCCGATAATACCGCCCACTTCTAACAACAAGTAAATTTCTATAAACGGTACTGCCAACACCACGAGAAACAGAATTTGGAAAATTTTCATGTTAATACTCTTGTATAATTTGCAGGGATAAAAGTTTGCTAACCGAACGCTGGTCTGCAAGCCTGTAAAAACCTTGATTTAAAAGCATCACGAACAGGCTAGACGCTTTTAAATACATTCCCCAGTTGCAGGAAAATGCTGCATGGTAAGGGTTATCGCCACCAATTTCTAGGACTATAGTTTAGGTAAGCTAAATATGTCATCGGCATACGAAATCATCTTATGTACTTGCCCGGATAAAAACACGGCAAAAAAACTCGCGCATTTGTTAATCACCAAAAAGCTGGCGGCCTGCGTGAACATTCTGCCGGGGTTACTCTCTATTTACAGCTGGGAAGAGCAAATAGAATCGGTGCAAGAGCATTTGTTATTGATTAAGACCAATAAGGATAACTACCAAGCCATCGAAACCTTGCTTTTTAAAAACCATCCTTATGAAGTCCCCGAAATCATCGCCGTCCCTATTGAACGCGGCTTACCTGAATACTTGGAATGGATAGATTCATGCCTTTCGCCAAACTAATCTTTTTTGGCTTTTTAGCCATCGTCAGCCAAGGCTTGTTGGCTTTGGAAAATGACGAGTTTTTATTACCCGCCGATGCTTTCAAAGTCTCCGCCAAGGCCTTATCTGCCGATAACCTGGAAGTGTCTTGGATTATCGCGCCGGGTTATTCGGTATACCGCAGCCGGATGCGTTTTCAATCGAAAACAGCAACGGTTGAATTAGGTGAGGCCGATTTCCCTGAAGGCAAAATCAAACACGATGAGCTATTAGGCGATATAGTGCATTATCACGATTTATTAAAGGTGCGAGTGCCATTAATTGGTGCAAAAAATGTCTCATCCATGCAACTATTTGTGCAGTATCAGGCTTGCGCGGACAAGGGCATTTGTTATCCGCCACAAAAAGCCACTTTAGATATTCCGTTGCCAACTGCCACAACCAGCAGCGCAACCGCCAATCCTTTAGCCAAATTAGTAAGCGCTTCTGGCTTCAGCTTTAGTAAAAAAGCCGACGCCTTATTGCCGCCAGAACAAGCCTTTCAGTTTTTTGCCGAACTTAAAGATGCCAATACCTTGCACGTTAATTGGAAAATTGCCGAAAACTATTATCTGTATCGGGAAAAATTCCAACTGTCATTAACCGATGACAACGCTGTCAGCCTAGGCAGTTACAGCATTCCCCACGGCGAACCTAAACACGATGAAGCCTTTGGGCAGGTAGAGACGTTCCACGACCAAGTGGGTTTTGATGTACCGCTGCTACGCAATAGCACCGAAGCGCAAACTATCCATATTGAAGCCAAATTCCAAGGCTGTGCCGACCGTGGCGTTTGTTATCCGCCTATGCAGCAATCCGTAGAATTAGCGTTACCTGTGGCAACGGCAACCACAACCGCCTCAGCAGCTGCCGCGCCGATTTCCGAACAAGACCAAATTATAAAATCCCTGCACCAACAAAGTCTTTTAGCAACCTTACTGAGCTTTTTTGGTTTTGGTCTGTTGTTGTCGTTCACGCCGTGTGTTTTCCCGATGATTCCGATTTTGTCAGGCATTATCGTCGGACATGGCAAGCACATCAGTACGTCACGGGCGTTTTTGCTGTCCTTAAGCTATGTGCTGGCATCGGCCGTGACTTACACGGGTTTTGGCGTATTGGCGGCATTATTTGGTAGCAACCTCCAAGCGACTTTCCAGCAACCGTGGATTATTGCCTTATTCAGCGCCATTTTTGTGGCGTTGTCGTTTTCAATGTTCGGTTTTTACCATTTGGAATTGCCGAAATCACTGCAAGCTAAATTACACAACTCCAGTGAACGTCATCGTGATGGCTCTTTATGGGGCGCAGCGATTATGGGGGCGTTGTCATCGTTAATCGTCGGCCCTTGTGTTGCCGCACCATTGGCGGGCGCATTGATTTTCATAGGCCAAACAGGCAATGCCTTAATTGGCGGCGCAGCGCTGTTTGCGATGGGTTTGGGTATGGGTATGCCGCTGTTGCTGATCGGCACATCCGCAGGCAAACTCTTGCCAAAAGCTGGCGATTGGTTGAATGCCACCAAAGCCGTGTTTGGCGTCATCATGCTAGCAGTGGCAGTATGGATGCTAAGCCGCATCTTGCCCGCCAATATTTCTATGTTGTTATATGCCATGCTGTTGATTTTGCCGTCGATTTATTTGCGGGCCATGGACAATTTGCCAGAACACAGCACAGGCTGGCAAAAACTCTGGAAAGGCATCGGCGTGACTATGTTGGTGTACGGCTTGTTATTGGTCATCGGCGTGAGTATGGGCAATAGCAATCCGTTACAACCGCTGCAAGGCTTGGGCAACATGCACTCAGAAAAAACGCCTGTAGCAGAGGAGTTAAAATTTGTGGCGGTTACTAGCGTTGCCGATTTGGAAGCAAAAATTAACCAAGCCGCAGCTGCCAACAGACCCGTTATGTTAGATTTCTATGCAGACTGGTGTATTTCCTGCAAAGAGATGGAAGCCTATACCTTCACCAATCCTGAAGTAAAAAACGCTTTGGCAAACTTTGTACTTTTACGCGCCGATGTCACCGAAAACAATGCCGAACACAAAGCTCTATTGGCGAAATTTCAATTAATCGGCCCGCCTGGCGTGCTATTTTTTGGTGCAGACGGCAAGGAAAAAGCCGGACAACGGGTGATTGGCTATCAAGATGCCAATACTTTTTTACAATCACTTAAACAACTGCCGCTATGAATACTAACGCACTAATTTTTGCTGTGGCCTTAGTAGCGTTAATCGCAGGCGTTATCACCAAATCCGGTGTGTTAACGCCGATGGGTACACTCGGCGGAGTCCCCGAAAAACTCACCGATACCCGCTTGCTTGATGTGGCAAATACACCCCATCAAATATCGGAATGGCAGGGAAAAATCAGGGTCATCAATTTCTGGGCGACATGGTGCCCGCCTTGCCGGAAGGAAATTCCTGAACTAATCGCCTTACAACAAAATTATAGTAACCGAGGCGTGGTGGTGATTGGCATTGCCATTGATGAAATAACCGCCGTAGCGAAATACCAAAGCGAAAATGGCATAAACTACCCGCTGCTCATCGCCAATGACAATGGCATGGAACTGGCAAAATCGTGGGGTGATTCGGTCGGCGCAGTGCCGTTTACGCTGGTGGTTAACCAACAAGACGAGATTATTTTCAAACACGCGGGGGCAGTCGACCTGCAAATGCTAGAATCCATCATCCAGCCGCTAATTAATTAAAAAACTTAAGCTTTATCTAAAAAATACTGCGAACTGGGTTATATATTCGCCGTAAGCCCCCTGCTCTTTTCTTGTTATACGACCAAAACAACTTTATAGTGTCGTAACCTTAATAACCGATCTGGCATCAGTTTTGCTTTAGCTGATTACACATAAAAAACCACTGCATCGTAAAAGCCATCCGGTTGGTTTTTTAAATTTTAAATACGCTATAATCGCCAGCTCAATAAAGTGAAAGGACAAATTTCTGAGAATGCATAGACGCGTTGCACTTATTGCTTATTCACTCCGCTTTCCCGGCACCGACAACCAACATTTATGGGCAGATCTGTTAGCAAAAAAAGATCTGATTACTGAAGTTGATGCTTCGCGTTGGGCAAAATCTAGCTATCTGCACCCTGATAAACGCCATCCTGGCAGTAGCTATACTTTTGCTGCGGGTAGTCTTGGCGACGTATCTGGCTTCGATGCCGCTTTCTTTGGCATCTCGCCACGTGAAGCGACGCAGATTGATCCACAACAACGCTTATTGTTGGAACTCGCGTGGGAAACATTTGAAAATGCCGGTATTGTTCCGTCTTCATTACGGGGCAGTGATTGCGGCGTTTATATAGGCATTTCTTCTGCTGACTATGTTTTGCGAATGTCAGAAGAAATGACCGTCATCGACTCCGCCACCGCCACTGGCACACTCTTCAGTATTGCCGCCAACCGCATTTCTTACTTCTTCGATCTGCACGGCCCAAGCATAGCAATGGACACCGCCTGCTCATCATCGCTAGTTGCCTTCCACCAAGCTTGCCAAGCCATTGCCAGCGGCGAAATATCCCAAGCACTTACTGGCGGCATCAACCTGCATTTACACCCTTACGGATTCATCTCGTTTTCCAAAGCGACCATGCTGTCCAAAACCGGACGCTGCCATACTTTCGATGCTGATGGTGACGGTTATGTGCGCTCTGAAGGCGGCGGCCTGTTTTTCTTGAAAGATTACGAGCAAGCTGTTGCTGATGGCGATCCTATTTTGGCGGTGGTTGCAGGCAGTGGCGTTAATACTGATGGTCATAAATCCGGCTTAACCATTCCCAATCATCACGCGCAAGCCGAATTAATCACCCGCGTTTACCAACAAGCGGGCATTTCACCGGATGAGATTGATTACTTTGAAGCGCACGGCACCGGTACAGCTGTTGGCGACCCAATTGAAAGCCATTCCATTGGCCTTGCATTAGGCACAAAACGCCAACAACCGTTGTTGATTGGCTCAATCAAAAGCAATATTGGGCATTTGGAGTCGGCATCCGGCGTCGCAGGTCTCGCGAAAGCCTTAAACTGCTTACAGCACCGCGCCATTCCTGCAACCATCAATATCAAAAACTTTAATCCGAATATTAAGTTTGCCGACTGGAATTTGCGCGTCGTTACTGAAACCGAGCCATTAAAAGCCAAAGGCGATTTAACCATAGGCATCAATTCTTTTGGTTTTGGCGGTGCGAATGCCCATGTCATTTTAAAAAGCCATTCGGCAAAGCCCGTCTCAAGCCGTAAAAAAGCCAGCGTAAAAAATCCAACTAGCTTGCCTTTGGTGATCTCCGGCAAAGATAGCGCCGCACTTAAACAAGCGGCTTTAGCAATGGCGGATTGTCTGGAACAAACCGCCGATACATCATTTTACGATATTGCCTACAGCGCCTTTTTTAATCGCGAACGCCATAGCCAAGCGGCATTGTTATTTAGCAGCAGCGCCACATCGGCAGCCGATCAATTAAGACTGTTTGGTAACCCTGATGCTGATAGCCCAAGCAAAAGCGTTCACCTCGGCACAGCCTTAGCCCAAGCTAGCGGCCCAGTGTTTGTGTATTCAGGTAACGGCTGCCAATGGCAAGCAATGGGTCAGCAATTATTGGCAGAGTCCCCCGTATTTCAGCAAGCCATTGCCGATGTTGACCAATTATTTAGCCAATACAGCGACTTATCGCTGTTAGCATTACTATCCGAACAACACCTTAGCGACCCTTACGCGGCGACAGAAATCGCCCAACCTGCCTTATTTGCTTTGCAAGTCGGCATCACCAAAGTATTGGCAGCCCAAGGCATTACCCCTGTCGCCGTTATCGGGCACAGCGTCGGTGAAGTGGCGGCAGCCTGGGCATCAGGCGCATTATCCTTGCCCGCTGCGGTAAAAGTTATTTATTACCGTAGCCATCACCAAGGAAAAACCAAAGGCTCAGGCGGCATGGCGGCAGTCGGCTTAAATGCCAATGATGCGGCAAGCTTATTGGAAAAACCTGCCTATAACCGCTTGGCTTTAGCGGGTGTTAACAGCCATCGCGGCGTAACTATTGCTGGTGATGTTGAGCAATTGACGACATTAGAAGCCACTCTAAGCGCCAACAATACTTTTTTTAAACGTCTGCCACTGGATTACGCCTTCCACAGCCCGGCGATGGATAGCTTGGAAGCAGGTATACGCAAAGATTTGCAAGATTTAACCGTCAGCAAACCTGCCCTGCCGTTTTTTTCTACCGTGACTGGCAAGGAAGTTACCGACAAATCCTTAAGCGCAGAATACTGGTGGCTAAACATCCGCCAACCCGTGCGTTTTGAAGAAGCGACGCAAAACTTATTGGCTAAAGGTTTTAATACCTTAGTAGAAATAGGCTCACACCCTATTTTGCAATCGTATTTAAATGATGGCCTTAAAAACACCGAGCGCACAGGCTTAGTGATTAACACCTTAAGCAAAACCAGCGCGGGCATTGCCAAGCTGGATACCAGCATTGCCCAATTGATGTTATCGGGCTGTGCCTTTAATCAAAGCCATTGGTTTCCCCATAAGGGCAATTTTGTCCAACTACCCAACTACCCTTGGCAACGGGAAAAGTTTTGGCACACCACCAGCTCAGAAGCCACTAGCCAAATCAACAACGGTAAAATCCATCCCTTGTTAGGCCATGCCTTACCGCAGCATCTTTACCAATGGGAAAACCAACTCGATACCCAATTAGAGCCATACCTGACCGACCATAATGTCGGCGGCACGATATTATTTCCGGCAGCAGGTTTTGCCGAAGTTGCCATTGCCGCAGCGTATCAAATTGATAGCCGCGCCTTTGTCGAACTGGAAGAATTAGAAATCCGCAGCCCCTTGGTGCTTAGCCATGAGCAAACCAAAATCATCCGTTTTTCTTATAGTCAAGACGATGGGCGTTTTACGTTAAACAGCCGAGAATTGGCGCATGCCAGCAACTGGCAATCGCATAGTGCGGGACGTATTCTCAGTGATGCCACGGGCACTAAACTGACGAGCGCAAACTTGGTTTTGCCAGAACGCCAAGCCGATTTTGACCAAGCCAGCCATGCTGCGCTAACCGATTTTTTTAACTTCAAATACGGCCCGGCTTTCCAAACTATTGATTACGGTTGGCTAGAAGGCACACAAGCCATTTGCCAATTACGCATTCCCGACAGCATCAAAACTGATGTTGCCGAATACTTTCTGCATCCGGCTTTTTTGGATGGGACGTTCCAGCTGGTTTTCCAGATTCTGCAACAATTCCTTAGCCATCATGATGATATTGTCTTCGTACCAACCAAAATTGGTCGGCTACATATCCGCAGTGATAAAGCCCTGCCGACTTACGCCAAAGCCAATTTACTGCATTTATCGGAACATGCCTTAAAAGCAGAATTTGCCCTTTATGATGCCGATGGTGCAGCAATTGCCGTACTTAGCGATTGCCGTTTCCGTGCTGTAAGGCTGCATAAAAAACAGCAACAACATTTAAGTTATCTGGATTACCACTTAACCGCCGCGCCGTTAAATTCCCACTATGCGCCAACGCTAGACAACGCCTTATTCCGGCAATTAAGCAACAACAGCGACACCCCGCAATATTCCCGTTACTGCGCGGAAATGGAGCCTCTGCTAGACAGCTTATGCCATCAAAGCTTCATTGAATATCTCAGCAAGCATTGTGATGACAAGGGCTTTATCGCCGCCAGCCGTTTACAAGCCTTAGCTAGCCAACATGCCAACAACGCTTTGGCATTAACGAATTTATTAGCATTGGCAGAAAATTACCAAACCGTCACCGCCATTGATGATCTTGGCTGGCAATTGGATTTGTCGGCATTAACAACCGATATTTCCGCAACTGCGATTTGGAACACCTTAGTCCAAGAATACCCCGATTATTTTTATCTCAGCCAATTAGTCGGTCGTTTGCACATACACTGGCAAGCGCTGTTTACATCGCCAGAACAGGCGGCAAACTTGGGCATAAATGAAAGCCTGTATGCCAAAATCTATAGCTATCTGTTTGAACACACTGCCAAAACCGACTTCACCGTGGCCTTACAGCAGCAACTGCAAGCATTTATAGCTAATCTACCTACTGGCGAACGGCTACGGATACTGGAAATTGGCGCGTCTAAATCAGAATTCGCCAGTTTAGTGTGCCAGCAATTGGATTTGCATATCGCCGATTATTGTTTCGCCAGCGACAACGATGATGCCTTAAACACTCTCGCAAGCTTGCAAGAACAACTGCCGCTGCTGCAAACCCTGCGCTTGCCTAGCGATAACCAACCCGTTCCGACAACAACGAAAGCTAATTTCGCCATTATCAATCTGAATTTTGGCAGCATTGAAAGCATCCAGCGCTTACTACAGCAATTGCCAGAACTGATCGCAGCCAATGCGCCCGTGCTGTTTATTGGTCTACATCCCGCCCGCTGGTTAGATGGCCTGATGGGATTTAGTGACAATTGGTGGCTGGCATCACAACGCTCTATGCAGTTGCCGATGAGTGCTTTGCAAGAACAATTAACTAACCAAAACTTTAGCGCGGTAGAAAGCATTGAATTTATGCCTGGCTATAATTCAGGCCATTATTTGCTAACCGCCAACTTCCCAAGTACTGCGCCAAACCAAGCACAGCCTGCGGGTGAAAACTGGCTAATCATCGCCGACCAGGCTTTAGAGACAGAAGCACACGCTGCCAAACTGCTCGCCGAACAACTCAGCGATCAACATCAGCAAGTAAGCATTGCCCCAACTTTAACTGATGCAAGCCGCTACCAACACATCGTACATTTGTCTGGTTTTGGCATGAATGACGACCGCCTACAAAGCCATCGTTGCTGGCTGGCTAGCCAAATCAGCCAAGCCTTGGAAATGACGGCAAGCGATGCCACAGTGTGGTTATTAACTCAAAATGTCGCCAGTTTGATGCGTTGCGACCAAAACCTCAGCCTATCCGCCGCTGAAATTGCCCATGATGCTGCCTTGTGGGGTTTTGGCAGAACCTTAATGAATGAAGCCACCAGCTATCGGGTGCGCTTGCTGGATATTAATGGCGACCTTCAATACCAGCAATTTGCCGCCGCCGTGCTTGCAGAACTGCTGTCTTCAAAACTGCCTAGCAGCAACGAGCAAGAGGCTATCTTAACGGCAACTGGACAACGGTTTGCGCCACGCTTAAGAATTCAAGCAGCACTTAGCAATCCGCCTGCTGATACCGATTCACCAGCTGCCGCCTTAAAACTTGGCTTTAAAATGCCAGGCCAGTTGCGTAACTTAACTTGGCAAAAAATCCCTGTAATTGCCCCCGCTGCCGATGAAATCGCCATTGAAGTCAAAGCCACTGGGCTTAATTTCCGCGATGTTATGTATACCTTGGGCATGTTGTCCGATGAAGCCATTGAAGCCGGTTTTGCCGGCGCTACCTTGGGATTGGAATTTGCGGGTGTCATTTGCCAGCTAGGCGCCAAGGTAACAGGTTTTAAATTGGGTGATGCGGTGGTTGGTTTTGGCTCCGCTTGTTTTAGTAGCCGCTTATTGGTTAAAGCAGAGACCGTCACTTTAATTCCCAACAACATCAGTTTCGCTGCCGCCGCTACCATCCCCAGCACCTTTTTTACGGTGTTTTATGCCTTGCATCATCTGGCGCGTTTACAAGCTGGGGAAAAAGTATTGATTCATGGCGCGGCTGGCGGTGTCGGCATTGCCGCCATCCAAGTAGCGCGTTGGCTAGGCGCAGAAATATACGCCACCGTCGGCTCTGAAGATAAACGGGATTTTTTAACTTTACTCGGCATCGAGCATATCCACGATTCCCGTTCGCTGCGTTTTGCCGAAGAAATTTTGGCACAAACCGATAACCGAGGCGTTGATGTGGTACTGAATTCCTTAGCAGGGGAAGCCATCAACCGCAATTTACAAGTGTTAAAGCCGTTCGGACGTTTTCTTGAACTGGGTAAACGCGATTTTTATGAGAACACCGCCATTGGTTTGCGCCCATTCCGCAATAACATCAGTTATTTTGGTATTGATGCTGACCAGTTGTTATCAGAACGCCCGGACTTATCCCAAAAGCTTTTCATGGAAATGATGCAATTGTTCCATGAAGGCGTTTTTTATCCGTTACCGTACACCACATTTGAAGCCAATCATGTCGTCGATGCCTTCCGGCATATGCAACAAGCCAAACAAATCGGCAAAATTGTTGTTACTTACCCTTACGACATCCAAACCAAACAGGCCGCCGCTAAAGCCAGCACCTTATCAGCTTTACAGCTATCCGATGATGGCAGTTACTTGGTATCGGGCGGCTTGGCGGGATTTGGCCTACGCAGCGCCCAGTGGTTGGTAGAAAAAGGTGCGCGCCATCTAATTTTAATAGGCCGCAGCGGTGCAAATAATGACGAAGCCCAAGCGGCATTAGCACAATGGGCGCTTGAAGGTGTAGACGTTTATGCAGCGGCGTGCGATGTCTCTGACCAACAAGCATTGGCCTTGCTGTTAACCGAATGCCAAACCCATATGCCGCCACTAAAAGGCGTAATCCATGCGGCGGCTGTGATTGAAGACAGCTTAATCAGAAACCTCAGCGAAGACCAAATCCAACGGGTTTTACAGCCAAAAATTCAAGGGGCAATGGCGCTGCATGAATTGACCGAAAAATTGCCCTTGGATTTTTTCATTTTGTATTCTTCGGTGACAACCTTATTTGGCAATCCTGGGCAATCGCACTACGTTGCCGCCAATTTGTGGCTGGAAGCACTCGCCGCTTACCGCAATAATGTTGGCCTGCCGGCGACTTGCATACGTTGGGGCGCTATCGATGATGTCGGTTATTTGGCGCGCAACCAAAAAATCAAAGAATCCTTACAAAACCGTATGGGCGGCAGTACCTTAACGTCTGCTTTAGCGCTGTCGGTGCTGGAAACGTTATTACAGGAAAAGCCTGCAACACTGGGCGTTATGGAATTTGATTGGCGCTCTCTGAGTACATTTTTAAGCAGTGCCCGCAGTGGCAAATTCTCTGAAATTGCCAAATCCAATCAAAGCTCTGACCATAATGACGACATCAGCGCAGACATAAAAAAACTATTGGCGGAATTATCTGACGAAGACTTACACGCGGTGTTTGTTGATATGTTGAAAGAAGAATTGAGCCAAATTTTGTTGGTCAACAAAGACAAGATTAACGCCGAACAATCCATGTATGATATTGGCTTGGATTCATTAATGGGCGTTGAGCTGATGGTGGCTATTGAATCGCGTTTTAGTGTGCAAATTCCGGTACTCGCGTTGAGCGAAGCGCCAACGTTAAACAAATTAGCCAACCGTTTAATCGTGTTAACGCGTGGTGATAACTTATCGGAAGATGCTGCCACCGAAAGCAATGCCAACTTGATTGCCAGTGTCAGTGAACTATCTAGCCGTCATGACACTAACGCAACACGCGAGGAAGTGCTGGCATTTGTCGAAGAATTTGTCGCCAACAAACCCAAATAAATAACAGACGTTTTAAATTTCAAAAATGTCTGTCCTCCACTAATTCATACTAAGCCAATAACATTCAATGCCTTTTACCTCGCCCCAAATAAATATCATAAGCAATAAGTATTTTATCTCTCAGTTGATTGGGTAAGGCCAATGTCAGCAAGAAGCTTAACTGACAAACTTAAAGATAAACTTATCCAACAAACGCTTGAGCATAAATTAAAAAATGCCGCTGCCACCCAAGTAAAAAGCGTAAATCCTTTACAGTTTACTAGCGAAAAACCAGCAATCCCTGAACACTGGTACCGTTTTGATAAACAACCCAATTTCTTGCAAATGCAAATCATCCAAAAAGGTGGAGAAAAATTTGGCTTAGATAATCCTTTTTTTCGGGTTCATGACCAGCTTGCAGGTGCGACCACAGAAATTGCCGGCATCCAATATATAAATTTTGCCAGTTACAATTATTTAGGTTTATCGGGCGACCCGCGCGTGTCGCTAGCGGCAAAACAAGCCATTGATAAGTATGGCACATCCGTTTCTGCCAGCCGTTTGGTATCAGGCGAACGGCCTATCCACCGCGAACTTGAAACCGCTATAGCCAATATCTATGGTGTTGATGATGCCGTGGTGATGGTTAGCGGACATGCCACCAATGTCACCACCATTGGGCATTTATTTGGCGCGAATGATTTGATCTTGCATGACGAACTCATCCATAACAGCAGCATGGTCGGTGCCCAGTTATCCGGCGCGAAACGGCTATCGTTTCCACACAACGATTATGCGGCTCTGGATAAGTTACTTAACGAGCAACGCCATGCTTATGAAAAAGTCTTGATTGTCATTGAAGGCTTATACAGCATGGATGGCGATGTCCCTAACCTGCCAGAATTTATTGCCATCAAACAAAAACACCAGGCTTTTTTAATGGTTGATGAAGCGCATTCTTTAGGCGTACTGGGCGATAAAGGCCTCGGTATCCGTGAGCATTTCAGCATTGACGGCAAGGCTGTCGATATTTGGATGGGAACGTTGAGCAAAACTTTAGCCAGCTGCGGCGGCTACATTGCCGGGGAATCAGCTTTAGTGGAACAATTAAAGTTTTTTGCCCCAGGGTTTCTGTATAGTGTTGGTATGCCGCCACAAGTCGCCGCCCCTGCGTTAGCGGCATTGACCATATTACAACAAGAGCCAGAACGCACTGAGCGGCTTAAACACTTATCCAACTATTTTTTGGTGAAAGCCAAAGCGGCGGGGATCAACACCGGACTCAGCCAAGGGGTTGCTATTATTGCCGCAATCACAGGCAGCTCAATGAGCGCGGTACGGCTATCCCATGCACTATTTGCTAAAGGCATCAATGTGCAGCCGATTATTTATCCTGGCGTACCTGAAAAAAATGCCCGCTTGCGGTTCTTTATTTGCTGCGACCACACCGAAGCGCAAATTGACCAAACCATTGAAGCCTATTGCCAAGCAATGTAATCAACCATCCAATGTAGGGTAAAAAAGTGGATATAAACCCAGCAACCGAAACCATCGATTTACACGACCCTAGTCTCTACATTAACCGAGATTTAAGCCTGCTCGAATTTAACAAACGCGTGCTTGCGCAAGCTAGGCTTGCAGAAATCCCTTTGTTAGAACGGCTAAATTATTTATGTATTTCTTGTTCCAACTTGGATGAGTTTTTTGAAGTCCGCGTCGCCAGTATCATCGAAATGGCGGAGATCGACCCTAAAAGCGTAGGGCCTGATGGTTTAATTCCTAGCCAACAATTAGAACAAATTTTAATTGCCGCCCATGAATTGGTTGATGACCAATATGACGTGCTAAACAAGGTATTAATCCCTGAACTGCAACAACAAAACATTCATTTTATCCGGCGAAAAGACTGGTCAAAAGCCCAGCACAAATGGCTGTCCGCCTACTTCAAAAATGAGCTATTACCGATATTAACGCCCGTTGGCTTGGATTCCGCCCATCCTTTTCCACGCATCCTCAATAAAAGCTTAAATTTTATTATTTCCTTAACAGGTAAAGATGCTTTCGGCAGAAATAGTGGTAGGGCAATTTTACAAGCCCCCCGTTCATTACCACGGGCTATCCAACTACCTGCAACAGAAACACAAAGCGGCAATGATGATTTTGTGTTCCTTTCTTCAATCATCCATGAATTTGTTAATGAACTATTTAACGGCATGAATGTGGTTGGCTGTTATCAATTTCGGGTAACCAGAAATAGTGATTTCTTTGTCGACGATGATGCTATCGATGATTTATTGCTCGCCGTTCAAGGTGAATTGGCTATGCGAAATTACGGGGATGAGGTGCGTTTAGAAATTGACGCCGCTTGCCCTGAAGATACCGTCAATTTTTTGCTCAATCATTTCAAGCTAACCCGCGACCGCTTGTTTTTAGTTGATGGCCCTGTCAACCTGAGCCGAATTCAAGAAATCAATACCTTGGTAAATCGACCGGAATTAAAATTTCCGCCTTTTAAACCGAAAGTGCCAGCGCAATTGGCGCGGTCAAAAGACATATTTGCCGCAATAAAACGCAACGATATTTTGCTGCATCATCCGTTTGAATCGTTCTCCCCGGTGGTCGATTTTTTAAAACAAGCGGCGGCAGACCCTGATGTTTTAGCGATAAAACAGACCCTTTACCGTACCGGTGCGGACTCACCAATTGTAAACGCCTTGATCCGTGCCGCTAAGGCTGGCAAAGAAGTGACGGTGGTTATTGAGTTACGCGCGCGCTTTGATGAAAAAGCCAATATCGATCTTGCGTCTAAATTACAAGAAGCGGCAGTGCATGTCGTTTATGGTGTGGTTGGTTATAAAACCCATGCAAAAATGTGTTTGGTATTGCGGCGGGAAGATAATGTCTTACGCAGTTATTTGCATTTAGGTACAGGTAACTATCACCCCAAAACCGCGCAGTTATATACCGATTATGGGCTGTTTACTTGTGACAAAGAGCTAGGTGATGATGTCCGGCAAGTATTTGCCCAATTGACTAGCCTTGGTAAAGTTTCTCGCTTACATAAGTTATTACAATCACCATTTTCATTGCACAAAGGTTTGTTAGATAAAATTGAGCGGGAAATACATTTTGCTAATTTGGGTAAGCCTGCAAGAATTATTATTCAGGTAAATGCGGTTGTTGAAGAACAATTAATCCAAACGCTTTATCGCGCATCGCAAGCGGGTGTGGAAATCAAGCTGATTGTCCGTGGTATTTGTTGCCTTAGACCAGGCATTCCCAAAATCTCTGAAAACATTGAAGTCCGCGCCATTATTGGTCGTTTTTTAGAACATGCCCGCATTTATATTTTCGCTAATGGCGGCAATCAAGAAGTTTACGCATCAAGCGCCGATTTAATGAACCGCAATATGTTTAAACGTGTTGAAATCTGTTTCCCTATAGAAAACAAAAAACTACAGGCTAGAATCTTGGCAAACCAAGAAATCTACTTAAAAGATAACAATCAAGCCTGGCTATTACAACCCGATGGCAGTTATTTAGCACAAACCCATAAAGCAAATGACTATATACAAGCCCAGTCAATTATCCTTAAAGATTTTCAAGATTGAGGTGTTTGGCTTGGCTAATATGACTATGATTTAAGCCGTCATATTTACGGATTTAGAGGCGGGATCGCGGGCATCCTGCCCGCACTTATATTTTACCTACGTGTAATTTTCCGAAATTAACTGACAAATTCGTTCTATACGGAATTACAGATTTAAATCACTACCGCCCGTGATTTGTTTGTTATTTTTATCCGCTCAGTCTCCAACACTTCTTAATCAATTACTTGAATTTAATGTCAAATACATCCCAACGCGTGTTTCTTTTTTTACAAGGGCCAATTTCACCTTTTTTTAGGCAAATTGCTGATGGCCTTGAAAATAAAGGCCACAAAGTTTTACGCATTAACTTATGTTTTGGTGATTGGTTATTTTGGCAACGTAAAGGCGCTTCAAATTATCGGGGACATTTGTCTAATTGGCCTAATTACATAAATCTTTATTTAGAAAAAGAAAAAGTTACCGATATTGTTTTGATTGGTGAACAACGTGAATACCATAAATTAGCAATTGCCGCAGCCAAACAACGAAATATTCAAATTATCACTACCGACTTTGGTTATCTTAGACCGGATTGGATTACGCTCGAACTCAATGGCATGTCAGGTAATTCATTATTTCCAAAAGATCCTGATGCAATAAAATCACTCGCCGCGCAAATCCCCGAACCTAATTTATCCCAGCAATTTACAGATAATTTCATCACCCAGGTTTTTTGGGATATGTCTTATCATTTATCTAGCATTTTGTTACACGTGCTTTATCCTTTTTACCGTTCCCATCAAATCTATCATCCTATCTCGGTTTATTTGGGTACGGGATTACATTTATTGGCGACTAATTTTAATAAAAGCAAAAACCAAGCTGTTATCGACCAACTAATTAAAAGCAATACGGCTTATTTTTTGTTCCCTTTACAAATGCAGAATGATTTCCAAATTCGGTTTTATTCTAAATATCCAAATTTAGAAGCCGCCATCGAAGAAGTCATCAGCTCATTTGCCAATCACGCCCCAGCAGATAGCGTACTTGTCGTTAAAGTACACCCATTAGACCCTTATTTAATTAATTGGGAAAAATATTGCCGTAGTATTGCTAATGAACAGGGTGTATCAGATCGAGTACTTTACATTGATGGCGGTGCGTTAAACCTTTTGCTTGAAAAAGCACGCGGCGTTGTCACCATCAATAGTACCGTTGGTATTTGGACATTATTATTAGGCCGACCTTTAATTACACTTGGTAGCGCAATTTATAACATCAAAGGTTTAACAAACTTCAATTCTTTAAATACATTCTGGCAAAATCCAATTGCTCCTGATTTATCCTTAAGGGATGCTTTTATTAGCGCATTAACAGGCACTATACAAATAAGAGGGGTTTTTTATCATAAACCTGGCTTAGCGGCTGCCGTCACAGAAGCTATTAAACGCTTACATCAGAATCAGATTAATAAAGTATTGTTATGAATATTATTATTACTGGAGCGAGTTCGGGGATTGGTTTTGCGTTAGCTAAACTTTATGCAAATCCGAATGTAACACTTGGCTTAATCGCAAGAGACAGTAAAAAATTAGAGATTATTACTGAACTGTGTATCGCTAAAGGCGCTAATGTTTATGTGGCGGCTATCGATGTCACCGATGGCGAGGCGCTTAAATCTTGGTTACTTGATTTTGACAATCAATTTCCAATCAATCTTTTAATTGCTAATGCAGGCATTGCTAGCACACTAAATAAAAATGATTTAAATGAGAGTTGGGAAAAAATTAACGAGGTTTTAAATGTTAATTTATATGGTGTTCTTAATACTATTTACCCAATAATTTCGCTTATGCAATCCCGAAATTACGGACAAATAGCAATTGTCAGTTCTTTAGCTGCTTATAGAGGTATGGCAATCTCCCCAATTTATTGTGCTAGTAAAGCAGCTGTTAAATCTTATGGGGAAGCATTAAGAAGCCGTTTAAAAAACAATGGCATTCAAGTTTCCGTCATTTGCCCGGGTTTTGTTCAATCCAATATGAGCGATGTGTATCCTGGTAATAAATTCATGATGATTTCATCAGAAAAAGCCGCAAAAATAATTCAAAATGGTCTGATTAAAAATAAGGCCTGTATCAACTTCCCATTTCCTATCAACTTGGCTATTAAACTTTTATGTTTTTTACCTGATAAGTTAGCTGATCAATTATTAAATTTTTTTACCTATTCCAAATATTAAAAATCATAAGATATTCTGTAATTTATTTTTTGTTGTCACTAGGGAGCGTTCTCAACCAATTCTAAACAAATAAGCCCTATTGATGTGTTCTAATATCCATTTGCCTTGGAAAAATCATGGATCGAACTGTTTTAAGGGATGACCAATGGGAACGTATAAAAGATTTTTTACCCGGCA
>CAIYRS010000058.1 GCA_903928685.1 uncultured Methylococcaceae bacterium
TGCCGGGTAAAAAATCTTTTATACGTTCCCATTGGTCATCCCTTAAAACAGTTCGATCCATGATTTTTCCAAGGCAAATGGATATTAGAACACATCAATAGGGCTTATTTGTTTAGAATTGGTTGAGAACGCTCCCTAGCATTATTTTTATTTACTAAGCACTCAGAGCTTGGAGGCGTCACAATTTAGAGCAAGCCATGTTCGGCAAAAGAAAAAGGTGAGCCGTCGCCGATAATAAAGTGGTCTAACACCCGGATATCAAACAAGGCTAAGGCTTGTTTAAGTGTGTGGGTGATATTTTTGTCGGCAACGCTGGGTTCGGAAATGCCGGAGGGGTGGTTATGGGCAAAAATCACCGCCGCGGCATTATGATGTAAGGCTTGTTTGGCAATCTCACGAGGATAGACGCTTGCGCTATCTAATGTACCCCGGAACATTTCTTCGAGGACAATGACCCGATGTTGGTTATCTAAAAACAAACAAGCAAACACCTCATAACTGTAGCCTCTCAATTGCGCGCTCAAATAAGCACGGGTGACATCTGGGCTGGAAAGTACGCTACCGCGTTGCAGTATTTCTTGAAAATGCCGTCTAGCCATTTCCAGAACGGCTTGTAGTTGGGTATATTTGGCTGTACCTAAGCCATTGCCTAGGCAAAATTGTTGGACATCGGCATCTAATAAAGCCTGCAAAGAGCCAAATTGGTTTAACAATTCGCGGGCTAAATCCACTGCCGATTTGCCTTGGGTGCCAGTACGCAAGAAAATTGCTAACAGTTCGGCATCGGTTAAGGCATTTGCGCCGCGTTGCAATAATTTTTCTCTAGGGCGTTCTTCTGCAGGCCAATCTTTAATTGCCATAAAAACCTTCGTGGTGACAGAAACAATTTAAGCATAGTACAAATTGTCTGGACTTGCCATAATACGGACGGGCAACTATTTTTAGGAAAAGCATATTAATAAGCGCATTTTATTAGGTGTAAGTGGCGGTATTGCCGTATACAAATCAGCCGAATTGGTTCGTTTGCTAGTCAAACAAGGCTTTGATGTCCGCGTGGTCATGACCGACTCCGCCACCCAATTTGTCAGTCCGCTGACGTTTCAAGCACTTTCAGGGCATCCTGTGCATCATGAATTGCTCAACGCAGAAGTGGAAAATGCCATGGGGCATATCAGTTTGGCGCGTTGGGCAGATATTTTGCTGATTGCGCCAGCAACCGCCAATTGCATCGCTAAGTGCAGCCACGGTTTGGCTGATGATTTGTTGTCGACTTTATATTTGGCGGCTAATTGCCCTGTTTATATCGTGCCAGCTATGAACCAAGCGATGTGGAACAAAGCCGTTACCCAAGAAAACATCCAAAAGCTGCAACGCCATGGCGTGGTTATGATAGGCCCAGAAGCAGGTAGCCAAGCGTGTGGTGAAACGGGTTTTGGCAGGATGACTGAGCCGGAAGCTATCGTTGACGCTATCATTGGCTATAGCAATCCGCTGTTGGCAGGTCTAAAAATCTTAATCACCGCAGGGCCGACAAGGGAAGCCTTAGATCCGGTGCGCTATATTACCAACCGCAGCTCTGGGAAAATGGGTTACGCCTTGGCGCAAGCGGCTGCTTTGGCTGGTGCGGAAGTCACTTTGATTTCAGGCCCGGTGCAATTGGCAGTGCCTGACAAAGTTTTGTGCATTCAGATTGAAAGCGCTGCACAGATGTATGAAGCCGTGATGGCAAATATCAGCAACCAAGCTGTTTTTATTGGTGCGGCGGCAGTGGCTGACTATAGCCCGATGCAGGTGCAAGCCGGAAAAATCAAAAAGCAGGGGGCACAAATCGCAATAAACTTGCAGAAAACCCCAGACATTTTGGCTAGCGTCGCCAATCTTCCGCATCCTCCGTTCACCGTTGGATTTGCCGCAGAAACCCATGACTTGGAAGCTTACGCCAAACATAAATTAGCAGCAAAAAACCTCGATATGATTGCCGCCAATTGGGTAGGCCAAGCAGAAGGCGGCTTCGATAGCCATGAAAATGCCTTACAGGTATTTTGGCAAGACCAGCAAAAATCCTTACCGATGATGGCTAAAACCGACTTAGCACAACAATTACTCGCGTTAATTGCCCAGAGATTCCATGAAAAAAATACAATTTAAAGTACTTGATGCCCGATTAGGGCATGAGATTCCTTTGCCGGAATATGCTACACCTGGGTCAGCGGGACTGGATTTAAGGGCTTGTGTAGAAGAAGCAACCGTTATTCATCCTGGGCAAACCCTGTTGATACCAACCGGGCTTGCCATTCATATCAATGACCCCGGCCTTGCGGCAGTGATTTTGCCACGTTCTGGATTAGGCCATAAACATGGTATTGTTTTAGGCAATCTGGTAGGTTTGATTGACTCCGATTACCAAGGGCAATTGTTTGTCTCTTGCTGGAATCGCGGCGATAGCGCCTTTACCATTCAAATAGGTGAACGGCTTGCACAAATGGTGTTTGTTCCGGTGCTGCAAGTGGCATTGGAGCAAGTAGCCGATTTTGACCAAAGCCACCGTGGCGAAGGTGGTTTTGGACATAGCGGAAGGCTTTAAGCATTTTTCTTTAGGAGAGTTAGGTATGGTAAAGCTATTTTCTTGGCTTGCAGGTTTTGTTGTTGTATTGATTTTATTTGTCGGTGTTGGCGTAAAATTGCTGACTAGTGCAGACGTTTCCAACGCGCAACAAGAGGCGGCAGCAGCGATTGCCAAAGGTACAGCGCTGGTAGTTTCCGGCAATATTGAGCAAATTAACCGCACTTTGGACAAAATGGTTCAAGATCCGGAAGTGTTGACCGCTGTTGTCACAGGCAACTCCGTGGCTTTAAATACAACGTCTAGGATGTTAGAGAAATACTTGCCCGGCGTAAAAAAAGTAAGTCTGTTTTTACCTGAAATTGGCGAATTGGATATAAGCCCTACACAAATTGGATTTGCCGATTTGGATATGGTTCGTGAAACCCTAACAACCCAACAATTCCCCAGTGTGCAAGGCGAGAAAAACGACCGCCACTTGGCGATAACCAGAAAAATCACCTTAAATGGTAAAACCATTGGTGTAATCCTTGCCGCTTTCCCCTATGAGTTTCTGAATAAAATTGTCTTGGCAAGTGCAAATCAAGGTGTATCGGTAGGCTTGATGCAAGGGCCGGTGTTATTGGCATCAACTGGTGGCGCGATGGCGGTTGATGAATCAAATGGCCAGGGTGTTAATGTTCCTGGTACTGGTTGGGTTATCCAATATCAAAAGCTTGAACAAGATATTGATATTGATTTTAGCGTTGTTGCTTGTATTTTATTGCCCGTCTTTTTTGCCCTATTGGCGTGTTTTTCGGGGTTCCGCTATATGTCAAATTTGCTTTCAGGTGATTTGCAAAACTTGATGAAAGCCTTTAAAGATTTAATGACGCATTCCTTACAAGGCGGTAACTATCCGTTTAAGCTCAATGAAATGAGTGCTTTATTTTCAAATCTTATGCAGTTCAAACGCGTTTTGGATCATGGTGATACCGCGGAAAGGCCGCAGAAACCACAAGCTGATGATTTTACTCTGAATGTCAGTGATGATGACTTTGATTTAGATATGTTTTGATAGAAATAACAAATAGTTAAAACCGTATTAAAAATTGATTAATGGAATTCGCACAATGATTAAAGAAAAAACCGCCCACGATATTGCCAGTGTTTTAATTGAAGCCCTGCCGTATATACAGCGTTTTAAAGGTAAAACCGTGGTCGTTAAGTTTGGCGGCAATGCTATGGTAGATGAGGCGTTAAAGCATAGTTTTGCTAGAGATATTGTCTTGATGAAACTGGTTGGCATTAATCCTATTGTTGTTCACGGTGGTGGCCCGCAAATTGGCGAGTTGCTGGTAAAGCTAGGGAAAACCTCCGATTTCGTCAATGGAATGCGGGTAACTGATAGCGAAACCATGGATGTTGTGGAAATGGTTTTGGGCGGTTTGGTTAATAAAGAAATCGTCAATTTAATTAACCGCAGCGGTGGTAAGGCGGTTGGCTTGACAGGTAAGGATGGCGATTTGATCCGTGCCAAAAAAATCACTATGAAATCTTCACCGATAGATGATGAAGCTTCCGAAATTATTGATTTAGGACATGTTGGCGAAGTCAGCAGCATCGACCCATCAGTGGTTGATATGCTCGGCCGTAGTGATTTTATTCCGGTGATTGCGCCCATCGGCGTAGGCGAAGATGGCCACTCTTACAACATTAATGCCGATTTGGTCGCTGGCAAGGTTGCTGAGGTATTACGCGCAGAGAAGTTGATTTTACTGACCAATACCGCAGGCATCTTGGACAAACAAGGGCAGTTGTTAACAGGCTTATCGGTACAAGATATTGATGGCTTGATTGCTGACGGCACCATTTCTGGCGGTATGATCCCTAAAACCCGTTGTGCAACCGATGCCTTAAAAGGCGGCGTCAATAGCGTCCATATTATTGATGGTCGGGTTAATCATGCGGTTCTGCTGGAATTGTTTACCGACCAAGGGGTTGGTACTCTATTGTTACCGCGTCCCCGATAAAACCTCATTGACATACGGTCTGAATGCAGGCCGTATGGCCTTAACCTTGTCGCTCTCACAGAAGGCTTTTCCCTCTGCTGAATTATGGCAAAGCACATCCAAAAACAGTAAATAATCGCTTCCAGTGACAGCAATCCGAGATAACGACAGGCTTATGTCGTTTTCTTTGGTTGGCGGTCGATTCATAATCAGTTTGTCGTTAAAAATATCAGCTGGCGTGGTTGAATATTTATTAATGAAATCGCGGGCAATAATCCACGCTTTCGCGCATTGATGATCGTTGTCGCAATAAAATAAACCCAAAGAATTAGCCTCTTGAATACTAGGAATTGATATGGTTTCGTGTTGCTTTTTTGCGATTTGCATCAAAAAGTCATAGCGCTGAATATCCGATTTAAATTCTTCTTTAGACACGCGCTGTTTTTCTTGATTGGAAATAATACTGCTTTTTAAGGATTCAATTTCTAACTGGCTGGCTTTTATATTGTCCAAAACCACTTTCGGGATTTTTTGGGCATTTTTTTCAAAATTCGCCGCCGATTTAAAATATTCTTTGAGTTCTTCGCGGGTGTTTTTCAGGGAGTCTCCTAAACTACGCGTTTGGCTTTCAAATTCTTCCATACGGTTATTGAGTGCCGCAACTATTTCGCCTTTGGTGTGGTAAGTCCCTAACAACGCATCATCATGGATTTTTTGCTTATTAATCAGCTTGGCCTCTTCCTTCCGCAATTCTTCCAGCCGCCGTTCCAATTGCAATTGTTCAGGGCTCTTGGTTGGCTCTTCTTTAGCGGTTTCAATAGTGCGTCCCTTGGAATTTACTATCTCATGATTTAACTCGGCTTTTTCTGGCGCAATTTGGTCGGTGTAAGTCGTCTGGCCTTGTTTATCTTCTAGCTTATAAAGTGTTCGGGCTATCGATAATTGCCCAGTTGCTAAGTAAATAAAACAAGTAAGGGCGATAAGTTTTGAAGGAATTCCAGCTTTCATAAGACAATCAATTTAAAGTGACAGATGGGAAGGGGAAGGCAAGCGGCAATACCCGCCGACTTGCCGAAAACAAAACATTAGCCGATCAAGCTAGCCAATTGCAGCAACGGCGGCAAAATCACCATCTTTGCCAGTTGCAAAAACAACAGTACCACTAACGGCGACAAATCAATGCCGCCAAAATCCGGAATAATCCGGCGAGCCATAGATAATAATGGCTCAGTCAAACTTACTAAAATGGCTGAAGCCGCAATAAACGCACCTGGATTAGCCCAGCTGAGTATTGATCTGGCAAATACCGAAAAAATAAAGATGTTAATCAATAATGACACCAAGTCATTGATAGACTGAATGGTTAAAAACGCAATGTTAAGCGGGTAGCCTTGCAGCATGAAAATGGAAAAATTAACCAACATCTGCAACACGAATATCAACACTAACGAAGACGTGTCAATTTTGCCAATCGGCGGGATATAACGGCGCAAAAAACGCAGTGGCGGATGCGTGGCGTTTACCAAAAATTGCGAGATGGGGTTATAAAATGGCGCGCCGCACCATTGCAACAAAAACCGTAGCAGTACCGCCAAAATATACAATGAGCCTAAAGTATCAATGATTAAAACAATCGGGTTGGTCAGATAACTGGCATCCATTAGCTGTTCTCCATGGCTTTGGATAATTCAATAGAGCGGTTGCGGGCGGCCTGTAAAGCTTGGTCAACCAGCGCCGCAAAGCCGCCTTGTTCAAAAGTGGCGATGGCCTGTTCAGTCGTACCGCCTGGTGAAGTCACCCGTTGCCGTAATTGCTGCGGCGACTCTTCCGATTCTAAGGCAATCTTTGCCGCGCCTAAGGCAGTTTGTTGCACCAATAGACGCGCAGTACGCTCATCCAACCCCATCGCTTGGGCGGTTTTCTCCATCGCTTCCATCAGTAGGAAATAATACGCCGGGCCACTGCCAGAAACGGCAGTAACAATGTCCAAATCGGCTTCATCGCTCACCCAAAGGGCGATGCCTACCGAACGCATAATGTTTTCCGCCAAATCGCGCTGTTCGTCGCTGACTTGGCTGTTGGCGTGCAAGCCCGTTGCGCCCGTGAGTACCAAAGCCGGGGTATTCGGCATACAGCGTACAATAGCGGTATCTGCTCCCAGCCATTTAGCTAGACTGGTTTGGCTGATGCCAGCGGCGATGGACACCACCAACGGTTGCCGTTGTTGGATGGTTGCCGCTAAATTTTCCGCCACCGCTTTTAAGCCTTGCGGTTTTACCGCCAACACCAAAACATCAACCGCTGCCGCCAATTCAAGATTGTCACTGGTGGTTTGTACACCAAGATTAGCGGCTAAAGATTCAAGGGCTTGCGGGTTAATGTCAGATACCCAAAGCAATTCTGGAGCATGTCCGCTGGCAATCAATCCGCTGATTAAACTGGAGGCCATATTGCCGCCACCGATAAAACCTATTTTTTGTGCTTTCATTGTGTATTCATCTATTTAATGGATGCGGGTATTCTACCGCAATATATTCTTAGCACGATAAACCACAAGGCTTTTCCAATAAAATGCAGCAAAATCCCTACCAACTACGCCATGATTGATACTATTTATATAGAAGCCGCCGTCCAAGACCATCCTCGGGTGCGGGAAATTTTGGCGCGATTCCCAGCAGCAAGGCAAATCCCTTGTCAGCGTTATGGCGAAGTGTTCAACCCAAAAGCACAAAATTTCCGGCTGCAAAAACAAAAGCCCGCGCTGATTTTGGCAGAAAAATATCGCAATTTTGTCCTGCCAGCGCCGCAAGGCTACGGTATAGGTGCAAGCCACAATTACTATTTTTCCCATGTGCTCAATTGCTTGTACGATTGCCGCTATTGTTTCTTGCAAGGTATGTACCAATCTGCCCATTACGTTTTGTTCGTCAATTACGAAGGCTTTCAAGACGATATTCGCCGTATATGCCGCGAAACACCTAACGAACCCGTACATTTTTTTTCCGGCTACGATTGCGACAGCTTAGCCCTAGAGCCAGTTACGGCATTTGCTGACAATTTTTTGCCATTTTTTGCCGATTTACCCAACGCTTGGCTGGAATTACGCACCAAAAGCACCCAAGTGCGGAGCTTATTAAATCGAGAGCCATTGCCGCGCGGTGTGTTGGCCTTCAGCTTATCGCCAGAAGAAATCGCCAGCAAAGTGGAAGCCAAAGCGCCATCTTTGCAGCGACGCTTAGCAGCATTAAGCAAATGCCAAGCACATGGCTGGCAAATCGGCCTGCGCTTTGACCCACTCATCTACCAAACAGGTTATCAGCAACAATACCAACGCCTGTTCGAGCAAGTGTTTGCGCTGATTGACCCGGCACTGCTGCACTCGGTAAGCCTCGGTGTATTTCGCTTGCCAGACGGTTTTTTCAAAAAAATCCATAACCTCTATCCCGATGAAAAGTTATTCGCCAGCCCCACTGAGCAACAGCAAGGTATGACCTCTTACCCAAAAGCCTTAGAGCAAGAAATGCTGGGCTATTGCAGCGAACAACTCAGCCACTACATACCCAACAGCAAATTTTTTCCATGCAGCGTGTAAACCGTACCGTACTCGTCACTGGCGCCAGCTCCGGCATAGGCCGCGCCATCGCCAAACAACTGCTGCACTTAGGCCATCAAGTGATTGGCGTATCGCGGCAAGCCAGCAAATTTAGCCAAACCGTAGCGGGCTTCCATCCTTGGCAATGGGATTTCAGCGATTTAGCCGCCATCCCCCAACAAGCCCAAGCCCTACAAGCACAATTTCCAGACTTGGATACCGTGATTTTTTCAGCAGGCAAAGGCCAGTTTGGTTCGTTGGAAGAATTTTCTTACCAACAAATGGCAGATTTGCTCACCGTCAATTTCACCAGCCAAGCCATGCTGACCCGCGCCTTATTGCCCGCCTTAAAACGCAAACCACACAGCGACTTGATTTATATCGGCTCCGAAGCCGCCCTAAAAGGCAGCCGCAAAGGCGCGATGTACTGCGCCAGCAAATTTGCCTTACGGGGCTTTACCCAAGCCTTGCGGGAAGAATGCGCCAGCAGCCAAGTGCGGGTTTGCCTAATAAACCCCGGCATGGTGAAAACCGAGTTTTTTGATCGCTTAACATTTGCGCCCGGCGATGATGCCAGCAACTATTTAATAGCCGACGATGTTGCCGACGCAGTTGCTTACGTCTTAGCCAGCAGACCGCAAATGCTGATTGATGAAATCAACCTAAATCCACTAAACAAAGTGGTAAAGTTCAAGAAAAACTAAAGCCTTACATTATGGGGATACACCATGTTCATCTACTCATTACCGCTATTTTTTAGCCAAATTGGCTACGCCACACCTTTGGAATTACTGATTATTACCCTTGGCCTATTGGTGGTGTTAGTCATTACCGCCCCAAGCGACGGGCAAAATACGCCGCCAATACCACAAGACAATTTTTTATTTGCAGCGTGGACAGGTAACGCCAGCTTGCTTTGGGTCTTCCTGCCGTTTTTTTTACTGATAAACGTCGGCCTTTACGCAACCGACACGCTCGCAAAAACAGGCTTAATAACCGTCTCCAGCTGGGATGAAATCCACTTTGCCTTTATTGTCCCCATCATCTGGTGGCTAACCAGCGTTTGGCGCAGCGCAGTAGCAAGCCATAGCCGTCTCTGGCACGCCCTCGCCAGACTCTGCACCCTCAGCGTGGTGTTTGAATACGCCTTAAAACTGCTCATCCGTTGCAATTACGCCCGGCTGTTTTTTGATTGCGAAGAAATACTTATGGATTACGGTAGCTGTTTTTAGAGAATCAAAACAGATTAGGAAAATATAGGATGTGCCGACGACAGGAGGCGCATCAATCGCGTAAACACTCGACAGATGCGCTTCGTACCTTTTATGCCCTTGGGGTACAGCACATCCTATGGCTGTTTTTAAATAAATCCCCAATAAAGCCAAAACTGTCATACCCAGCACTTATTAATCCGATATGATGGTCGGCGGAAAGCAGCTGTTATGCTGAAACATTTCCAAAACTTATCCGATAAATACAGAAAAGGCTTTTTATTACATGAATATCTTCAAAAAAACCGCTTTAACCTGCATGATGGCGTTAGCTTTTGGTGCAGTAAGCACGCTTGCAAGTGCTGAAGAAGCGGCTAAAGCCTCTTCTCCTGTTGCAGAAACTGTTGCCCATCTTGAAAAAGCTTTAATTGATGTAAACCACAGCGATTTCTCTTCAGCGCGTTTACATTTAAAAGCTGCCCGTACTGCTTCTGAAGGCATCACAGGCCATGACGACGTCGTAAAACAAGCCAACGGCAGCGTAGTTCAAAGCCAAGTGCTTTCTAATTCTGGCGATGCAAAACAAGCGGCTGCTGAATTGAACAAAGCCTTGGAACTTTACAAAGCTTTATAAGTTAGATTGATAGGATATGTAAGGCTACCCACGCCAGAATTGCATATCCTATCGCCAGACATTTGCAAGCAAGCAGCCAGTAAGTCCGCACTTCAAATTCCCCGTCTCCAAAAGCCAAACAATCATTAATGTGTTTAAAGCATTAATTGCTTAAATCCTCTGCCATAAGCTAAAACCATCAATAGCCAGCAATGGATTATTGCCTTGTTGCGTTGTTATCCAAAAACAATTTAGGGATATGCCCAAAACATTAGAGCTGACAAACGCTATGCGTTTGCTCTGATTTATTCACCGCTCTAACGATCACGTTACGTTAGGCAAATACAAGGTTAATCAATGAAGAATGTTATGACAATCATTGCCACATCCATGCTTTGTGCATGTGGCTTTATGACACCAAGCCAACAATATGCGGGAGACCGTTTGGCGGTAACGGATATTGCCGTACTCCAAAGTTATGTAGAAAATCCCTTAGCAGATGAATACCACGCCACCATTACTGGTTATGCCAAGATTACAGCCAACGGCTTAAGGGAGCAGAAAGATTTCGGTTTGCCAGGTTTTACCGACTACCCCAGCGAAATTAATGTTTTGCCAGGCGAATATGAAGTGCAAGTGTATTGCTTTAAAGGTTTTTCCAGCGAAAGGCCCAAAAAAACGCTGATGTTACAAGCAGGCCAAAAATATTTACTGAAATGTGGCGTTAAAGATGGGCAGGCGTTTATCGCTGTCAATTAGCGACAAAAATAGCCAAGTAAGTGGGATTTATTCAGCCAGATAAAATCGCTACAGAGGAATTTTTCGTTGTTTGCCCGGTATTGTAAGCTAGGCTTTTAACAAAAAGGCAAAACTACTTGCCAACAAACAATAGGACTATTCATGCGTTTATTATTCGCCACTCTGATGCTGTTTTGCCAAAGCTGTAGCTAGGGAGCGTTCTCAACCAATTCTAAACAAATAAGCCCTATTGATGTGTTCTAATATCCATTTGCCTTGGAAAAATCATGGATCGAACTGTTTTAAGGGATGACCAATGGGAACGTATAAAAGATTTTTTACCCGGCA
>CAIYRS010000059.1 GCA_903928685.1 uncultured Methylococcaceae bacterium
GGAGCGCAAGACATGAGCGGCGACCGGGCCGCCTTTTCTTTGGCTACTTTCTTTTGGCGGCGCAAAAGAAAGTAGCTCGCCTTCGGGTGCGAGAACCCGATTAGAAAAACTGTCGCGATAGCGACTCAGCATAATTAATTTTAACCATGCAGTGATGGGCTTCCTGTCGTCAGCCCATCCTACCTATCTACATTACCAGCCTCTTGGATAGCCCATAAAGGGGCGGTAGTAGGGTTGGTACATGTAAGGGTAAACACCAAAGCTGTTGACGCCGTAACCAAAACCGATGCTGCCTCGGTTGTATTGGCTTTCCAATTGGGTAGGCCATAAGTGGATAGGGTGGCTTGGGGTTATTAACGGCAGCCGTAAGGTTTTTTTGCCGATGGTGCGTTCAATATCACCCGCTAAGGTGCCCGCGACGGTAATCGAGGTGTTTTTGGTGTAGATGGCGGGATCAAGGAATTCTGTGCTTTTTATGACGAATCGGCCTTGGTTGGCTTCGTCAATTTGTGGTCTGCCGAAACTGCTCAGTGGGTAGAATAAAACCTGTAAATAGCTGGCGTTTTGTTCATTTTCAACTTCAACAATCACGCCGCCCCAACGGACAGGCGCGTTTTTGAAGTTGGCGGTGCTGGTTAAGGCTTCTTGATAGCCAAGATTGTAGAGTGGGGCATCTTCAATTGCAGACGGCAAGTTTGAACACGCGGACAAAAGCAGGCAAAAACACCAAAGATAATTTTTCATGGGTAATCTCCTAGTTGGTTGGATAGTGCGCTTTGGACGTGTGTGAGTTATTGCCTGTTCCATCAGCTTGGTGAAATAGCGGCTTTTATTGGGCTAATATCGCTAAATCAGGTGTCCAAATCGGCGTGCTTGGTGGTTCTGAGCTGCTTTCACGGTTAACTTGTAAGCTGATGAAGTCAAATAAGTTGCTGTCTGCCAGTTGCGATGGGGCAACGTTTTTTAAGCTGGTGAAAATGGTTTCTAGCCGTCCGGGGAATTGTTTATCCCAAGTTTTTAACATCATTTTCATGGCTTGCCGTTGCAGGTTTTCTTGCGAGCCGCAAAGGTTGCAGGGAATGATGGGGAAGTCTTTAAATGCGGCAAAACGGGCGATGTCTTTTTCGCGGCAGTAAGCAAGCGGGCGGATGATGATGTTTTTTTTGTCATCACTGAGCAGTTTTGGCGGCATGGCTTTTAATTTGCCACCATAAAAAATATTCAGGAAAAAGGTTTCCAGTATGTCGTCACGGTGATGGCCTAAGGCGATTTTGGTGATGTTGTTGGCTTCGGCAAAGCCATACAAAGTGCCACGGCGTAAGCGTGAACATAATCCGCAGGTGGTTTGGCCTTCAGGGATTACCCGTTTGACAACGCTGTAGGTGTCTTTTTCTATGATGTGGTAAGGCACGCCGATGGATTCAAGATAAGCAGGCAGGACATGCTCAGGAAATCCGGGTTGCTTTTGGTCTAGGTTGACGGCGAGCAATTCAAAATTGACGGGCGCGGTTTTTTGTAAATTTACCAGTACATCTAATAAGGTGTAGGAGTCTTTGCCGCCGGATAGGCATACCATGACTTTATCGCCTTCTTCGATCATGTTGTAATCGGCGATAGCGTCGCCAACATAATGGCGTAGGCGTTTTTGCAGTTTATTAAATTGGGTTCTGGATTTTTGGCTTAAATCCGACATGGGCAAGTCTGTGTTGAAAGGGGAGGGCAGGAGCGGTTTTTGCCGCTCCTGAATAAGGCTTTAAGGGCTTTAGCCGTTGTAGCGTTGGAATATTAATGTGGCGTTAGTGCCGCCAAAGCCGAAGCTATTGGACATGACGGTGTTTAAACGAATGTTGTCTTGGCGTTCGCGGACGATAGGCAGGTTTTCTGCTAATGGATCAATTTCGGTAATGTTGGCTGAGGCGCTTAAGAAGTTTTCAGACATCATTAGTATTGAATAAATGGCTTCGTTAACACCTGCTGCACCGAGTGCGTGGCCTGTGAGCGATTTGGTCGAGCTAATCCACGGCATGTCGGTATCGGCAAAAACGGTTTTTAATGCGCCGAGTTCTTTGGTGTCGCCAACTGGCGTGCCTGTACCGTGGGCGTTGATGTAATCGATTTTGTCGTGGACAGTTGCCATCGCTTGTTGCATGCAGCGTACTGCGCCTTCACCAGATGGCTGTACCATGTCGTAACCATCGGAGGTTGCGCCATAGCCTGTCAATTCGGCATAAATTTTTGCGCCACGGGCTTTGGCATGTTCCAGTTCTTCAATAACCAAAACACCGCCGCCGCCAGAAATAACAAAGCCGTCACGGGTGGCATCGTAAGGACGTGATGCGGTGGTAGGGGTGTCGTTGTATTTGGATGACATGGCTCCCATGGCATCGAATAACACTGACATAGTCCAGTGGACTTCTTCGCCGCCGCCTGCAAAGACTATATCTTGTTTGCCCATTTGGATGAGCTCCATCGCATGTCCGATACAGTGTGCGCTGGTGGCACAGGCGGATGTTATGGAGTAATTGACGCCTTTGATTTTGAAAGGTGTCGCCAAACAAGCGGTGTTGGTGCTGGACATGGCTCTCGGCACACGATAAGGGCCGACTTGTTTCACGCCTTTTTCTCTGAGAATATCGGCTGCTTCTACCAAGTTGGAGGTGGACGGGCCACCTGAGCCCATCACTAAGCCAGTCCTAAAGTCGGATATGTCGGATTCTTCTAAGCCAGCGTCGTCTATGGCCTGTTGCATGGCGATGTAATTAAAAGCAGCGCCATCGCCCATAAAGCGTTTGATTTTTCGGTCAATTACCGCGTCTAAATCGATGTTAATTGCGCCATGAACTTGGCTGCGGAAACCTAGTTCTTTATAGGTGTCTGCGAAAACAATGCCAGATCGGCCTTCCCGTAATGATTCAATAACTTCAGCTTGATTATTGCCAATGCTGGAAACAATACCTAAACCAGTAACTACGACTCTTTTCATATATGTACCTAGAAATCTTCTGTAGAAGTAAATAATCCAACCCGTAAATCGGTTGCTTCATAAATAACTTTACCGTCGACTTCCATCGTGGCGTCGGCAATGCCCATAACCAATTTACGCATGATTACTCGTTTTAATTGGATACGGTATATGACTTTTTTGGCAGTGGGTAAAACTTGACCAGTAAATTTGACTTCACCAACGCCTAATGCGCGGCCTTTGCCTGGTCCGCCTAGCCAACATAAATAAAAACCAACCAGCTGCCACATGGCATCCAAACCTAAGCAGCCAGGCATAACCGGATCACCTTGAAAGTGGCAAGCGAAGAACCACAAGTCAGGGGTAATATCCAGCTCAGCAATAATTTCACCCTTACCATATAACCCACCTTCGTCGGTAATTAGGGTAATACGATCCATCATGAGCATATTGGGTAATGGCAATTGCGCGTTTTTAGGGCCGTAGAGCTCTCCTCTGCCGGACATTAAAAGTTCCTCGCGCGTAAAACTATGCTGCTTCTCCATATTTTTATTTACCTTGGTAATTATTTTTATAATAAACCCTATATTATCTTACAGATACCAATAAAAATCAGCTCTATTTTTGGGGGTATTGAGATTTCATATTTAGAATGTTTTGGTTTGTATGGCATTTTTCAAGTAATTTTTGTGACGAGCATTGGGGTTGTGAAGAGATTTTTTGGTTGTCTACTTGAATTACTGTTAAATTTTGATTTTTAGTTTTTTTGTGGATTAAATTAGGTAGCTATTTTTAAGTAAAATTTGGGTTTTACTATGCAAAAAATGTATTTTCTTTTAAAAAATTGAAAAATATGTTAATTTTGGCGTTAATAATTTTGAAATATTTGTATGGTTTTAACCACACAAACTTATACGGGGAAAGAAGAGCGATGTTTATTAAAAAATTACTCTCATTCAAAGACAAAAATAACCTCAAAAATTCGAATTCGGATAATTTTTCTGTATCTGAAAAACTTTACATACCTGTAAGCCAACTCTTAATAGGTATGTATATTGTTGAATTGGATAGGTCATGGTTAGATACCCCGTTTTTATTTCAAGGGTTTGAATTAACAACGCAAGCGCAGATACAAGCTGTAAAAAATATTTGCGATTATGTTTATATCGACGTAACAAAAACCAAGTCTCGGCATCATCCTTCTATTAGTTATGCTAATAAAAACCAATCTACCGGTGGTGGAAAAATTTTAGGTAATTTTAGTACTGAGCCACCAAAAAAACTTAGCACATTTGAAAACGAAATTGTTAAGGCGGAAAAAGCTTATAAAAATTCTGAGATGTTAGTTTCGGCTTTTATGAAGACAGCTCAAAAAGGAGGATCTATTGATGGCTGGCTAGCTAAAAAAGCTGTATCGGATTGTGTAAATAGCGTATTGCATTCACCGGATGCCATGTTATGGATGATGCATTTAAATAATAAGGATGAGCATACTGTTCAGCATAGTATAAATGTCAGCATTTTATCTATTGTATTGGGTAGGCACTTAAATTTACCTAATGAAGTAATAGTTAATTTAGGTGTTTGTGGCATGTTACATGATATTGGTAATATGTTGATACCATCAGAAATTTTAAACAAAAATGAAGATCAATTGACTGAAAGCCAGAGGAGAACTTTAAATTCTCACTCAACTTTGGGATACGAATTATTGAAATCGAGTGAAAACATTCATTCAAGTGTATTAGAAGTCGCTTTAGTTCATCATGAACATTTAGATGGTACAGGCCAACCAAGACAATTAAAACAATCCGCCATTTCTGATTTTGCGAAAATTATTTCTGTTGTTGATACCTACGACAGCCTCACAAAAAACCGATTTGAGCATAAAAATAAAAATCACTTGGAAGCTACACAGATAATGACCAATATGACAGGAACAATATTGGATAGGCATCTAGTGACCAAATTTATTGAGAGTTTAGGTATTTATCCACCTGGTTGTGTGGTTGTTATGACTAATGGTGCAATTGGGATGGTTGTTGAAGTTAATGAAAAAGTCAAATTGCGCCCTAAAGTTATGATTATATTTGATGAAGATAATAACCCAGTACCTGAGAGAATTATTGACTTGGCTAATATGGTGACAGATAAAAAAGGCAATATTTACACGATCAAAAATGTTTTGAGAGAAGCTGAGTGTAATTTTGAAACCCCAGTTTTTGTTAGAGATGACGTGTTAAAAAGATTTGTTATTTAATTTCTGTAATTAAATAAATTCCCCCAATATATAACCCCCAAAAAATTTAGATAGCTGCTCTACCTTAAAGCAGCTATTGACTTGCCCGGTAATTGAAAAAATCTAATTCCCTTCCGCTTGAATCTGGCAGCCTTGTTGAAAGAACTCTAAAGATGGCGGATAGGTGTCCACATCGATTGCTAAACTGGTATCGACTTCAAATTTCTTAATTGAATTGGCTACTGCCAAACGGAAATTACGGTTTAAATCGCGCACCATATTTTCCTTCGCTTCATCAGCACCTAATGAAAATGGATTTGCAGCCAAATTGGTATTATTGATTGCATCCAGTAACCCTGTTTCTGCTAGCGACTGGATTTTGGTTTCAAATGTGGCAAAAATTTTAGCGCCTTGCGCCCGTTTAATCCGCTCAATATCTTCCGCGTTCGCGTAAACCAAAAATGTCCCTTTAACGCCTTCTTGGCTATCTTTACAAACACCACCATCCATAACCCGCACCAAATTTAAAGTCTTGCCATCTTTGCTAATTGTCATCGGTGGCTTTTTACTGGTATCCAACTCCTTGTTATTTTGCGATGTTACTGGTTTTTTTTCTGGTATCGGCGCTACCGTGGTATCTTTCGGCAGTTGCTGTGTTGAACAAGCCGAGAAGCCGATAAATGCTACGCTGATAAAAACTCTTACAAATGCCTTCATTGCTGTTCCTGTAGTTAATGAGGTAATCTAAAATATTATAATCGCTTGCTATCCCATCGTTATTGTTAATGAAATTAAACTATTTACCACTTTGTTTTGATTGGTCAAAAAAATTACTGGTACTGCTGCTGTTGTTTGGGATTTTTCCGTTGGCGACGGCTTGGGCTAAGACTGAAAAGCCGAACATAACAAAAGATGCCATCGCTTCTCTGGTGATTAGCAAAGCTAGCTTACAGGTAAAAATTGACAGTATCAGTACACGCCAAGGTTTGGATGAAGCTGCCAAATCCAAAATCATCAAACTCTATCAATCCGCCCAAAATAATCTAAACAATATTGAAGCCTTCAATGGACGTATCGCTGCTTTCAAGCAAGCCATAAAACAAGCGCCAGAACAAACGAAAAGGCTGCAAAAAGAAATCGAGCTGACGCAACCCAAATTAGACAAACAAAAACTGGAAGATTTTTCTGTAATAGCAACAGAAGAATTGGAGCAGCGTTTAATTATTGAAAAAGAAAAAATCAGCAACTTAGACGAGCAACTAAAAAAACTCGAAAATGAGTTAGCGTTACAAAACAACCGTCCGCAGCTGATTCGCCAAGAAATGGCGACTGCATTACAAGATATAGATGCTAGCCAAAAAAAATTAGCAATGCCAACAACGGGTTCATCCCTAACGCTGGAAGCGGAAGCCGAGCAACTGTATTTAAAAACCTTAATGGATGTCCGCACGGTAGAATTAAAAATGCTGGATATTGAAAGCATTAGCAATCCTTCGCGGGTGGAATTAATCAAAACCCAGTATCAATTGCTGGATATTCAAAAAGCAGGATTTACGCCAGTTGTTGCTGCCATCGAAAACAGCTTGGCAGATAGAAAACAACAGCAAGCCAAAGATGCCCAAGACGCCTTGGCGCAAACCGAAAATGAATTGTCAGGCAAGCATCCTGCCATTCAAGAAATCACTAAAGAAAATATCCAGTACAGCAAAGACCTACAGCAAATTACTGGCAAAATTGACAGCTACAACGAGCAAAAAATAAAGTTTGATGCCAAAGCGGCAGAAATCGACAACGATTTTAAAAGTGCAGAAAAAAAGATTGGCTTGGCTGGATTAAGTCCGGCACTAGGCAAAATATTACGGGAACAACGCCGTAATCTCGTGACCCCAACCGAATTGATTGAGCTTTCCGAAACCATCCAAAATGAAACCGCACTGACCAGCTTAGAGCAGTTTAAAGTTGAAGATAACCTAAAGAAATTGGTTGATATAAACACCGTTTTGCATGAGAAGATGGTGTTGATGGTCGATCAAACGCTGCCAGAACAAGAACGGATGCGGGTACAAGCGGAGTTGCGGGTATTAATGAATACCCAAAAAGACTTGCTCAATAAATTGTCCATTGCCGATAGCACCTATTTGCGTACCTTGGGGGATTTTGATTTTGCCCGCCAGCAAATGGTGATACAAGCGGGCAAATTTTCCGCTTTTTTAGATGAGCGTTTGTTATGGGTGCCTAGCTCAGAACCTATCAATGGCGATTACTTAGCCAATATGTATCGCTCAAGTTTATGGCTGTTATCGCCTTTTAATTGGATCAGCGTCATTAACGATTCATTAAAGACCTTAGTCAAGTGGCCGTTTATTACTTTTCTCGCCATAGCAAGCCTAAGCACCTTATTACTCACCAGAAAACAACTGAAACACCAACTGGCGGCAAGCTCCGATATGGTCGGCAGAACCCATACCGATCAGTTTTACTACACCCTCAGCGCCTTAGTTTGTGTGTTCCTGTTGATTTTACCTGCGCCTTTATTTGTCTATTATTGGGGATGGTTTCTAACCAGTAATTTTCAAGCCACTGATTTTAGTAAAGCCATCGGTACTGGCTTGCAAGCAGCCGCCATCCCTTTGCTATTCATACAATATTTTTACCGCTTATTTGCGCCTGCGGGTGTTGTTTACAAACATTTCCAATGGCAAAGCGACACCATTGACTTATTACATCGACAAATCGCTTGGCTACGTTTTATTGCTGTCCCCACGGTATTTATTATTACCGCAACGGCGGCGACTATCGCCTCGCAACACAGTGATAGCCTTGGACGATTAGCTTTGATTGTCAGCATGATAGCGATGGCGGTGTTTTTAAAAAAAATACTCAACCCAAGTGCTGGCATTTTAAAACATGCCATTATCCAGCACCCCAATGGTTGGCTAAACAAATCCCGCTATTTTTGGTATCCCAGCGCCATTATTATGCCGTTGGTGATTATTGGTTTTGCTGTTGCAGGCTACTATTTAAGCGCCTTAGAGCTTCAACAAAAATTAATCATCACCTTACGGCTGATTTTTATGATGGTTATCATCCATGAGTTGGTGTTTCGTTGGCTAACCTTAGTTAACGGGCAACTGGCAATAGAAAATGCCCAGCAATTGCGGCGGGTGGAAGAGCATAATATCCGTCATCATGTCTCTATCGGTCACGAAGACCCGGCTCTGCCAGTTGAAGAACAATTGATTGATATTCCCAAAATCAATGCCCAAACCATCAAACTTTTAAACGTGTTCATCAGCTTTAGCTTGCTGATTGGTTTTTGGCTAATTTGGCAAAACATCTTGCCCGCGTTTTCATTTTTAGACCGCATTGTGCTTTGGCAGCATGAAGTGGTAGTAGACAACCAAGAAATCTTACAGCCAGTTACGCTAACGAATTTACTGCTAGTCGGCTTATATCTGTTTGTTACCGTGGTTTCGGTGCTGAATTTTTCCGGTTTGATGGAATTGTTGCTATTTCGGCGCATGAATATTGAAACAGGCAGTCGCTATGCCATCAATCAACTCGCCAAATACCTGTTGGTATCGATTGGCTTTATTTCCATTGCTAATGAATTAGGCGGTAGTTGGTCGCAAGTACAATGGCTAGTCGCCGCTTTGGGTGTGGGCTTGGGCTTTGGCCTTCAAGAGATTTTTGCCAACTTAGTTTCGGGTATTATCCTGTTGTTTGAACGCCCCATCCGCGTTGGCGATACCGTCACCATCGGCGATATTACTGGCAAGGTCAGCCGCATCCAAATGCGCGCTACTACCATCATTGATTGGGATCAAAAAGAACTGATCGTACCCAATAAAAGTTTTATAACCAATCAGTTAGTCAATTGGACATTAAGCGACTCCATTACCCGTATCGTCATACCCATCAGTATCGCTTACGGCACCGATGTCGATTTTGCCCATCAAATATTGATGGATACCGTACATACCACGCCGATGGTGTTGTCCGATCCAGAGCCTTGCGTATTACTGATGGAATTCGGTGAAAGTTCGATGAATTTTTCAGTGCGGGTGTTCGTCAGCGAAATGTCCAACCGCTTGCCAGTCATTCACGATTTACACATCCGTTTGGTAAAAGCCTTGAATGAGCATCAAATTGAAATTCCTTTACCACAAAGGGAAGTATTTATCCGCACTGCCGCAACGGAAGAGGCATTGGGCAATCGGCCCTGAAAACAGAACAGCTGCTACTATTAACGTCCGCATAACCATTATTTCAAGACAAGACTATGTTAAATTTTAAAAATATCGCCCTGCGCCGAGGTTCAAGGGTGTTATTTGCCAATGCCTCCTTTACCTTGCACAAAGGCCAAAAAGTCGGCTTTACTGGTGCCAACGGCGCAGGAAAATCCAGTTTATTTGCTATGGTCAGAAATGAACTGCATCCCGATGAAGGCGATTTTTCCATGCCGCCAAATTTGGCGGTCGCCCACGTTGCCCAAGAAACGCCTGCGGTCGCTTGCGCGGCGATTGAATACGTTATTGATGGCGACCAAGAATTACGGCACATCCAACAGCAATTGGATGCCGCCGAATTGGCCTTAGACGGCATTAAACAAGCGGAACTGCACGCCTTGTTGGAAACCATCGGCGGCTATACCGCGCAAGCCAGGGCATCACGATTAATGAACGGCTTAGGCTTTTCAGCCACCCAAGAGCAATTGCCTGTCAGTTCCTTTTCTGGTGGTTGGCGGATGCGCCTAAATTTGGCACAAGCGTTAATGTGCCGCTCTGATGTGCTGCTGCTGGATGAGCCGACCAACCATTTGGATTTAGATGCCGTTATCTGGCTTCAAGATTGGCTATGCAAATACCCCGGCACTTTGCTGCTGATTTCTCATGACCGCGATTTTCTTGACACCATTACCGACCACATCGTCCATATCGAGCAAAACAAAGCAGAAATCTATACTGGCAACTATTCCGCGTTTGAACGGATGCGCGCAGAAAAATTAGCGCAACAACAAGCCGCTTACCAAAAACAACAACGGGAAATTGCCCATATACAAAGCTTTGTCGATCGCTTTAAAGCGCAAGCGACCAAAGCCCGGCAAGCGCAAAGCCGCATAAAAGCCTTGGAACGCATGGAATTGATTGCCTTGGCGCACGTCGATTCGCCGTTTGATTTTAGCTTTCCCGCACCAGGGCGTATGCCCAATCCCTTATTGAGCCTAGAAAAAGCCGATATTGGTTATGGCGATAAAATCATTATCAAACAAGCTGGATTATCCATTTCCCCCGGCGATAGGATTGGCTTGCTGGGGCCAAATGGGGCAGGGAAGTCCAGCTTAATAAAAGTCTTGGCAGGGGAAATGCAGCCATTAACGGGTAAACGGCAAGTCGCCGATACCTTAAAAATCGGCTATTTCGCCCAGCACCAATTAGAGCAATTGCGCTTGGATGAAAGCCCGCTGTGGCATATCCAACAACTGGATAAACAAGCCAGCGAAAAAGACATCCGTAATTTTCTTGGCGGTTTTGACTTTCAGGGCGACAAAGTCTTAGAAGCGGTAAAGCCATTTTCAGGCGGCGAAAAAGCCCGTTTAGTGTTGGCTTTATTGGTCTATCAAAATCCCAACTTACTATTACTGGATGAGCCAACCAACCATTTGGATTTGGAAATGCGCCACGCACTGAGTGTGGCTTTGCAAGATTTTCAAGGGGCTTTGGTGGTGGTTTCCCATGATCGGCATTTACTGCGCTCGGTCACC
The DNA here is from genome assembly GCA_903928685.1 of uncultured Methylococcaceae bacterium. Lineage (GTDB taxonomy): Bacteria > Pseudomonadota > Gammaproteobacteria > Methylococcales > Methylomonadaceae > Methylovulum. The sequence goes on from CAIYRS010000059.1 coordinate 10,966, forward strand.
GACCAATTGTTGTTGGTCGCAGATGGCAAAGCCATCGTGTTTGATGGCGATTTGGACGATTACCGCATTTGGTTAAGTGAGCAGAAGCGCGGCGAAGAAAAGGTGGTCACTGAAGAAATTGCGCCGACAGTTTCCCGCAAAGACCAGCGCAAATTAGACGCCGAACGCAGGCAACGCCACAAACCCTTATTTGACGCTTTGAAAAAAGCCGAACAAGCGGTAGAAAAATATCATCAACAACAACGCGAGCTAGAGCGGCAATTAGCCGAGCCAGACATTTATAACGACAGTGAAAAAGCCCGATTGAAACAACTATTGGAAAAAAAAGCAGCAGTCGATAAAGCCTTAGCCGACGCTGAAGCCGACTGGATGGATGCCGAAGAACAACTGGAAATTGCCCAGTAAAACATATTGGCTGATGCGCTTATCGGCTATAATTTTCGCAGAGTTAGCAATTACTTAAGGAATCGCTGAACAAAGCCTTCGACAAGCTCTCTGCAACTGCTCCATGCGTTGCCCTACCTCCTGCATCCATGCAGTTGAAGCCGAACGGTAACTAATTGATTCCGTTCGTGCTGAGCTTGTCGAAGCATGAATGGAATCAATTAGGTCAGCGATTCCTTAACAAACACCCATTTTCCCGCCACGCAGAGTTAACAGCCATGATGAATTTGAATGATTTACTCGAAGATCCTGATTTTTTGCAGTTAGTGCCATTTAGCAAAGCAATTTACCCAGCTGACACGGTGATTTTAAATACAGCCGATGAGAGCCAAGATGTGTATTTCATCTTGTCAGGCGAAGTGCGGGTGACCGCCTCATTAGGTGCACACAGCGATAACCTGGAAAAATTAGAACCCGCCTTAGCAAAATTATCCGCAGGCGATTTTTTTGGTGAATTGGCGATGTTTGATGGCGAACCGCGTAGCGCAGGAGTTTCTGCCATTACCGATTGTGAAATCGCCAAAGTCGACGGTGCCGCGATGATAACCTTTATGGATAAATACCCTGAAAAAGGCTATTTCGTCATGCGCGAATTGTTTATGAATTTAGTGCTAAGGATGCGCCAAAATAACAGCCGCACCGCCACGGTTTTAGAATTGTATTTGCAAGAGAAATAAAAGCCTTCCTACTACGCCACCCATAGGTAAGTTTGGGTGGTGTGTCCTAAGCGCGTGTTCTAAAACCGCAACACAATACTGCCGTGGATGCGGCTGTCGCCTGCTTGGGTGGTTTGGGCGTTTTCTAGGGCTTGTGCAAAGGTGATTTTAGTCAAAATATGCTTGCGCCATTGCCAGTTTGCACCAACGCCTGTGCTGCTTAAGTTCCAGTCTTTCAATTCCCCTGATAAAGCGCTGTTGTGATGACCGTGGCCATAATCGAAAAAGGTAAATAAGCTGAATTGTTGGTAGGTTGGGGTGGTGAGTTCAAATTTGATGACTTCGCCTTTATCAGCACTGGTTTCCCGTTCTTGATAGCCGCGTACATCGTAACTGCCGCCAATACCTAGTTGTTCGCCAGCTATTAGGGTGTCTTGGCTGTATTGTCCCGCTAAGCTGGTTTGTACTAGCCATTGGTTGAAATTCATTAATATGGTTGCACCGTATCGCAGTGAGTTCCAATCTTGATTGGCGTTGCGGCGTGCGGCGGTGTAGGCGCTTTGTTGGTTGTTATCGCCAATGCCAGTATTGCTAAGCCATTGTAGGTTGTAGTTTAAATGGGCGTTTTTCCAGGGTAATTCGGCTTTGTATAGAATGCTGAAGGGTAAGCTGCGGACGTTATTGCCTAGGGGGATGTTGAAAAATTGGATGTCGTTGGTGAAATAGCGGTTGTCCAATCCTATATCTAGCCAATGGTCATAATGTCCGATTTTAGGTAGCAGTTGTTGGTAATGGATGCCGTACATTTCTCCAGAACCGGTAATGGTCAAATCGGTGGCTACTGTGCCGTTGTTGACGTTGGAGTAGGCGTAGTAAGTGCTTAGCCAGCCTTTCATGGCGTACCAAGGCAGGCTATAACTTGCGCCGTATTGTTCAACTTCGTCGGCATGGTCGGGTGAGGTGGTGTAGCTGCCGTTAATGATGTGATCCAAGCCCCAGACATTGCTGTGTTGCAAGGCGGCGGTCAGGCGAAATTCGCCCGTGCCGCGTGTGCCGACGGTATTTAAAATAGCGGTGGCTTGGTAAGGCCGTTGTTCGTTAACGTTGATTTTGGCATCAACCTGATTGCGGCCTTTGCTTTCTTTAAAGGTAACGGCGAGTTGTTTGGCGGGGTGTTTATTGGCAACCTTTAAATGTTCGGATAATTCCTCGGTATTGGGGGATTTATCCGGCTTTAAGTTTGGCAAGCTGGCGACAATGTTGTCTTTGCTGAAATAGTGGTTGCCATCGACATCTATTTTGCCCAATTGGAAGGCAACAGCCCGGAATTTGATTTCACCGCCATTTAAGGTTTGTGGCGGAATGCTGATGCGATAAAACGGATATCCTTGTTCGCGGATAATGTCTTCTAAACCTTTGGCTACCGATTGCAATTGTTGCAGGGTGTATTGCTGTTGTTGTCGCGGCTGTAAATAAGCGTCCAAACGAGCTTGGTTTATGGGCAATTGGCCTTCAACCTTAAATGTTTTCACGGTAAAACTGATTGGTGCGGGCAAAGCCGCCATGCCTAGGCTGGGTAACAAGCACAAGCTTAGGGTTTTCAAAAAGTTTGTCATGGTAGTTGGCTGGGTAAGTAATCTGGACATTATTCGTTAACACATTGGTAGTTGGCATTCGCCGTTATGTCATCACCATCGCTCAGTTGCGAATAAATACCTTGCTGTTTTTCTGCTTGGCTTTTGTCAAGCGGCTGTAGATAAGGGTCTTCTTGTTGAAATTCTTGTTGCTCTTCTAAACGCAGCGCTTCTTGTTGGTTAGTATAAGCGGTTTCATCTTTACCTAAATCTAAGGTATGCCCTTGTATTTTTAGCTGTACATGGCCCTTTTCGACATGGACATAAACACCCGGCGGCACACCGCGCTGTTTAATGGCGGCAAACAAGGCTTCTAAATTGGAGTTGTCGGTATCGGGTCTTGGGAAGGGGTTGTTTTTTAGTAACTCAGGTAAGCCAGTAAAGTCGATGGCGGCACTGTTGCGGTTAGGCAAATAATTGCTGTTGGGCATGGCTAATTCAAATTCGCCAGCGTCATTGACGATGACTATCTGGCCTTGCCAAACATAGCTGTACAAACCATTTTGAGGATGGTTTTTAATGTCTTGATTATTCACGGCCTGGGTAGTCAGGCACTCGCCTTGGCAAAGCAGATCAAAACCTGTGCCTCTGATGCCGATAGTGCCGACTGGAGTGTCAATGGCGAAGGCTTCTTTATTGGTTTTGCCGATGCTGCCTGTTAAGACCCGCATACCGCCTGTTGTTAAGCGATAGAGGGCATGGTTTTTTTCGTTGGCTTGTTGGTAGTGATAATCGGCGATTGCCATTTCACTTTCCGCTTGTAGGGTGATTTTTTCCCCGTCTTTGAAAACCATCAGCACATAGCTATCTTTACCGCTGCGGATGTAATCTTCACTGTAGAGCGGCGCACCTAAGGAAAGGCGGCGTTGTTGGTTATTGCCATCGTTACGGTTGCTAACGGAGACCTCACCTTTAATGTCGGCAATCCGGGCAACCACGCTAGCGGCTGGCTTGGCTTTGCTGATGGTTTTATCCAAAGTGGTTTCTTCGGCGAGACAATCTTCATGACAAACCCGCACTGAATAATTGGCTTGTTGGCCTTTGATGGTTGCGGAATCGGTTTTTATCTCAAAATTATCGGGGCTGTTTTTGGCAATATCGCCACTTTCAGTATGCACACCGCCTTCATGTAACGATAGTGTCGCTTGCGGGTGGCTGGCTTGCGCTTGGTATTGGTCAATACTGAAATTGCTATTAGGGCGGACGGTGATTTTTGCACCATCGACGAATTCGATAATGACAAAACTCCGTTCTGCCGTTTGGATGTTGTCACCTTGGTAAATTTCTGCGCCATTGCCTAAAACTCTTGGTGCGCTGCCTGCTTGCTGCGCGGCATTGCTGCCACGGGAAAAGCTGATTTTGCCAACCGCCAAGGGCGCACTGTGTGCTGATGACGCAATACACAGTAGTAGCGCAAGCAGTAGTGGCGAAATGTTGGCAAACGTTTTATTCATAACGACGAATCCGGCTTTTATTGGCATTGTTTAAGTGCATGGGATTTGTTTTTTTCAGGTGAGTTGCTTGATGAATTCCCGCCTTGGTCGTTAGCGGTTGATTTTGTGCCATCAATTTCACCGTTTAGCAGCAATTGCTGGCTGAGCACTTGTTGGTCGTTTTGTTGCACGGCAATGTAGGTTTGTACGGGAGCTGTTGGTACATCGGTTTCGGCGTTGATTTTAAAATTAGCGCCTGTGTAATCAATCAGGTAATTGCTGCCTGCGGATACCGAGCCTAGCAAGATGTCATAAATGCCAACATCTTCTCCAGTATTGCGTGATAAGCCACCGGATATATTATCGCCTGCTAGCAAGCCATTGGATTGGTAAGTGAGCGCTGGATCTGTTGCGCCTACGAGTTTTTCCGATGGGTTGGCAGTAATGCCAAGATTACGCGGGGTAATTGCCCATTCATCTAATGATTTGAAATTATCGCGAAATTCATACCCTAGCTTATTGGCTAGCCCTGACAAATAGCTGACATTGTGTAAGCCAACGACGTGATAGCCTGCACCGCTAATGTCGCCGTCGATGCCATAAACCGCGTTTCCGGAAATCCCTGCTGTCAGTTCATTATCACCATCAATAAAGCCAGCGTAACTCACTGAAAAGTTAACTTTATCGCCATAGGTGCTGGTGAGCGTGTTGGGGGTTACCCTTAGTAAAGGGATGGTACTGTATAAAATGCCGTTGCCAGCGGTGGCATCTATGGAGAAGCCATCATTACAATTACTCGCTAAAGCCGCACAGCCATAATGTTTAAAGTCGGTGGTTAAAATGCCTAGATAACTGGAGTTTGGTTTATCGGCATAAATCAACCAGCGACCATTGGCGGCGGATAATTGCGCGTCGAAAAGGTTATCAAAGGATCTCAAGCTGCTAAGTTGGATGGCATTGCCGCTACCGCTGGCATTGATGTCGCCCAATAAATGGATGCCGCCTGTAGTTTCGGCTTTTAAGCGGGTGATGGATGGCATGGCGGGCAACAAAATACCGCTGCTGAAATCTTTAATATTGATAGTGCCAGTTGCCAGCATTAAGCCATCGCTGTAATTAAAGCCATTGTTGAAATCAAACTGTCCTGGGCCAGTTAAGTTGCCGCCTGACCATTTGAACGCGCCGTTGACTTGTACGTTGCCATTGCTGTTAAGGATGCCATCATTCATGGTCAACTCAGCCAAATTCATATTGGTGTTAAAGTTGACAATAGCACCATCAATAATCGTCTCTGGTGCGTCATAGTCTGCACCTCGGTTGAAATTGTTGAGGCCGTCGCTGAAATTGACGGCATTGGCGCTGGTTATATGGCTGCCGCTATTGAATGAACGGCTACCTTCGCCAAACTGTAATCGACCATTGCCAGTGACGTTATAGCTACCTGTGTTGACACCATCAGAGGCTATGGTTAAACCGCCGCTGCTTAAATTGACAGTGCCTGCGTTATTAAAAGCCGCCAGACTCAGTTCTCTATATTCGCTAGTGGTGTTGCTGATGTTGAATACCCCTGCTGCTTGGTTATTCAAAACCACAAGTTTGCCGAATGGGTTGGCGGCGGTGACATAGCCAAACCAGTTTAATACGCTATAGTTGTTCCAATGCTTAATTGGGAACGGGATAAGGCTAAGTCTAAGTTCTGGAACCAGCGGGGTTAATGGTGTTGAGCTGCTAAAGTCTACTGTGCCGTAATTGTCCCAATCTTTATTAACCAATGCATTGCCGTCATTCAGGATGGTATGGCTAGCATTTTGTGTGGCAAGCTTTCCTGAACCTGTGAAAATACCAGAATTAAAGGTGAAGTTGTCGGTTATTTCTATAAAGTCAGCGCTTTGTAATTGGGCATTATTGGTTAGCGTTAATGATGACAGAGCCACATTGTCGCCAGTGTTGATATGTACGTTACCGCCATCAATCAGCAATTGCTGGGTATTAAGTTGGCTGCCGGTCCTGAAAAAAACCAAATCATTAATGAAGTCAATAGCTGAAGTGCTATTGATAACCGCGCCGTTGTTGAAATTACGGTCGCCGTTAATAAATTGCAAATGGCCTGTGCCACTCACTGAATAGCTGCCTGAATCGTTACCTAAACTGTAGATTTGTAAATTGCCGTCGGTTAGATTGACTAGGCCATCATTATTGAAGCCATAAGTTGCCAATCTGGGGGTAGGTGTATTATTGGTGGATATGTTGATCACACCCGTTATGCTGTTATTTAAACTACCAACACCGCTGTCAATGGAGTTGCCATTGAGCCAGTTGATAGTGCCCAAATTGTGCCAGTTTTTGTTAAGTATGACATTACCTAAATCAGCCAAGGTGGTGGTTGCGGTGTTGGTGGTGGTTAGGCCACTTACGCCAGCTAATTCGCCGGAATGGAATACAAAAGTATTGCTCACCGAAATGGCATCCGCTCCCGCCAATGTACCTTGGAAAATAGTAAGATTTGGTAAGTTAATATCGCTACCAGTGCTAAATGTAACTTTTGCATCGCTAATTAAGGTATTGGTGGCGTTGTAACTGCCGCCACTAAAAAAGGTGTAGTTGCCGTTAACAAAATTGACTTGGTTTTGGCTATTTAGCTCTGCGCCAACGAAGTTCCTGACATTATTCTGAAAGGTCAATACTCCGTTACCACTGGCTTGGTAGCTGCCTGTATCCGAACCTGAGCCATCAATCTTTAAAGAGCCATCCGTTAGGTTGACGCTGCCCCGGTTGTTGAAAACCGCCATGTTTAAATGTCGGCTCGTTGCGCCACTAATGTTTAACACCCCGCCTTGTTGGTTGTTGAAAACAACGTTGTTGCTGGAATTTACGCTGACATCATTGAGATTTTGCCAATAAATAGTGCCGTAGTTATTCCAGTTTTTATCCAAAAATGCGGTATCACTGACGGCTAAATGGGTAAATGATCTTGTGTCTGTGGTAAATAAGCCGCTGCCTGCTAATGTCCCTGAATCAAAATCAAATAAATTCGAAACGGTGAGATTGCCGCTGCCGTTAATTGTGCCGCCATAATTGCCTAATTCATCAATAGTGAAGTTGTTATTGATGGTGAGCGTGCCGTGATTATTTATGCGTCCGTTGAAATGGTTGTTGCTATGGTTGATAGTCAACACTGAATTGCTATCCAGTTGAATGCCATTGATGTTTTGCAGGATGCCATCAAATACAGCATTGCTTAAACTGGGCAGGTTTATCGAGGCATTGGCTATGGTGGCAATGGCGCTGAGGCTGCTATCACTATTTAACGTTAAGCTGCCGAAATTTAAATCTAGCAAGTTATTGATAAAGGTTTTGCCACTGCCAGATGGGCTTAAATCTAAGTTGAGTTTGCCAAAGCTGGATTTTATTGCCGCATTGATGACGATATTGTGTTGGGCAAAAAGGCTAAGGTTGGCATCGCCGCCAGCGGATTTGTTGATAGTGGAGTTAACGGTAATGTCACCAACTTGGCTATTATTGCCCGCGCTACCAGAGGTAATGCTAACCGATGTGCCGTTGTTTAAAGCGGCTTCGATACTGGCGGTGGTGACCACGGCGTTATCGTTTTCTGTCGTCCAGTCAGGGGCGTTTTTTACAAAGGCATTATTGCCTTGCGCTTGAATAGTGATGTTGTTGGGGTCAAGCAGCCATTGTCCATTCTGCCCATGATTAGCGGCGGCGTTGACTTGGATGCCAGAAGTATCCAGCCAAGCGCCAGAGGTTTCTACAAAACCGCCATCACCGCCAAATTGTCCGCCCTTTGTAGAAATACTACCGTAAGCGCGGGTAGATTTATCTGCCCAAACAATAACTTTGCCGCCATTGCCTGAGGTTTTCGCATCGGCTTTAAGTTCGCCAGATGTTGATAAAAATGTTGCTTTGGCATTATGGATAGCCGGATTTTTGCCTTGCCGATCACCACCGACCAAAATTTGCCCGCCGCCGTTATCGCCGCTAGCATTCACGCGTGCTGAACCGACCACGCCGACTTGCTCACCTAATAAGCTGATTTTGCCGCCTTGTCCGTGCGCTTGGGATTCAGCAGAGATATTGCCCGCAGCGATGGTAGTGCCAGTTTTACTCTCAACTTGCACATTGCCTGCATCGCCTTGGCTATTATTGGCGGAAATTTTACTTCCCGCGGCTAAAGTAATGTCTTGTTCGGCAACCAAAACAACGTTGCCTTTGCTATCTACCTTAACGCTATCGGCATTGATTTCGCCGCTATGGTAAATACTGTTGGCAAACACATTAACCGCGCCGCCTTCGGTGAGGAGCTTGCCGATATTGACAACCGAATTATTCGGGGCTGTGATTTGGAAACGGATACTTGGATTGTCCAAGTCGGTAACAGTGAGTTCTTGCCCAGCAGCTAAAGTAATTTTGCCGCCTTCACTTTTGATAATGCCGTTGTTGGTGATTGAAGGGGCAATCAACAAAATATTGCCATCTTTTCCAGCGTGGATAATGCCTTCATTAACGATGTTGCCAGCAGTAGATCCGGCAGAAAAATGATAATTGCCGCTGAGGAAATCTTGGTCACTTAAATTAAGGCTCGATGCCAATAAGCCTTGGGTATCAATCGTTGCACCAGCGCCAAAGACGATACCATTTGGATTGATTAAGAAGACTTTGCCATTTGAGGCCAACTCGCCAAGAATGGTACTTGGGTTTTCACCAATAATACGGTTTAGTACCGCACTTTGGCCGTTTTCTTGAACAAATCGGGTGATTTCATTCTCGGCGATGGAGAAATTTTGCCAGTGGATTATCGCATTCGGGCTGTTGGTGATGGTGGTAACACCAGCGGTGGTGGTATCAATGCTGACTTGTCCATTAAGGACTTGCGCCCCTTCGGGATTTGCCAATAGAGCCGGGGGGTAAAGCACCGCCAAAATAGCCAAGTTGAGTAATTGGCGTATAGGCTTAATGTTGCCAAACGGCGATGCACCGAACGTTGATGGTTGCCAATTGGATCGCAAAGCACATTCCCCTTGTTGGTTATTTTTTGGTAGCTATACGGTATTTTGTTTATTGGTGATTTTAGGCTTTGTCTATTTGAAAGTCTATGCCTAACAGAATCGCGTCATTAAAATACCTGAGCTAAAATTTCGGGTAAAAGTCAATTAACCAAACCAGTGGCTTTCAGAGTAAGTTTGTCACTCATCCGTTACTTTAGGGGGGGGCTAGGTATATTCAAGGCGGCATGATAGATAGTCGCGACATTTGTTGGGCGTGGCGGCTTTGATTTTCACCGGAAGGTAAGTCCCTTCCAGTGTGGCTGGTTTTATATTCCTTAGGGCAAGCGTACGGCGGTCAAGGTCTTTAACAGCCTCTGGGGCGTAATTTGCCGATGGTGCCGAAATATGTCTAATTGTATGGGGGATTAAGCCTAACCGACGCAGGATTCTTATCAGTCCGAATCGGAATATATTAGCTATATAACGGACTAAAAGCTGCTATGGAGTGTATCAATGGTTTTGCAGTCTAAAATGCAAAAAAAATGAAACTATTGAGGGTAATGATTTCGCATTTCATGACCTAAAGCGAAAATTTATTAGGGGTATTAACAGGGTAAATTTAAATCGTCAGGAGAAAAAAGCAGAGAAATTAAATGTTTCTAAGATGCAATTATTAATTTTGTGGAGCCTGCTAGGGAGCGTTCTCAACCAATTCTAAACAAATAAGCCCTATTGATGTGTTCTAATATCCATTTGCCTTGGAAAAATCATGGATCGAACTGTTTTAAGGGATGACCAATGGGAACGTATAAAAGATTTTTTACCCGGCA
>CAIYRS010000060.1 GCA_903928685.1 uncultured Methylococcaceae bacterium
CCAGGTAATCGATGGTGCTAAAAAGGTACGTTCATTATAGCCATAGTCACGGAAGGAATTTTTTGTGAGATATTCCAGATTCAAGCGGTACAGCAAGGAACCGTTTTCCGTCACCGCACCGGTCGCATCAGCGGTGGTACGATAAAGATCATAAGAACCGAATTGCTGTTGCAGAGCGTAATAAGGCATTAGCTGAGGGCGCTTGGTAACCACATTGATCATGCCACCAGGTTCGACACGTCCATAGAGATTGGCTGCTGTGCCTTTGATCACTTCAACGCGCTCTGCATTTGCCAGAGACATCCCGCTGGCATTTGGAAATCTATAGCCATCATAGTAATTCACGTAACTGGTATTGAAACCTCGCATAATGAACTGTTCAACAAAACCGCCGAGGTTTGTGCCTTGAAAAACACCGCTGACATTTTTAGTGACATCGCTCAATTGAACAGCTTGTTGATCCTGGATAACCGCCTTGGGCATTACGGTTATGGATAACGGCGTTTCCATTAGTGGTGTGTTGGTTTTGGTAGCCGTGCTGGCGTTAGAGGCGGTGTAATGGTCAGTGGTAGATTCAGTGGGTTCTGCAACAACCGTCAGCGTTGTTAAGGTGACTTGATCTGATTTTGGGACAGGGATTTTTTCCAGTTTAACGGTATGCGTATCAAGAAACCGATAGTTATAACCGCTGCCTTGCAATAACTTTTCAAGCACTTGTGCAGTGGTCATTGTGCCCGTCAGGCTTTGGGTATTTAAGGTGTGGATTTGCTCAGCGTCAAAAAGTATCTTCAGTTTTGCCAGGCTTGCAACAGTCGACAGTGCTTTGTTAAGTGGTTGCGCTGGAAGCGTATATTGTTGGGTTATATCTTCGGCGAATGTCGGTTCGATGAAGATCATGGCGCCGATTAGTAATGAAATGACTGGCGACATGATTTTACAGTTAGCGCTTATTTTCAAACCCGGTTTTGAGATCATAATTTTATGGTGCTGGGACTGACTTAACGTTACGAGGTTACACTTAGTTATTGGCAAGGATACACATGATCTTATTTTATGAAGCCTCTAAACACCCTACAAGGTATAGCCCTTTTGAACACACTCAAACAAACGCTTTATACTAGATTGGCTAGCCGCGTCACTTTGGCAACCCGTTGATGTTTTGTTGGCGACTAACGGCTCATCGCCTAACAAAACCTCGATCAACTTATCATCCTCAAGCATTAACAGTTCAGTAAAAAAAGTCTTCTCCTTTTTATCTGCAAGCAAATATCCTGATTCCAGATAGCTAGTTAAAAGAAAATCCAGTTCTTTAGTGCCTCTTCTGCATTGCCATCTTAATCTGGCTAATTGATCCATCAACCCAATTTTCTTTGTACTAGCAGTTTTTTGGTTTCCGCTATCGCTTTAGCCGGATTTAAACCTTTGGGGCAGGTATCGGTACAATTCATAATGGTATGGCATCGGTACAGTTTAAACGGATCTTCCAATTCATCAAGCCGTTCACCGGTGCTTTCATCACGACTGTCGACCAACCAGCGGTAAGCTTGCAACAAAACGGCAGGCCCCAAATAACGTTCGCTGTTCCACCAGTAACTGGGACAACTGGTTGAGCAACAGGCACATAAAACGCAGTCATATAAACCATCCAGTTTCTCCCGGTCTTCTTTGCTTTGTAGGCGTTCAGAATCGGCAGGTGCAGGCGTTTGGGTTTCTATCCAGGGTTTAATCGATGAGTATTGCGCATAAAAATGGGTCATATCCGGCACCAAATCTTTAATCACTTGCATATGCGGCAAGGGATAAATTTTGATAGTGCCGGTATAGGAATCGATGGACTTGGTACAGGCCAGGGTATTTTTGCCATTGACGGTCATGGCGCAGGAGCCGCACACGCCTTCGCGACAGGAGCGCCGGAAGGTTAAGCTGCTATCAACTTCATTTTTGATTTTTAAAATGGCGTCCAGTACCATCGGCCCGCAACTGTCCATGTCCAGTTCAAAAACATCAATGCGCGGATTTTCACCGGAATCCGGATCCCAGCGATACACTTCAAACCGACGGA
>CAIYRS010000061.1 GCA_903928685.1 uncultured Methylococcaceae bacterium
CCTTGCCGGGTAAAAAATCTTTTATACGTTCCCATTGGTCATCCCTTAAAACAGTTCGATCCATGATTTTCCAAGGCAAATGGCTATTAAAACACGCCAATGGGCTTATTTGTTTAGAATTGGTTGAGAACGCCCCCTAGTTCGAATACTTCCGGTTGCAGTTTTTCGGTGAGGGTTTGTTTGAGTTTTTCGTGGAGGGTTTGCATGTTTTTTGAGGGAGTATTTTTTGAGTGGGGTGTAAAGAATGCTGGAATTAAACCCTGTATTGCCAATAATCAGGCTCTCTATGTAAGTGCATAACGGCAATTATATAAATGTTGTCATTTTCTTCGGCATACAAAACCCCGTAAGGGGAGCGCCTGACCAGCGACCTTCTAATCTCGCTGTCTATGACTGTCCACGCTTTTGGAAAAGCGGCGATGCGTTCAATGGTTGCTTGAATTTCTACGGCAAAGTCGAAGCCCAAACGGTTTTCGATGGCTTGGTAATAATCAATGGCGGCATTAAATTCAGCTTCCACCTCAGGGTGAAAAACGATATTCACTACTGAAATCTATCGGCTATTTTTTTAAATACTTCGGCATTTGGAATGGCTGTCACTTCGCCAGATTGCAGTTGTTGCAGCCGATGTTTGGCAACTTCAACCCATTTTTTATCCAGTTCGGCTTCGGGCGTATTTAAACTGCGAAGCAATGAATCGACGACTTTCGCCCGTTCGTCGATGGGTAAGGATACGGCTTCTGCGATAAGGTCTTGGGTTTTCATGGTTGCTCCTTTTTCAATGCCGTTGCTTTTGAATATGTAGACCTTTCAGGTTTATAAAACCTGAAAGGTCTTATCTGACGGAGTTTGTTATGGTTAAGCGACTTGCTCTTCAAAATGCAATAAACCTTGCTCCGCCAATTTCCGATGGATATTTGCCGGGCTTAATTCCAAACCATTCGACCAAGCTAATGCGCCTAATTCCAAATAATATTGCTTGAAATAGGCATCATCGTTTAGCGGCGTGGTTAATTCCGTTTGCCTATCAAGTAAAGGTTGCAGATCATAATCACCATAAGATTTATCAGAAAAATACAGCCGCAAAACCCGTTGCTGTAGATAGTGTGCTTGGGTGATTTTAATCATTGTCTGCTCCTGGAATGCGTTGCAATGGCTTTAAGTCAACGGCGTATTGCCAATCCATCAACAATTCATCTTTTGCTCGTTCCCAAGCTCCGGCTTGGGAATGCAGGTTTGGAAGCTCTTGCTTCCTATGATTCTTGAAGCTAGAGCTTCTGATACTTGAGTCCCCAAGCTGGAGCTTGGGGACTAGCGTAAATACGAAATAGCGGGCATTTAAAAACACGCCTTCATCGCCACACCAATATCCGTCGGCGAGCTAACCACTTCAATCCCCGCTGCTTTCAACGCAGCAATTTTGCCCGCCGCTGTGCCTTTGCCGCCTGTGACGATTGCGCCCGCATGACCCATGCGTTTGCCTGCTGGCGCGGTTTGTCCGGCGATATAGGCTACGACAGGTTTGGTGACGTGGGCTTTGATGTAGTCTGCCGCGTCTTCTTCTTCACCGCCGCCGATTTCGCCGACCATGACGATGCCTTTGGTTTTGTCGTCAGCTTGGAAACGGCTTAAGACATCCACGAAGTTCATACCATGCACGGGATCGCCGCCGATGCCGACGCAGGTACTTTGGCCTAGGCCTTGGGCGGTGGTTTGGTGGACGGATTCGTAAGTTAACGTGCCGGAACGCGAGACGATGCCTATCGAGCCGGGCAAGTGGATTTTCGCGGGCATGATGCCGATTTTGCATTCGCCGGGGGTGATAATGCCTGGGCAGTTTGGGCCGATGAGCAACGCGCCTGTGCCTGCCATTGCGGCTTTGACACGCAGCATTTGTAGGATGGGGATGCCTTCGGTGATGCAGACGATGAGTTTGATGCCTGCATCGACGGCTTCGAGTATGGCGTCGGCGGCGTAGAACGGCGGCACATAGATGACGCTGGCGGTTGCGCCTGTGCTGTCTACTGCCGCTTGTACGGTGTTGAACACGGGCAGACCCAAATGGGTTTCGCCGCCGCGTTCGGGGGTTACGCCGCCGACCAGTTGCGTGCCGTAATCTAGCGCTTGTTGGGAGTGGAATGTGCCTTGTTTGCCTGTGAAACCTTGGCAGATAACTTTGGTGGTTTTGTCGATTAAGATGCTCATGTTATGCCTTTGCTGCGGGTAAGTGGCGAGTGTGGGAATAAAAAAACATGTTTTTTTACTCCTTTGCCAAGGCGACAACTTGCTCTGCCGCGTGCGCCAAATCATCGGCGGCGTATAAATTCAGTCCGGTGTCTTTTAACAAGGCTTTGCCTTCTTCAACATTCGTACCTTCCAAACGCACCACCACAGGCACGGCGACATGGATTTGTTTGATAGCCTCCAAAATGCCTTGGGCAATCACGTCGCATTTGACGATGCCGCCGAAGATATTCACCAACACGGCTTTGACATTGCCATCCGCTAAAATCAGCTTGAAGGCTTCGCAGACTTTTTCGACCGTTGTGCCGCCGCCGACATCCAAGAAATTGGCAGGCAAACCGCCTTTGAGTTTGACCAAATCCATGGTCGCCATCGCCAAACCAGCACCATTGACCATACAGCCGATATTGCCGTCTAAAGTAATGTAGTTCAGGCCAAATTGTTGCGCTTCGTTTTCTTTGTCATCTTCTTGCGCGGGGTCTTTCATTGCCAAAATATCGGGGTGTAAGGCGATGGCATTGTCGTCAAAATTGATTTTGGCATCTAAAGCCATCAGCTCGCCGCTGTCGGTTTCTATCAGCGGGTTGATTTCAATTTGGCTGGCATCTTTGGCTAAAAACAAGTTGTACATGCCGTGCATGATGGTCGCCAAGGCTTTGTGCTGTGTGCCGTGCAAGCCCAAGGCGTAGGCGACATTGCGGCATTGGTAGCCTTGCAATCCTGCTGCCGGATGGACAGGGACGGTGAGGATTTTTTCTGGGGTTTCATGGGCGACGGTTTCAATGTCCATGCCGCCTGCCGCTGAGGCGATGAAGATCAGCCGCTCGCTACCGCGATCCAATACCAAACTTAAATACAACTCGCGTTTGATCGGGTAGGTTTTTTCGACTAGCACCGCGTCTATCGGCAAGCCTAAGGCATCGGTTTGTTGGGTGACTAAACGTTTGCCGAGCAAATCCGCCGTAAATTCTGTAACTTCCGCAATCGATTTTGCTAATTTGACACCACCCGCTTTGCCGCGACCGCCCGCATGGACTTGCGCTTTGACCACCCAAGCTGCGCCATCCAAATCTATAGCGATGGTTTTTGCTTGCTCAGCTAGCGTGGCCTGCGCGCCGTCGGGGACAGGAATCTGGAATTGCCGGAACAATTGCTTGGCTTGATATTCATGGATGTTCATTTAAAGCTCCTAGTTGACCGAGATGCGGTGCGGTGTTTTCTTAAGTGTTCACTTCAATGCTATGATTGCCATACTGTTAAAATTCTAGCGACGTGCTAACGCAATACTATTTTTAATGCCCATGTCCCCCAACAATAAAGAGACCATTTTCCCTTGCCCGTTTTCGCCAAGTTACGGCATTCCTGAAGACCAAGCGTGGTCGTTATTAAAAATTTTTTTAACGTACCGCTTTATATTGGCCTGTCTTTTTATTTCCATGCTTTATGGCTTGATTGATTCTAGCGCCTTAGATTTCACTTTTAACCAAATTTACATTTATAGCAGCCAATCTTATCTGCTACTAACCATTTTTTCAGGAATCTTGGTAATTTGGCGCTTTGCCCCTTATGCCTGGCACAGCCAATTACTCATTCTTACCGATATTGTTATCCTTACCCTGCTGATGCACGCTTGCGGCGGCGTTAAAAGTGGCATCGGCATTTTAATTGCGGTGTCTATTGCCTCTAGCGGACTATTGATTGGCGGGCGTTGCGCGATGCTATTTGCGGCCTTAGCCAGCCTTGCGGTACTGGTTGAGCAACTGCTATTTTTTGAGCTACATGGTTCAGCAACCAGCTCCTACACATACGCGGGTATGCTCGGTGCGGTTTATCTGACGATTGCTTTTTTAAGCCACTTTTTTGCCCAACGCACCGAACAGGCATTTAAAATTAGCCAACAGCAATCCAAAACCATTGTTAAGCTGGAAGATTTAAACCAGTACATTATCCAGCATTTACGCTCTGGGATAATCATCACCGATGAAAAACAAAACATCCAATTGCTTAATGAAGCAGCAATGCGACTGTCTTATCTGGCAGTAGATCCCAGTAATTTAAGAGACATATCCATCAACCTATCCGAAGCCTTCCACGCTTGGTTAATTGGCAAAAACCAAGATGCCATGCGCGTGGAAATGCCTAACCAAGGCCGTATTTATTGCCGCTTTACGGCCTTGCCAACCCATCATGAAATGCTGTACATGATAATCATTGAAGACACGGGGCTTTATAAACAGCGTTTGCAGCAAAGTAAATTAGCCTCTTTAGGCCGACTTGCCGCCAGTATTGCCCATGAAATCCGCAATCCGTTAAGCGCTATCAGCCACGCCCAACAATTGCTCTCAGAAAGCCCTCAATTAACCGCACAAGACCAACGTTTAACCACTATTATCCATACCCATTGCCATCGGGTTAACCGCATCATTGAAGACATTTTGCTGCTCTCCAGACGTTCAGATTCAAGGCGGGAAACGCTGTTGCTGCAATTGTGGTTGGTGAATTATCTTGAAGATTTTATTGAAGAACATCGTTTAACCGCAGATACCTTTACGTTAACGCAAGCAAGCGACCCCATTTACATCAATATGGATACCGGGCATTTAAAACAGATTTTGGACAATTTATGCATGAATGCCATCCGTTATGGCAAACCTGATAGCACACCGATTATCATCCGCAGCGTTAAAAACGAAAATACGCCGATTATTGAAGTTATTGATAATGGAGATGCTATCAGCGAAGAAACCAGTAAACATTTGTTTGAACCATTTTTTACCACCTCCCCTTCTGGCACGGGTTTAGGGCTTTATATCTCTAAAGAACTGGCTGAATTAAACCAAGCCAATTTGCTCTATTACCTTACTGAAAACAATCACAACTGTTTTCAACTTCGCCTATTAGATGCTGCAAAAAATTTGATTGAAATATGAAAAGACCCCTCGCTTTAATTGTTGACGATGAACCCGACATCAGTGCTTTATTAGAAATCACCTTAAATCAAATGTCGGTGGATACTTACTGCGCCCATAACGTCACCGCCGCCAAAAAACTGCTTAAGGAAAACCAATTTGATCTCTGCCTGACCGATATGCGCCTGCCCGACGGCTCTGGTTTGGAATTGGTTGATTTGGTGCAAACACTGGACAAGCCCTTCCCTATCGCAGTGATTACCGCCCACGGCAATATGGACACCGCCATTTTGGCGATGAAAAAAGGCGCGTTTGATTTTATCTCTAAGCCTGTGGATTTGTCCTTACTGAGGCAGTTGGTCAACAACACCATTAGCTTGACTGACACCAATATCGAAGGCAAAGAACGGCGCATGCGCCATATTTTGCTGGGCGATTCTAAAATCATGCGGGAAATCCGTTCCAAAATCGGCAAATTGGCTCGCAGCCAAGCGCCTGTGTATATCAGCGGCGAATCTGGTTCTGGTAAAGAATTGGTGGCAAGGTTGATTCATCAACAAAGCTCGCGCGCAGACAACCCTTTTGTTGCCATCAATTGCGGGGCAATTCCGTATGAACTCATGGAAAGTGAGTTTTTTGGTCATAAAAAAGGCAGTTTTACTGGCGCTATCAGCGACAAAAAAGGACTTTTTCAAGCGGCTGAAGGCGGCACTTTATTTTTGGATGAAGTCGCAGATTTACCCGCACCGTTGCAAGTGAAATTACTACGCGCCATTCAAGAGAAAAAAATCCGTGCCGTTGGTGACCACCAAGAAATTGCTGTCAATATCAGGCTGTTAAGCGCAACCCATCGGGATTTGGCAAAAATGGTGCAGGAAGGCAGTTTTCGGCAAGATTTGTACTATCGGATTAACGTTATCGATCTGCACATTCCACCACTGCGTGAACGTGGTGAAGATATTACCGTGCTGACTGAAAATATCTTAGATAGGCTTACCAAAATCAATGACTTGCCAAAAACCCGCTTATCCAATGCGGCGTTTTCGGCGTTACGGCAATATGATTTTCCGGGTAATGTCCGCGAGTTGGAAAATATCCTTGAGCGCGCGCTGGCCATGTATGACGGACATATCATCGAAGCGGATGACCTGAGCTTACCATCAACTATATCAACGGCTAATAATAATGATCCTGCAGATTACGATCCGGCAATGGGAAGCTTGGAAGATTTTTTAGAAGAGATTGAAAGAAAAGCCATTATTGTGGCTTTAGAGGAAAACAAATGGAATAAAACGGCGGCGGCTAAACAGCTAGGCCTAACTTTTCGCTCTTTCCGATACCGCTTGAAAAAACTGAATTTAGAAAATTAGGCCGTCTGCGTGATTAGGCTTGATACTTTGCTAAACTTTCCAACTGGGCAACGGCATCCTTAATTAAGGCTTCTGTTGGCGCATCCAGTTCGGTGTTTTTATAAACTTTAGGCAACAGGCCTTCGGTAACTAAAGCCTCTTTTATCCAACGTTTCATAAACCGATAATTGTTGGCTACCGCAGATACTTCTCCGGTATTTGGATCACGGATTCCTGTCTTTGCTGCGGTGGCTATCACCGTTGGTTTTATCGTGGTTTTTTTGCTAGCTGGCTGACGTGGTTTAGGTGTCGCTGGAGCAATAACGGCGGCGGTTTCTACAACTGCTGCAATCACTGGTTCAGGTTTTGGTTTTGGAGTTACTGAAGCCTCAACAACTTCTGGTATTTCTACGATGGTTTCTGCAACTGGCGTTACAGCGGCACTGCCCTTCTGTTTTTCATTAACAATATTGTAGACAACATAGGCAACAAAAATTGTTGTCAAAATAAATAATACTTCTGTCATATCCACCCCTTAATGTTTTTAATTTTTATTATTTTCATAATCTCAAAAAGATCTTGAAATTAGTTACACATTGGCGAATATACCAGAAGCATTCTATTTAGGTAAATTATAACTGCCTAAAAATCCTAAACTTAGCACCGTCCTAAACCATTTTCCGTATCAAAAAGGAATATCGTCAACTTTTTCCGCCGCTTTATCAATGGCATCATGCGCTGTATTGCCCACCCCCGGTACAACTGAGACCACAGCAGCACCTACGCGCATCGGCACACTCGCCACTTTAGTCAAAACACAACCTTGCGCTGCAATAGTAGCTATTGCCAACAAAACCAATTTAACGGCTTTCATACTGCCCCTTCCAATGTAATTATTGGTTTATAACACATCCAAAATAGCACGTTTAACCGCATCCAAATCGGCTTCGATAGTCACAGGTTGGGTATCTGCACATTGTTTCATGGCAATTTCGGGATCTTTAATGCCGTTGCCTGTTAATGTGCAAACAATGGTGCTGCCTTCTGGGATTTTTCCGGTACTGATGTCGTGCAAAGCACCTGCCAATGATGTCGCCGATGCGGGTTCACAAAACACGCCTTCGAATTGCGACAACATTTTTTGCGCAGCCAAAATTTGTTCATCGCTAAATTTATCAAACCAACCGCCGGATTCTTTCTGTACCGCCCAAGCCAAATCCCACGATTGCGGGTTGCCGATACGGATAGCAGTCGCTAAGGTTTCTGGGTTTTCTATAGCATGTCCGGCAACAAATGGTGCAGCGCCTGCGGCTTGATAACCACACATGACTGGGCGGTTACCGCAAACCCGTTCGGTCGCGTATTCTTTATAGCCTTTCCAATAAGCGGTGATGTTGCCCGCATTGCCAACGGGTAAGCAATGGAAATCCGGTGCAAAACCCAGTTCATCAACAATTTCAAAGGCAGCGGTTTTTTGGCCTTCAATACGGAATGGGTTGATGGAGTTAACAATCGTCACTGGCGCAAGCTCGGCGACTTCTTTCACTAAGGCCATGCCTTTATCGAAATTGCCATTGATTTGGATAATTTTGGCATCGTACATTAAAGTTTGCGCCAATTTGCCCAAGGCAATTTTGCCTTCAGGAATCAACACAAAGGCTTTGATGCCCGCCCGTACCGCGTAAGCAGCGGCAGCGGCTGAGGTATTGCCCGTCGATGCACAGATAATCGCTTGGCTACCCGCTTCCACCGCTTTGGTGACAGCCATGGTCATACCACGGTCTTTAAAAGAACCGGTAGGATTCAAACCTTCAAATTTCACATAAATAGTGACATCTTTACCGATTAATTTCGGGATGTTTTGCAGTTGGATTAACGGCGTATTGCCTTCGCCCAAACTGATAATGCGGGTGTCTGCACTAACTGGCAGGCGTGAGCGGTAGCGTTCAATAAGTCCGGTGTAACGGGTCATAGGGAATCCTGTGGTTTTATTTTTATAAAAGTATCAATTTAAATTCATTAATAGAAAGCACCGTGAGCTTTGGAAACTCAACTATTTTCAATTCATTAAAATGCTTATCTTCGGTCACCACAAAATCTGCATTACCAGCAATAGCACAATCTACAAATTTGTTGTCGTCTTTATCAGCGTTAATCAACTGCCATTTATAGTAAATGTCTTGTTTATGCACACTGGGTAAGGTAATTAACATTTCAACAATATTATGAGCAATCATTGGCGTGGTTTTGCGCGCCAATATTTCAGCGTATTCGCCCAATATGTCGTTACTGATGATTAACTCAAATTGCCCAGCTAAAAGTGCGTCGAAGATAATGCGAAAAGGCGATTTTTTGGGCAGCGATACCAATAAAATATTGGTGTCTAACACTACCCTCATTGCGGTTCATAAGGTGTTCTTAAATGCTCACTAAGCCATTTTTCAATGGTTGTTTCATTCCAGGAATGCTCTTCCCAGAGTTTGTCCATTTCCTGAGTCGCTTTATCCGCAAAATAATTGGCCAGCATGTTTTTAATATCCAATAGCTGTTCATCACTAGGCTGGTAACTAAAAATTTTTAGCAATTCCAGTTGCAGTGAAGTCAATTTTTGCGGTTGCGGATTCATGGCGACTCTTTAATATTCAGTAAATTTGTGGGTAATAATTTATCCCAGCGTCTCAAGCCGAATCCTACATACCTTGCCGCTGACCGTACTCAAAGCTTCTATTGCAACAATCGCTGCGTTCATTTCTTGCTCTAAGGTGATTTGTGTCAACAAAATAATTGGCACCGCAGTTTCACCTTTTAAAGGTTCTTTTTGGATGATGGCTTCAATGCTGATGTTGTGGCTCGCCAAAATGCGGGTGACATCTGCCAGCACGCCCGGTTTGTCTTCAGCATTCAGACGTAAATAGTAAGCGGTTTTAATGCGCTCTGCTGCCAACACGGGAATATCTGCCAAGGCATCCGCTTGGAAAGCCAAATGCGGTACACGGTTTTCAGGGTCAGACGTTAATGCCCGTACCACGTCGATCACATCGGCAACCACCGCTGAAGCGGTCGGTTCTGCACCTGCGCCCGCACCGTAATACAAACTTGGGCCAACTGCATCGCCTTTTACCAATACCGCATTCATAACGCCGTTGACATTAGCAATCAACCTGCGTTCTGGAATTAAGGTGGGGTGTACCCGCAATTCAATGCCTTCTGCGGTTTTGCGCGCAATACCCAGATGCTTAATGCGATAACCCAGTTGTTCCGCGTATTCAACATCGGTGCGGGTAATCTGGGTGATGCCTTCGGTATAGACTTTTTCAAACTGTAAAGGGATGCCAAAAGCGATAGATGCCAAGATAGTCAATTTGTGGGCCGCGTCTATGCCTTCAACGTCGAAAGTCGGATCGGCTTCGGCATAACCTAAGGCTTGGGCTTCAGCCAAAACATCGGCAAAATCGCGGCCTTTGTCACGCATTTCGGTAAGGATGAAATTACCTGTGCCGTTGATAATGCCAGCCAACCATTGAATTTGGTTGCCGCTTAAGCCTTCACGAATAGCTTTGATAATGGGAATACCGCCTGCAACTGCCGCTTCAAAAGCGACGATTACGCCTTTTTCACTGGCTTTGGCAAAAATTTCATTGCCATGTAAGGCAATTAAAGATTTGTTGGCAGTGACCACATGTTTGCCATTAGCAATCGCGGTCAGCACCATGTCTTTTACTGCGCCAGCACCGCCGATTAATTCCAAAACAATGTCGATTTCTGGATCATTAATGATGTCCATCGGATCATTGGTGAGGGTAATGCCTTCGGTATTGCAAATGCGTGGTTTGGCTAAATCTTTTGCCGACGCACGGGTAATGACTATATCCCGACCAGCTCTACGGGCAATTTCAGCCGCATTGCGCGTTAACACATTGACCGTACCGCCACCGACAGTACCTAAACCTAATATGCCCACTTTTATTGGTTTCAAAGCAAACTCCAGCTAAAAATAATATTTTTTGGTATGCAAGCCGACATGTTATTGGCCTTGCTTTTCGTCTTTTTTCATCATGGCGCGGATGCCACGAATGGCTTGGCGGGTGCGGTGCTCATTTTCAATCAAGCCAAAACGCACATGGTCATCACCGTATTGACCAAAGCCAATACCTGGGGCAACCGCCACTTTCGCTTCCAACAACAGTTTTTTAGAAAACTCCAGCGAACCCATTTCCAGATACGGCTCAGGAATTTTCGCCCAAACAAACATGGTCGCCTTGGGTTTTTCAACAGGCCAGCCGATAGAATTCAGGCCTTCACACAAGACATCACGGCGTTTGCAATACATGTCGGCAATTTCGGCGACACAGTCTTGCGGGCCTTCCAGCGCAGCAATCGCGGCGATTTGTATGGGCGTAAACGTACCGTAATCCAAATACGATTTAATCCGCGCCAACGCCGACACCAATTCTTTGTTGCCGCACATAAAGCCAACCCGCCAGCCCGGCATATTGTAACTTTTGGACATGGAGAAAAATTCTACGGCAATGTCCTTTGCGCCTTCCACTTGCAGGATAGATGGGGCTTTGTAGCCATCAAAAACAATATCGACGTAAGCAATATCATGCACCACCCAAATGCTATGTTCTTTTGCCAAGGCGATGATTTTTTCAAAGAAATCCAATTCCACACATTGGCTAGTAGGGTTGCCTGGAAAATTCAGGATCAACATTTTCGGCTTAGGCCACGATTCCACGATGGCTTTACGCAGCTCTTCAAAAAAATCCACACCCGGAATTAATGGCACATGGCGCAAATCAGCGCCCGCAATCACCACGCCATACGGATGGATGGGATAAGCAGGATTCGGCACTAACACTACATCCCCAGGCCCTAAGGTGGCTAAAGCCAAATGCGCCAAACCTTCTTTTGAGCCAATGGTGACTATGGCTTCCGATTCCATATCCAAATCGACATCGTAACGGGTTTTATACCAATTACAGATCGCACGTCTTAATCGAGGAATACCTTTCGACATGGAATAGCGATGAGTATCTTCGCGCAAGGTCGCTTCAACCATTTTATCGACAATATGCTTTGGCGTAGGCTGATCGGGATTGCCCATACCAAAATCAATAATGTCTTCCCCCGCCGCCCGTGCTTTGGCTTTTAGTTCGTTAACAATATTAAAAACGTAAGGTGGTAAACGACTTATTCGGTGAAATTGTTCCATTAACAGCTCTTAGCCAATCAATCTATGGGGGGAATTAAAAAAACTGTTTAAGGTACTGTTGGAAAAAAAATATGTCAAATATTAACGCTTCCCGCAAATACCCAAATCATCTAATCAAACCACGCTTTGCTACCTTTATTGTTGGTTGACAGTAGCATAGGCAGTATTTTCAGCAACCAAAGCCTATAAAATAAATTTACTTAGACATGGTTAACGGGCGAAGGCAGCATCGGCGATTGCCGAAAAGCTATCAACATCCTCAACCGCCGCTGCCGCACGCCGAATCAACTCCAAATTGCTGGACAAGTCCATCATGCCGCCTATCGACAACGTCATCAGCATCGCTTCAAACGGGTAAGCCAGATGCAGCCGATAGCGTTGCCATAAATGCTCAAAATCAACAACAACACCTTGCTGCTGTAAAACATGCCGATAGGTTTCTAGCAACTGCCGCTCATGGAGGCGACGGGTTTCTGGGCTAACTGCCGTCGCCAAAAAATACGCTATATCGCTGATGCCCTCACCGCCACGAACCAATTGCCAATCCAAAAATCCTGGCTGGTTTTGTTGCCAAAACAAATTGCCGGGATGGCAATCATGATGTACCAAGGTCTGAATGCCTTGGCCCATAAACGCCATCACCCGATTGCGTTGCTGTGCATAGCGGATAGCCAATTTCTGCAAAGGCTTGGCTATCAACTGCCCAGCCCGTTGTAAACCGCGTTTCATCAATGGCTCAGCCAATATTGAACCCAAGTGCTGCTCAGCTTTCAGGCCACTGCCAGCTAACCAACGATAACCCGGATTATCATCTAGCTTCCCCCAAAAATGACCATGGAAACGCGCCAACTGCTCCACTACCAGCGCAGCTTGCGGCAAACTTAAAACATCGCAGGAATGCCCAGGAATGCCACCGGACGCTTCAATATCCGCTAAAACCAAAGTGGAGCCTTTAATAAAGTGACTTTGAGCGGCAAGCACCGTTGGCAAAGCTAACGGCACAGTTGCAGCAATATGTTTATAAAACAACACTTCCTTATGCAACAATTGCGGCAAAGCGGTAATTAACCGCGCCCGCCAATTTAATGACGGTAATTTCACAAACCATTGTCGTGGGATATGTTCAGGGGCATTGTGGTTAACAGCAACACGGACACGGGTTGTCGTGCCGACATCAACATCCGTTATTGCAATTTTTTTTACTTGATAGCCAAGGCCTTGCTTGTTAACAACGGCCTGAGCCCACGTCGTCGTCAACACGTTTGGGTGGCTGGCAATAATGATAGGCATGATAAGTTACCGAAATCTAAGAACGTGTTTTAACGGCTGCTACGCGGTTCGATTGCGGCGTTGCGCGGTGCTCGAAATCCTCATGTACTACAGTACACTCCGGTTTCTCCGCTCCGTGCGCCTCGGCAATAGCTCCTGCATTGCTCTACCTTCTGCATCCATGCAGGCGTTGCACTCAAACCGCTCGCCACGCTTTTAAAACACGTTCTAAACGTGACTATGTCGTAAACCATTAGCTTCAGAGGCAATCAACAGCCATTTTTGTTCCCGGCTTAGGCTTTTTATCGCTATTTCGCGTTTGCTGGCGGTACTACGATTGTGGCCTGATTCCACATACAACAGCGTTTTTGGCTGCCTGCCGCGAAAATACTTAGCGCCTTTTTGCTGCTGATGCTGCTCAAAGCGTCTGGACACTGCTGTAGTGATGCCTGTATAAAGCGAGTTATCCGAACACAAAATGATATAAACACACCAATTCATAGTGAGATTAACAAGGGGTTGTAAAACATGACTGAGCCAACGGAACAACAACTTATAGAGAAACCGATGCTAGGCTGGCGTGAGTGGGCGGCCTTACCGGAATTGAATATCAGCCAAATAAAAGCCAAAGTTGATACTGGTGCACGCTCTTCGGCTTTACACGCATTTGCGATCGACCCTTACAAAAAAGGCAAACAAGCGTGGGTAATGTTTGCCCTGCATCCTATCCAAAAAGAATCCGATACCGTGATTGAATGCCATGCTGCGGTAAAAGACCGCCGTATTGTCTCAGATTCTGGCGGTCATAAACAACGCCGCTACGTGATAGAAACCCCGTTAATCCTTGGCGTACACACCATTAATGCAGAAATCACCCTCACCAACCGTGACAGCATGTTGTTTCGGATGTTAATCGGGCGCACCGCCATGACCAATCGCTTTTTGATTAACGCCCAAGCATCTTATATACAAGGTAAGCCGCTGGTATCGGTTTAAAGCATTTGTCCACGAACGGCACGAAAAGACACGAAAAACAGCGTAAAAATAAGGCGTCAAAAAAACAGGTTTTATTTTCGTAGGGGCGAGCGGCTGCTCGCCTTGTCGCGTCAGGATTTGCTTCGGATTATTTAAAAGGCGGACAGCCGTCCGCCCCTACAGGGGAAGAATTATAGGATGTGCTGAGGTACGAAGCGCATCAATCGCGCAAGAACTCGACAGATGCGCTTCGTACCTCAGCACATCCTATGCGTCAGCAACAGCCTAAATCAATTTCTACCCCATTACGTTCGTGCTTTTTCGTGCCGTTCGTGGACAAAATCATTAAAAAACCAAACTTACAGCGCCGTTACCTAAATACAACAACTTTGTGTTTAATCCTGTAGCCTTAGTCCAATATTTCTGGATAATCCTCTCAATTTCGACACCTGCACAAAACTTATGAATACGCTGCTGAAAAACGCTATTTGGATACTCGTGGCAATACTTGGCGCCGCTGCGGTTGGTGGCATTGCCATCAATCGCGGGGAAAGCATCAACTCGCTGTGGTTTGTGGTCGCCGCATTGTGCGTATATTCCTTGGCTTACCGATTTTATGCCGCGTGGATTGCCGCGACGGTATTAACGGTCGATGCCACACGGGCAACGCCTGCCGAACGCCTTGAAAACGGACACGATTTTGCGCCAACCAACCGCTGGATTGTCTTCGGTCACCATTTTGCCGCCATTGCCGGCCCCGGGCCTTTAGTTGGCCCAACCTTAGCCGCACAATTTGGCTACTTGCCGGGGACTTTGTGGATATTAATTGGCTCGGTGCTAGGCGGTTGCGTACAAGACATGTCCATCCTATTTTTCTCCACCCGCCGCAATGGTCGCAGCATCGGGCAAATGGCGCGTGATGAATTAGGACCATTGGGCGGCACAGCGGCGTTAATCGGCACGTTTGCCATCATGATAATTTTGATCGCGGTGCTAAGCCTGATCGTGGTCAACGCCATGAAACACAGCCCTTGGGCCACTTTCACCGTTTCCGCTACCATTCCTATCGCCATGTTTATTGGCATCTACATGCGTTACTTACGCCCCGGACAAGTAATGGAAGCGTCAGCTATCGGTGTCGCGTTGTTATTGCTATTCGTCGTCGCAGGCGGCTGGGTTGACCATAACGAAATGCTACGCGGCTGGTTTGACCACGATGGCTTAACGCTAGCCTGGGGCATCATGCTGTATGGTTTGGCAGCGGCAATCCTGCCCGTCTGGTTGCTGTTAGCCCCGCGTGATTATCTATCCACTTATATGAAACTTGGCACGATTACCTTATTGGCAGTCGCCATCGTCATCTTGCAACCCAGCGTAAAAATGCCTGCGGTAACGCAATTTATTGACGGCACTGGCCCTATTTTTGGCGGTAAATTGTTCCCGTTTGTGTTCATCACCATTGCTTGCGGCGCTATCTCTGGCTTCCATGCGTTGATTGCCTCTGGCACTACGCCGAAATTATTAGCCAATGAACGCGACATCCGCATGATTGGTTATGGCGGCATGGCCTTAGAATCCATGGTTGCCATCATGGCGATGGTGGCGGCGACGGTATTAGATCCTGGCGTGTTCTTCGCCATCAACAGCCCCGCAGGTATCGTCGGCAAAGAAGCGGTTGATGCTGTGGCAAAAATTTCTGGCTGGGGATTTCCGGTCACAGTCGAGCAAATGCGCTTATTGGCGGAACAAATGGGTGAAACCACTTTGTTTGCCCGAACTGGCGGCGCACCATCACTGGCGGTTGGTATGGCAAGCATCTTCGGCAGTGCCTTTGGCAACAGCTTGCTGGCGTTGTGGTATCACTTTGCCATTATGTTCGAAGCCATTTTTATCCTTACCACGCTAGACGCAGGCACACGCGTAGGCCGCTTTATGTTGCAAGATATGCTCGGTAATATCTGGCCGAAAATGGCAGAAACCTCTTGGCTGCCATCAATGTTGCTCAGCAGCTGCTTGGTAGTCGCTGGCTGGGGGTATTTTTTGTACATCGGCGTGATCGATCCGAATGGCGGGGTGAATATCCTCTGGCCTTTATTTGGCATGGCTAACCAAATGTTGGCGGCGATTGCTTTGTGTGTAGGCACAGGCATTTTGGTGAAATCCGATAAAATCCGTTATGTCGGCGTAACCGCTTTGCCGTTATTGTGGCTGATTATTGTCACCACCACGGCAGCGTGGCAAAAACTCACCAGCAGCGATTTGCGTATTGGCTTTATGGCTGCTGCCGAAGATTTACAAGCAAAATTGGCATCCGGCGCATTGCCCGCAGAAAAAGCTGCCGTAGCACCGCAACTGATTTTCAACCTGCATTTAGATGCACTGTTAACGCTGTTTTTTATCGGCATTTTGTGGCTGATCGTGTTTGATATGCTGCGGGTTTGCGTGCGCTATCTAAACGGTCAGCCAGTGCTGCCATTAACAGAAACCCCGCACAGCCCTAGCCGTTTCGTTGAAGATTGGGTGCGTGACTAATGCTTGCTAAACTTACAACCCTATGGCAAGGTTTACGGCAGTTATCGGGCGATGATGCCTATGAACGTTATTTACATCATTACGCCCAGCATCATGCCGACAGTGGTGAAGCACCGTTAACCAAAGCGGCTTTTTTCAAGCAATGGCAAGATAAAAAATGGCAAGGCATAAACCGCTGTTGCTAACAACTATTTAAGAGAGACTTTATGAACATCAAAAACTTCGCTTTAACTGCCGCCGCTTTTTTGGCGATGTTAATTGCCTCCCCCTCATACGCTGGCGGGGAAATTTTTAAATGCAAAACCGACCAAGGCATGAAATACCAAAAATCGCCTTGTGCGGAAAGCGAACAAAGCGTTTCTTCGTTTGCTGCGCCTAAAAACTCGGGACAACCGAGTAAACGCAGCCTGACTTTAGACCAAGGTTTTGGTGGGCATTATTTTTTGGCGAGTGAAGTTAATGGCAATCCGTTGACATTTGTCATTGATACTGGCGCAACCGTGGTTTCTTTACCCGAGTCCTACGCCACTAAGGCAGAGCTGAAATGTAAGCAATCAGTGGCGATGGAGACCGCGAATGGACAGACCGCCGCCTGTGTCGCCATCATTGATAAATTAAAATTGGGGCCGTTTACGCTAAGAGATGTGGAAGCGGCTATCGTGCCAAATTTAAGCCAACCACTGCTGGGGATGAATGTGTTACAGCGTTTTAGCATTACCCAAGACAATAACCGCATGGTTATTTCTGAATAATGATTTTTTATGACTACCTTAAGGAACTGCTGAACTTGTCGAAGGCTTTGTTCAGCGATTCCTTAATTCACATCGACATTATTGTTGTTAGTAAAACGCTTTCTGGCACGGATCAGAGAAGCGATTACCGCTACCAACAAGGCCAATAGCGACATTTCCAGCATCAAAAAAGCGGCAATCTTAAAATAGGCGAAATACGGGTGGACAAAGCGCACTAACCAACCACCCGCTTCATCGGCAATAGCAGATACATAGACGATGCTGTTTAGCCAAATTTTCAGCCTTACCGAAAACTCGGTCATCAGCATCAAATGCGTTAAGGTGACCGCCAACATCCCCATTGAAAATAAGTGGAAATGCGAAACTTCCAACATGCCTTCATAACTGCGTGGCTGGGTAAATAGGGCTTCTGAACCCAGATAATAACCAACCACCGCATCCGGCGTTAATGCCATCCGATGAAAAAACATCAGGCCATTACTAAGCCAAAGCAACAAGATGTACGCCAAGAACATCAGTACGACGGTATTTAACAAGGCCTTACGCTGCTGTTCACCAGTAACAAAATAACGCATTAGTGGGATTCCTGAGGTTTTATCATGATTTCGTACATAGCCATCACTTTACGGATGCTGGTTAATGCTGATCGGGTGCTGAGGGTTGCGCCGCTAATGCCGTCAACGCCTTGGGAGAAATCCATTGCCGCTAACGGACGCTTAAACAAACTGCTGTACCAATGTTCCGGTGGTTGGTATTCCGGGGGCTCATGGAACGCCAAGGTGACTACATCTTGCAATTGCCCATCAGCGGACAAGACTATCATCAAGGTTTCTGGTTTAGTGCGGACGTTGTTGGTTTCAATCGCCACATATCGGTTGATTTTGTCTTGGGTTTTGCTGACATAAAAACTGAACAAACCCGATTCCAGCTTGGTTTTTGCCAGTGCTTGAATTTTGGCGATTTGTTCATCGTCAGGAAATAACGATAGCGTTTCCACTGGCGTGCCTTTACCAAAGGCCAATTCCATCGCTTCATTTTTGCTGTAAAAAATGGTGGCAAAACTGGGGGTAATGGTGGCTGCTAATACGCTAACTAGAAGTAGCTGGATTATAAATTTCATGGGGTTAGTCGCTGAAAACAGGCTTTTAAATGGAAAATCTTGACCGCGATAGCTGTCAATTGGTAATAAGCCTTCACTGACAAAAAAGCTTGTTGGTATTTTAACAAACACCAACAAGCCCGTCTGTTTTAGCAAAAGCATTTGATTGAATAGCTTGGATAGGAGTCCAAAACATGTTTTGGACTCCAACCTTCGCAACGGATACACGAAGCTAGCGGTAATGCGAAGACCTTTCAAGTTTTAAAAACTTGAAAGGTCTGGATTGGGATAAAAACCACCCAAAACCAATGCTTAGAAAATAAAGCCAAAGCCTAAGTTGAAATCATCCGGCAAATCGCCTTTTTTGGCGGTGAAATTGCGGTAATCGGCTTTTATGACCACGTTAGGTATGGGTTTGTATTGCAGACCAAACTGGTAGATTTTCCGGTCTTGGCTAAGATCATCGGCAAAGCCCGTTGGCGCGCTGGCAATGGTATCCATTTGCTCATAACGGAAAAATGGCGCTAGGTATTGCAAAGTATCAGGTATCAACAGCGGCAACACGTCGTAACCAACTTCTGAATACCAGCCATAGTTTTCTGAACCAATCGTTTGTCCAGCGGCAGCACTGAGTATATCGGCATCGCCAATATGTCCCCATGAACCCAAAGTACGGAATTCCCAGCCATGGTATTTTACTTGCACGTGGCCTTCATAAAGCTGAGTGAATACATTAGCTTTACGTCCTCCAAAGTCGGTGTTTTGTCCAGAGTTGCCGACATACGCCGAGCCGCCTAGCGTCACGCCCGGCAATTGCTTTGGTGTGTAATCCATTCTTGCCACATAGCCAAAATCTTCGGCTTTGGCTTGGCTTCCGCCGCCACGGCCTTCGCTAATACCACTAGAGGCAAATCCTGAGGCATTTAATCCATTGACCAAATAAGTGGTGTAGGTCAAGCTAGGTGTGATTTGCCCAAACAAGCCCACACCCATTTCCCGCCATGTACTGGGGATAATTACTTGTTCCACCATCGGACGGTTATTACCAAAATAGAATGGCGGCTCATGAATTTGGTTGATAAAACCCATAGGCATTAACACCAAACCCGCACGGACATTGGCGATAGGGTCAATGAAAAAATCTAAAGCAGCAAATTCAACCGATACTTCACCCTTTTCTTCTGAACCTTCACCCGTGGTGGCGTGTTCAAATTCCAGCTCACTGTTGAACAAAATGCGGTCAGAAAATTTATAACCGGCATATAAAACAATGCGTTTTAAATCAATCGTATCTTTTTTGTCGCCTTTATCACCCGTAACCGCTTGATAACTGCCCTCACCGTAACCGCCAATAGACAAGCCTTTACCAACTTGGTAAACCTTGGATGCCGCCGGCCCTAAACCATAGGCACTTTTGTATTTGGCTTCATCAGGAATGGTTAGATTTGTCCGTAGCTTTTCCACTTCTTGGCTTAACACATCGGTTTTGCGCTCTAAAGTTTTCACTGCTGCTGGATTAGCGACAACTGGCGCTGCACTAGTGGTAGTTGCTGCGGGTGCAGTTGCCAATTTGGCTTTCATGGCATCAATTTGTTGCTGCTGGGCTTCGATGATTTTCCACATGTCTTCCATCGTCTTTGGCTTCTCTAAAGCAATAGCCGAGGTACTGATTGCAAACAACGTAGAAAATAAAATGGGGTTTTTTAGTTTCATTGATAATAACTCTCATTTAGCTTCTGGTGTAAGGATTATAATTGACCTCAAACCAAATGCAAACGATTCTTATTTGAAAGCTAAATTTGTCTAAAAATAAATGCCCAGTGACAGGATAAAAAACACCAAGAGATCAAATTTTCGATTTTTATGGGGAATATCGCAGTTACTTTGCCCGCTTGGTGCACTCAAAATAAAAGCTAAGCAATAACTATCTGAGAAAAGACAGGTAGGCGAAACTATTTCACCTACCTTTTGTGAACATCAATTAACAACCAACCTGACCTGTTAATATTTTACTGGCGACAGTTTCTGTGCTGCCGTTACAAAAAGAATAGCTGCCATTGCCATTATCGTAAACGCTATACGCTGTTGGGCCACTGCCAGTATACGAATACGAAACAACACTTCCTGTACCTGAGCCTGAAATACTCCAAGTGCCGACATCAGAGGTTTTATCAACTGGATCATTAGCGCCTTTTTTCCAATCGGTTAACGTACCGCCGCTTTTATGAAATTCCTGAGCCGCCCAATTGCCACTGCTACCGACACAAACAGTGTTGCCTGTTAACAAACTGCTTAAAGTCACTGTGGAAGTCGAGCCTTTCACCGTCTCAGTTACTTTCGGCGCCGTCGCACTAGAGCCATTAACATCAATATTTTTTACATCACCAGCATTACTACTGGTGAAAAGTATATTGAGATTGCCATCAATGCCTCCAGAACTCCAGCCACTCAACTTGCCGGAGTAATTTCCACCCGTCCCTTTACCTGAAGTCGCGCCATCCACCAAATTGACAAACGCTGCCGCGACTTGTGCAGCCGAAAGCGAAGTCGAGCCAGTGAATGTTAACCCGCCCACGGTAACCGAAGCCTTATTCGATAAAGTGGTAGAACCAAAATTAACGCTATTAACTTCAAATACCACAGTACCAGCGGCCTGAATCTGCTTAGTACCCGGACAAGCCGCCATCACCTCACCAATACCTGCCAGCCCCGCTAACAAGCTAATAAAAATCACACGTTTCTTCATTACTATCCCCAATACTCTGATTAAAAAAATTCTGTTCTAGCCCTAGCATCATCTATGCTATTGGCATCCCTACTACTTATCCGGCGACCAAAATGCCAAACCGCGTATTTTTTTATGCCTTCTTGCTCTATCTGCTGTTTGTGGTTTACGGCAGCCTTGTGCCATTGGATTATAAGCCGATACCTATTACCGACGCATTAAGCCATTTTAAAGCCATCCGGCTGCTGGATTTAGGGATTGAATCACGCGCCGACTGGGTTGCCAACATTTTGCTCTACATACCCTTGGCATTTTTAGGCGTAGCAGCCAGCAGCGCGATTAAACAGCCACTTACCCGCCTTATTGCGATTATCAGCACCAGTGCTTTTTGCTTAGCAACCGCGGTAGGCATTGAATTTATACAACAATTTTTCCCGCCCCGCACCGTTTCCATCAACGACTTAATTGCCGAAAGCCTCGGTACCACCATCGGCATTGCCATCTGGTTAGGCTTTGGCAAAACCCTTACCCGACTTTACCAACAACTCAGCTTAAGCAATCTGCTGTCAGCAAAAGCCGCTGTGCTTTTATATTTATGCGTCTATACCTTGCTTAATCTGTTCCCGTTTGACTTTGTTAAATCTTTCTTAGAATTAGAAGACAAATTGGCTAGCGATAGCGTCGGGCTGTTCATCGCGCCAGATGCACTCAGCAATGGCCTGCGTTTTGTAGTCCGTTTACTTATAGAAATACTGTTGCTGATGCCCGTTGGCTATTTACTTTGCTTACGCGCTTACAATCCCCATAAGCTGTCATTAAACCTCATCTTTGGCCTGCTGTTAGGATTGGTGCTGGAAAGCCTGCAATTACTGGTATTTTCCTCAACCGCCCAAGGCATTTCTGTAGTCACGCGCATGGCAGGCATGGGCTTAGGGACATTACTGTTTAGATGGCAAAAAAAACAACAGCTCAGTGATTGGCAACCGCGCTTCAAACCCATCGTTCACGCCGCCATCATCCCTTACCTACTATTAGCGATAGCCATCAACGATGGTTTTAATGGCAACTGGCTAAGCCCAAGCCAAGCCGCCGCAAAGCTCGCCGACACCCATTTCCTACCGCTGTATTATTTTTACTACACCACCGAAACGCTGGCGATGGTGAGTTTATTAAGCAATGTCGCCTTGTACCTGCCCATAGGCGTACTGTTTTGCTTATATGCTTTAGGCACAGGAAAAAGCTACAAACCACACTGGGCAACAGTAGGCTTCAGTAGTTTTGGTTTTGCGATAATCATCGAAATAGGCAAACTGTTTTTACAAGAAAAACATGCCGACCCCACCGATTTAGCGATTGCCTTTATCGCCGCTGCGGGCAGTTATCAGTTACTGCAACAACTCTCACAACGGCTAATGCCCAAACCTGTCATTGCCGACATCTCCAGCATTACGCCAACCAGCCCAACTGCCAACACCGACTATCAATTCAACCGCCAAGCCCTGCCCTTACTTATGCCGCTAGTGCTTGGCATTTTTTGGATGCTTTTCGATTACCCCTTACACAACATCGCCTTAACACTAGGCCTACTCGCCTATGCGCGATTACTTTGGTTATACCCAAACGCTTGGTTAATAGTATTGCCCGCATTATTGCCGATAGCCGATTTTGCCCCGTGGACAGGCCGATTTTTTATCGATGAATTTGATTTACTGCTAGCCGCCACCGTTGCCGTGCATGTTTCCAGAAAATACCAAGCCCGTTTACCCCGCCTGTTCTCACTCAGAACTGGCCTATTACTGGCGGCGTTTGTTTGCACTTACACCGCCAGCATGCTCATCGGGCTATTGCCGTTAGCAGAATGGGATGCCAATGCCTTCAACAACTATTACAGCAATTACAACAGCCTACGAATTGCCAAAGGCGTGGCTTGGGCATTTTTGTTATTGCCGTTATTAAAACGCAGCTGGAAAAACCCACAACAAACCCGGCACTATTTCAGCTACGGTTTATTAATCGGCCTCAGCGGCGTAGCGACATTCACCCTGATAGAACGCTGGGTATTTCCAGGCATCAGCGATTTTTCCACCGACTACCGCATCAACGCCCTGTTTTCCACCATGCACACCGGCGGCGGGCATATAGAATCGTATCTCGCTTTATCCATGCCGTTTATTACCATGCTGTTTTTAGCCGAACAGCAACGCTTGGCAAAAGCAGCATTCGCCACATTATTATTTGCAGGCAGCGTTTATACCTTATTGATGACCTATTCACGCGGCGGCTACCTCAGCTTAGTCGCCGCAGCAACCGTACTGGCAATCGGCTTGCTGATCTGTTACCGCCAACGCTTATTCTCAATCTGGCAAAACAGGAGCGCGGGCATCTTGCCCGCCAATGCCATCTTCGCCCTGGTCTTGCTGGCACTAGCAGCAAGCATCGCCATCCCAGTTCTCAACGGCAGCTACATCCAACAACGCTTTAACATAGCCGAACACGACAAAAACCTCCGCTCCTTCCACTGGCAAGATGCCTTGGCAATGCGCGATGACAGCCTATTAACCAGCCTATTCGGCATGGGCTTAGGCAGTTATCCACGGACATTTTTCTGGCTAAATAACGAAGACAGCCATATCGCCACCTACCAAATTGCAAGCGAAGCCGGAAATCCCTACCTACGGCTAGGCGGTGGTGATGCGCTATTTTTGGGGCAATATCTGGACATAAAACCGCATAGCAACTACCTGCTAAGCATGGACATCCGTAGCGCCGAAGCCAACTTAAGCCTGAACGTATCCCTGTGCGAAAAATCCCTGCAATACGCATTCCGCTGCCAAACCATCAACAGCAACACCCAAGGGGAAAACTGGCTACATTTAGAAACTTCCTTAAACAGCGAAGTTGTCGGCGAAAAATCTGCCGACATTGCTGGCGGCATCTTATCCCGCCCCGTACAACTGGCTTTTTATAACGGCAACGGCTTTGGCAAATTCATCGCCATCGATAACGTACAACTCACCGACAGCGATGGAAATAAGCTGATTAACAATGGCAATTTCACTGACGGCAGCGATTTTTGGTTTTTCTCCACCGAAAAACACAACCCGTGGCATATTTTCAATCTTTGGGTAGATGTCTTATTTGCCACCGGATACCTGGGTTTACTCGCTTTTAGCTCGCTAATATTAATCACCCTCTACCGCCTTTGCAGCCGCCTAAAAACCGACAGCTTCGCCGCCATACAACTCGCCGCCTTCAGTGGTTTTTTAGTGGTCGGCTTTGTCGACAGCCCATTCGACGCCCCGCGCTTAACCTGGCTATTCTTTATGATGGTGTTTTTTGCCTTAGCAAGCACCAGAAAACGCTATCGCACCGCATTGGCAACGGAGTGAAAAAACACGTTTTTTCACATCAAACAATCAATCTGAGCAATCCATCATGACAACCCCAGACGAAAACACCCTAGCCGCCATTCTCCAGTATTTCCCCAACCACGACCCAGCGCCACTGGTCGCCATCGTCAACCGTTACGGTACAGAAACCTACGAAAATGAAATCGCGCGGGTACGCCTCGCCATTATCCAACTCAGTGCTGGCAATGAAGAAAAACTAGCTTATTTTGTCGACATCGCAAAAACCGACTATCGGGATGTACTGGCATGGCAGCAATTAGCGCCAATATCAGAAGAAGAAGGCCAAAAACTCCAAGCCCAAGCGCGGGAAATAATAGCAAAATGGGGCAAGCCGTCCGCTGAATAACTGAAAGGAGACAGGTTTATCCACAAAGGACACAAAGTATGACGAAATAAAATTGCGCCGGATGGTCGAAACTACAAACATGCGGCAATTCGAATGAACTAGGCTCGTAACAATCGCGGTAACACAAACGATGTCATTGTAGCGGGGCGGCGGCTATCCCCCTTTAGCTCATTTGGGTAAACCCAACCTGGTGGATGAATTGCCGATTATTTGATTACGGCGAGATATTAAAAGCACGCGAACATAAATCTCACCAAGCAAATAACCCCTTATTTTGGTCGATGCGCCGACGGCGATAATTGATAAACGTAGAAAGCCATTAAGACTTAATCGCTTATCTCTCAACCTAAACAGTCGTTACACCGAAGCGTTGGAATAACAAAAATATGTCAGCTTATTTAACACTGACTTTTTATTACTTATATAACCAGCTGAATTTTTTTAAAGAAAAATATGGCGCGTTTTTTGCTAATCGTCTGACGCAATACTAATTTGCAGCGTAGCTAGTTAGCGTCTGCCCAATCCCTGATATTGCAATGAACTGCACGCAGTACCCATAATTCCATACCATAACCATTTTACTTAAACAAAACAGATCCTTTATTTTGGAGAGATTGTCATGATAAAAAAAATCCTATCTTCAGCATTACTAGCCGCTGCGGCTAGCATGAGTGTTGCTGCAAACGCGGCCTACACTACATATTTCGGTGAGGACTTGGGTCTAGGCGAAGCTAAATTCTTGAATTCAAGGCCAAATTCAAATGCGGCTAACGCCAGTTTTTTGTCGCGCCTAACCAACCCAGGCGTTGCAAATTTTGAAAATTTTGCGGATAACACCGCCAATCCTAGCATCAACTTTGGAAGCGCTGGCATAACCGCCACATTATCAGGAGGCAGCGTTGCCAGCACCGCCAATGGAACAACCAATGGTGTCGGTCGCTATGGAATTTCTGGGGACCCAGACGGTAACGGTAGAGATAGTTATTATGAAACCAGTTCTGCTTTAACGTTGACATTTTCCAGCCCCGTGGGGGCATTTGGCTTCTATGGAATTGATATTGGTGACTTCAATGGTCAAGTTACCGTAACCACGGTCGGTGGCCTAAGTAAACTTTTCAATGTTGGAAACACGCTTAATGGAGCAGGCGGAGGTGTGTTGTTCTGGGGCTTAATTTCTGACACCGCCACATTTACCAGCATTTCATTTGGCAACACAGCCTCTGGAACCGATTTTTTTGGTTTTGACAATTTTACTATTGGCTCACTTACCCAAATTACACCAACAACAGTACCGGAGCCAAGCACCTTCATTTTGATGTTGGCTGCACTGCATTTTTTTCGCAAACGTAAAATTTAAATTTCAATCTCGTTCGCTGAAGGCACAGTGAACTTCGAACCAGAGTCGGGATAAGTTAGTGCCGTTAGTTCCTCGTAGCCCTTATCGCTACCAGCGTTTTTTTTCGGGCATGCTTTTCGCGAAGAATAAAATGCAACCGGGCGATGTTGGCGCGTATTGTAATTGGCACGATGTCCCGATCCCCTCGTTGGGTTGGGGCGGGACGACGCCAGCTTGAGAATCAATACGCAAAAATAGCGACTAGCTTATTCGGTTTTCGCCCATCCCCAAACTCCGGCATGTG
This sequence comes from uncultured Methylococcaceae bacterium, assembly GCA_903928685.1. GTDB lineage: Bacteria > Pseudomonadota > Gammaproteobacteria > Methylococcales > Methylomonadaceae > Methylovulum. Next base: position 26,466 of record CAIYRS010000061.1, read on the forward strand.
AATGCCATTCTGAAAGATATTGATTCCTTTCGATGAATTTGATGGGCTTCAACCCATCCTACCCCCTTAGATGCCATAACAAACACGGCATCCTGAATTAAAAATAATTTCTGCTGGCATACGCACGCCAAAAATCCCTGAATATCCGGAAAGCCCCATAGGGTAAGGAAATTTTGTCCCAGAGTGTCCTTACAACGGTATTGTTTTTTCCGCAGGCGTTACTTCCGTTCTTGACGATGTCTTAGCTTTGGCAGTTCCGGCATCAGTTGGTTACTGCTTCTCTAATCATTCCCTTTACCCTAAGCTATCATTAAAAATTTAGCCACTACTAAATTTTCTTTACGGGGGGATATTAAAACTCCATTGTATTTTCAGGATGCTTCTTAATTCATGCTTTAATTTCTATTTAAAAGATAATTAACAAACCCTTGCTTTGCCGGACAACCCAGAGAATCATCGATGAGCTTCCCAATCTGTGAACTGCCTACAAAAAATAGAGAATACAAACGATGCCCCCGCCTTTAGTTAGGCACACCCTATAAATCCACCTATTATCCTGCCCAAAACTCAAAATAGAATGTTACAGATAAAACAATAATGTTATATTTAAAACATGACTTATCTAATCCTAATCATTTCCCTTACCACCGAAAACACCAGCATCCGTATGCGGGTTTGGCGGGCGGTTAAAGCTTCAGGCGCGGCGGTGCTGCGGGATGGCGTGTATTTATTGCCTAATCAGGAAACTTGCCTTAACGCCTTCACCGCCATCAGCGCGGACTTACAAAACCACGGCGGCATTACCCAATTGCTGGGTTGCGAAGCGCTTGATGGCGCGGATTTCAAGCCTTTATTTGACCGCACCCCGGCTTATACGGCGTTATTGGCAGAGCTTGAGGCTTTCAGTAAACAGCTAGACCACAGCCAACAAAGCCAAAAAACTTTACGCAAATTACAAAAACAATTTGCCGCCATAACAGAAAGCGATTTTTTCCCTGGCGAGGCGCAAAATCAAGTGGCGTCGGCTATGCAAGCACTGGAAGCAAAATTAAAACAACTGCTTTCCCCAGACGAACCTCAGCCGCAAGATAACGCCATCAGCCAACTTGCCATCGCCGATTTCCAAGGCAAACACTGGGCAACCCGGCAACGCCCGTGGGTAGACCGCTTGGCTTCGGCATGGCTGATCCGTCGGTTTATTGACCCTAACGCAGAATTTATTTGGCTAGCCGCGATCAGCGATTGCCCTGCACACGCCTTGGGTTTTGATTTTGACGGCGCGCGCTTTAGTCATAGCGGCAACAAAGTGACGTTTGAAGTCTTGCTACAAAGCTTTTCGCTAACGCAACCCGGCTTACCCGCACTGGCGGGGCTGGTGCATTTTCTGGATGTCGGCGGTATCCAACCCGCTGAAGCCATCGGTGTTGAAGCGGTATTAGCTGGATTACGCAATTCCCTAAATGACGACCAACAGTTACTGGATGCCGCATGTATGGTTTTCGACAGTTTATTGACCGCATTTGCGACAGGAGTAAAACCCCATGAATAACCCAGACCCGACTAACTTAAGCAAACCCGAACCCGTCAGTTTTGCCGAAGCCTTCCGTTTTTGGCTGAAATTAGGCTTTATCAGTTTTGGTGGCCCAGCCGGACAAATCGCCATCATGCACCAAGAGTTGGTGGAAAACCGCCGCTGGCTTTCGGAAAAACGCTTTTTACATGCGCTTAATTACTGCATGTTATTGCCTGGCCCAGAAGCGCAACAATTGGCGATTTACATCGGCTGGCTGATACACAAAACCTGGGGCGGCATTGTCGCTGGCAGCTTGTTCGTGTTGCCGTCTTTATTGATATTGATTTTGTTATCGTGGGTTTACATTGCTTTTGGCGATGTCACTTGGGTGGCAGGCTTGTTTTACGGCATTAAACCCGCCGTCACCGCCATCGTTCTGCAAGCCGCGCACCGCATCGGCTCACGGGCGTTAAAAAACAAATTATTGTGGCTGCTGGCAGGCTTATCGTTTCTGGCAATTTTTGGCTTACATGCGCCATTTCCAGCGATTGTTGCCATCGCCGCCTTAATTGGCGCAATCGGCGGACGCTTCGCCCCAGATTACTTCAAAGCAGGCGGCGGTCATGGCAAAGCCGATAAAACCTTCGGTCCCGCGTTGTTGGATGACGATAATGCCGCCCTGCCCCACACCCAGTTCCGTTGGTCACGGCTGTTGATTTTGTGTGCAGTCGGCATCGCGTTATGGATAGTGCCGATGGCAGCGTTGACCTTGCAATACGGTTGGGATCACGCCCTTACCCAGATGGGCTGGTTTTTTACCAAAGCCGCGTTGATGACCTTTGGCGGTGCTTACGCGGTGTTGCCATACGTTTACCAAGGCGCGGTGGAACATTACCACTGGTTACTGCCGCAACAGATGATTGACGGCCTGGCCTTAGGCGAAACCACGCCAGGGCCATTAATTATGGTGGTGACGTTTGTCGGCTTTGTCGCTGGCTGGACGCAAGCGATCTTCGGCCCAGACCAACTGGCTTTGGCGGGCGCGGTGGCGGCAACGCTGGTGACTTACTTCACCTTCCTGCCCAGCTTTCTGTTTATTTTGGCAGGCGGCCCCTTAGTGGAATCCACCCACGGCAACCTAAAATTTACCGCGCCATTAACCGCGATAACCGCCGCCGTGGTTGGTGTTATCTTAAATCTAGCATTGTTTTTTGCCTGGCATGTGCTGTGGCCCACAGGCTTTGAAGGCAATTTCGACTGGCTAGCCGCCGTTATCGGCTTGTTGGCAATGCTAGCCTTGTTCCGCTACAAAATCAGCGTAATTCGCGTCATCGCCGCCGCCAGCATGATTGGCTTATTGGCGGTATTTGTTAAGCCTTGGTTGTTATCGTTAGGCATTTTTTAATCACCAGAGACCCACCATGCAATGGATTACCCGCGAACGCCCAAAAATTGACCGCATCGCCTGCCCGTGGCTGATTGCCCGTTTTATTGATACCGAGGCAGAGTTCCTTTATGTGCCTGCTCAAGAAGTACTGGAAGTTGCGGCGGCAACAGGCGCAATCCCCTACGATATTCCCGATGTGGAGCTATCGCATGTCGGTGAGTTATGCAGCTTTGATGCTTTCTTGAAAAAATACGCTTTAGATACGCCAGCTTTACAGCAACTGGCGGCAATTGTGCGCGGTGCCGATACCTCAAATTTGGCATTGACTCCGCAATCGGCGGGTTTGTATGCGATTTCCTTAGGCTTATCGCATAATTTTGCTGATGACCATGCGCTATTGCAGCAAGGTATGGTGATGTATGACGCGCTGTACGCGTGGTGTGAACATTGCCAATCGGAAAGCCATAACTGGCCGCCGAAGTTGTCGTAAAAACCGGGCTAATGGAGTCCAAAACATGTTTTGGACTCCAAAATCTTAAAAATTCTTTCGATAATCCAACGTGAAAAAACTTGTTTTTTCACTCCAAAAAACTCACACCCCGCACTAATTTAACTGCGATTTATCCAACTCCACCTTAAACGCCTCAACCATCGCCTTGCCAGTAGTTGGCATAATCGACGATAAATACATCACCCCATCAACTAACAGCGGCATAGACAACTGCCTGCCACTGCCTTGCAATGCTTGCTGGGCGACTATGCTGCCATCTTTGGCGCGGATGCCGTACAAAGTGCCGGGCGCGCCAATATCCACCAACCAGATAATAGCTTCGTTGCCAATATTGGTAGTCAGCAGCGGAAAGGACGGATGGCTTCGGAACATATTTAAAGCATTAGCGTTGTTGGCATCAGGAAATTGCCAGAAACGCTGTAACTTTGGTTGACCATTTTCCAAAACGATTTTTAATGCCACCACGCCCGCGACATTGGTTTTATCAGGGCTAAACGTGGGGATAATCACCACCGGATCACCGTCAACCACGGTCTGCACGGGCTGGGTGACTATCATCCCCGCCCAGCTGAGTTTGCATAAATCCGTTGGCGAGCCACAAAGTTTGGCAATTTGTAAGCGGTCGTATTGTTTGCCGATATGTTCGGCATCGACCAGATACGCGCCACCGTCTTTGCCTGCCTGTACCAGCACTTGGCGACCATCTGGTAAGGTGATTTTTATCGGGGTATTCGCGCCCAAGTCGTAATCCATCCACGCCATACACTCCAAAAAGCCTTTGCCATCGCATTCGTGGAACGGCGGTTTTAATGGCGCATTGCCTTGGCTTAGGCGCGGCACAAACAGATTTTTACAAGAGCTAAGGCAAGCTTCATCGGGATTAAAAGGATCAAACTTGGCACATAAGCCGGTATCGCAAGCGGCATCAAATTTTAAGCCAGGCTTAACACGCATTAGGGAATTGCCATAATCTTGCCGCGCCAAATCAATTTGACCATTCCCGGTGGGGATAAATAATTGCATTTCGTCACCGCTGGCATCAAGCAACGGCCCGCTGGGTACCCATAAACCACCGCCGCAAATCATTTCTTGCGTGCCAAATTCGGTATTGGTGCGGCAGTTGGTTTCAGGCGTGGTCAACAAGGTGTTTTTAATGGCCTGATTAACGCCATGTTGTTGCCAGGCATCCATATCAATCTCAAACAACCAACCATGAAACGGCTGAACATCGCCCGCATTGCCATACGCGGCATAGACATAACCCAGCTGGCTGCCCTTGGGTTGCCAGTGTTTGAGCGCGGCATGGGAAAAAACCGTCGGCGGATTAAAATTGACTATGCCCTTGCCATCAAGCGTTGCTTGGCTGGCAGTCACTGTCAGCACCGGAAAACGCGCATCCCATTGGCGGCTAGCCAAATCCAACACCGCGATACGATGGCTAGTGCGTTCGCCTTTTTCCAAACATTGGTAAGACACCACCAGTTTGTCGCCAATTATCACTGGCGTAGCTATTAATTGCGCTTGCTGGTTTTGCGGAACAGGCACTTGCCGTTGCCATAACAACAAGCCCGATTTAGCCTCCAACGCGGCAACCGTACCATCAGAAACCGAGACTATCAGCTGTGGCAAACCGTGTTTTGCATCGAATAACGACGAGGCAATAATGCTGGCGTTAAATTTTACCGATGGCTTGGTAGCACTAGGAAAAACAGGGCTTAAATGGAATTTTTCTGGCGCAGATGTCAGTGGCAAAACACTGCACGCGCTAAGCAATAGATTGGCTATGAAGGCGATAGCCATTAACAAAAAGGGCCTGACGAAAATCATGGATAGATAAATTTAAGGTATGCGTCGCTAACGGTTGCGTTCTGACTGTGGCTGAGGGAAATAGTGCGGGGATCGTACTGGATATTAACCAAAAAACAGGTAAGTAACGGCAATAGCGGCGAGCACTCCGGCAAAGTCGGCGATTATCCCACAACTGATAGCGTGTCGGCTGTATTTGATGCCGACCGCGCCGAAATAAATCGCCAGCACATAAAAGGTGGTTTCGGTGCTGCCTTGAATGATGCAACTTAAACGTCCGGCAAAAGAATCCGGCCCCAAGGTTTTCATGGTATCAATCATCATCGCCCTTGCCCCGCTCCCGCTAAACGGTTTGATAAACGCAGTCGGCAAGCCATCCACAAAACGTTCATCCAACAAGAAAAATTGCGCCAGATAACGAGCGCCTGCGTTTAACAAATCCAACGCGCCACTGGCACGGAACACACCGATTGCCACCAACATGGCAACCAAATACGGCACGATGGTGATGGCTGTTTGAAAGCCTTGTTTAGCGCCATCAACAAAGGCTTCATAAGCATTTATGCGCCGATAAACGGCAGTAAGCAAAAACGCCACCACTAAAGAATACAAAATGACATTACTGATTAACGCCGATTGCGCCAGCATTTCCGCTTGTGGCAACTGGGCAAAATACGCCAACAGACCGCCGACCAGCAAAGTGAGGCCGCCCAAATAGGCCATAACCACCTTATCCAGCAAATTGATTTTTTGCACAAACGCCACCGCCAACAAACCCGCCAAAGTTGACAGATAAGTCGCCAGTAAAATCGGGATAAAAACATCGGTAGGATTCGCCGCGCCCAATTGCGCGCGGTAAGTGAAAATCGTCACCGGAAACAGCGTTACCGAGGAGGTATTGATGACTAAAAACAAGATTTGCGGATTACTGGCGGTATCTGGCTTGGGGTTTAAGGTTTGCAGGGCTTGCATAGCCTTAATGCCCAGTGGAGTGGCGGCATTATCCAAACCCAACATATTGGCGGCGATATTCATCACCATTGCCCCCAAAGCCGGATGATCGCGCGGCACCTCTGGCATCAAACGGCTAAATAAAGGCGTTAAACCCTTGGTCAAAAACCCCATCACCCCGCTGCGTTCGCCTATTTGCATAATGCCCAACCATAAGCTCAACACCCCAGTTAAACCTAAGGCAATATCAAACGCCGATTTGGATGAGGCAAACATCGCCGTCATCAACTCCGCAAACGCCTGCGGCTGACCGAAAAAAACCAGCTTGACCAGCGCGGTGACAAACGCAGCCAGAAAAAAGAATATCCAAATGGCGTTAAGCATGGTGGCTATAAACCGATAATTGTTATCACTTTCCGCGCCGAATCTCACGCAACATAAAACCATAAAGGCTTTCCACCTTCTCCCGCGCCCAAGGCGTTTTCCGCAAAAACTTCAAGCTGGAACTAATACTAGGATCAGAACTGAAACACTTTAACGGAATCTGCTCCGCCAACCTGCCCCAACCATAATAAGCCACCAACTCCGTGACTACCGTCTCTAAGGTAACGCCATGCAACGGGTTATTGCGTTGTTTGATTGGTTTATCGGTGCTTTCAGTATCGGCGGCGGGTGAATCTGTAGCGGCAGTATCGGTTGGTTTCATTGGCGGTCTTCGCTGAAAAGGGATGGCTCTAAAATAGCCATCAGAAAAAGGGAAGTACGATTAAATGGTTTCGCCTGGCAATAAACGAAAAGCCAGACCTTACGCCAGAAATAGCAAATAATTCAATCGCTTTGTTTTTTTATGGCAAAGACCATAACATAGCCACCCTTAAATTTCATCTTGGACAAGCACCAAAAAATTGTTTTAGAGAAAACAAAAACTGTTTACATATAAAAATAACAGTGTTAACTTAACACCGTAAATTAATAAGCCTATGCCACCAAAAATAAAAACAACCGAAGAACGCGAACAGTTACGCATGATTATCCTCGATGCCGCCCGCAACTTATTTGTCGAGCGCGGCATCGAAGCGGTATCCATGCGCGAGATTGCCAAGCAAATCGGCTACTCGGCAACCACTTTGTACAACTACTTCGCCGATAAAGAAGCCTTGCTGCAAGCCATCTGCGATACCGATTTTTTGGCTTTGGCGACGGGGATGAGGGAGATTATGCAAATCCCCTGCCCTATTTTGCGGATTCAGGCCTTGTGCAAAGGCTATGCCCAGTTTGCACTGCAACATCCGGGACATTATCGGTTTATGTTCATGACGCCACGCGCACCGTGCAATTTGGAGATTACCGATATAGAACACGGCAACACCGAGCAAGACGCTTACGCGCAATTGCAGGTGGTCGTAAAAACGGCACTGGACGCAGGTTTGTTTCGGGAAGAATTGCAGGACAGCGAACTGGTCGCGCAAACCATATGGGCAGGTGTGCATGGGGTTTGTTCGCTAGAGATTGCGCTAGGCAATGATGTTTGGATGGAATGGACGGCGATAGAAGCCCGGCTGGCGCTGATGCAGGATGTGATGTTGCGGGGATTGTTGCGGGAATCTGGAACGATTGCACATTGAAAAATTAAGTAGGGTACGCTGTGCGTACCTTTCAACATCGTCATCGCCGTTCGCCTGATTAATGGTACGCACAGCGTACCCTACTTGGCTGACGTTACGCAGTAATGCGCTTTTCTCCCGTTTGCCGCGTCGAGCACCGGAGTATTTGCCGGGAATAGCCCGTTAGGGGTGCGGCATGGATGCCGCACGGCGGCAGATGGGCAGGAAGCCCATTCTGCCGTCCCCCGACAAATGCGAGGAGCGCAAGACATCAGCGGCAATCGGGCCGCCTTTTCTTTGGCTACTTTCTTTTGGCCGAAAATTGCTCCTGCATTTTCGGCATTCGCCACATCCTTGTGGCTTGCGGCGCAAAAGA
>CAIYRS010000062.1 GCA_903928685.1 uncultured Methylococcaceae bacterium
CATCTTGCCCGCAACTGGCGGGCAAGATGCCCGCGCTCCAAAAGCCGAAAACATACGTAATCGTTCAAAAGTATTTTAACAATAGCGGTGACGGTAGTTCCTTGATTAGGAGTCCAAAACATGTTTTGGACTCCTACGTAAAAGTTAAAGAACTTTTGCACCACTACTGAGTTATCACATCGCCGCAAATGCCGCTTCCAACGCTTTAGGGTTTGTTGCCCATAATTGGCCCAGTTGCGTGGACATCGGATCTGGGTAGATATCTTCGGCATCGGCAAGCAAACCTGCCAAGATATTTTCGGCAGTCTCTTGAGCACTGGCTTTTTGCATGGGAAATTCTTTCGCCATATCGGTATCAATCGGCCCTGGGAAAATGGCGTGGACGCTAATGCCTTGCACTTTCAATTCGGCGCGCATGGCTTGGGTGGCAGAAAACAACGCTGCTTTCGAAGCGCTATAGCCGCCAATGCCAATCATGCTGGCAAGGCTGACCACAGACAGCACATTGGCGATTGCCGCGCCTTCGTGTTGCGCCAAAACGGGTACAAACGCGCGGGTGATTGCCAAGGTGCCGTAATAATTGACATCCATGTCGTAACGTAACGCGTCGGGATCGCCCGATACCACGGAAGCCATCGACAACACGCCGGAATTGTTAATCAACACATCGACATCTTGCGCCAAGGCTACGGCGGCTTGGATTTGGTCGGGTTTGGTAATGTCCAGGGTAACGGGCACAACACGGGTATCGGCAAAATCGGGCAAGGCGGAAATGTCACGCGCGGTGGCGTAGATTTTTTTGACGGGGTGTTGCAGTAAAGCCTCAACAAGGGCTTTGCCAATGCCACGGTTTGCGCCAGTGACGAATACGGTTTTGTTGGTTAATTGCATGGTTTTTTCCTTGGTTTTGGTTTGAGGGTTTTGTGTAGGGTACGCTGTGCGTACCTTTTACATGGTTTTTAATGGTACGCACAGCGTACCCTACCGTATTTTTAACGATCATCAAAAGTCGGCGGCAAACGCTGCCGCCAGACCTGATTACTGAGTTACGCCGCCAATTTCAGTTCAACTTTTGGGAAATCAATATCGACATGGCTGGCTTTGCCGATGATATTGGTGAAGATGTTCATCGCCACGTGGGTGATAATTTCGACGATTTCCGCGTCGCTATAACCCGCCGTGCGCACTTCGGTGATTTCTGCTGTGGTGACTTCGCCCATGTTTTCCAGCAACGATTTGGCGAATTTCACGGCGACGGCGGCTTTGGCATCTTGGCTAGTGCCGTGACGATTGGCATCAATTTCGGCGTTGTTCAAACCCGCTTTCCGACCAATCGCGGTATGTGCGGAAACGCAATATTCGCAAGTGTTTTGCTGGGCGACCGCCAAGGCGATACGTTCGCGGGTTTGTGGGTTTAAGCTGCCTTCGCCTGCAATGCTGTGCAAGCCTAAAAAAGCGCGTAAAGCGGCGGGGGAGTTCGCCAGAATTTTTAAGAAATTGGGGACGATGCCTAATTTAGCTTGGATGGCATCGAACAAAGCTTGTTGTTCTGCGTTGGCGGTATCTTTAGTGACAGTGTTAATGCGGCTCATGGTCTTTCCTCGTTAGATAATTGAATGTTGGTTGCCCTTAGTTCAGATATTTCAGGCGTAGGGTGGGCAAGCTGTTCTGCCCACCTTTGTTTTCCGTGTGGTGGTGGGCAAACAAAAAGCGTTTTGCCCACCCTACGCGCCTGAAAGTGCTTCTCGTCTCGGGTGGACATACTGTAGTCAATTTCACTTTTAAGAAGAATAGCCATTATTTACAATATATTCTTATAAAAAATGGAATAATAACCCCGTCACTTTGCTAATCCAGAAAAAATGGACAGACTCGATTTAATGACTGTGTTCGTCGCTGTTGCCGAGGAACAAAGCTTTGCTGGCGGTGCGCGGCGTTTGAACATGTCACCGCCCGCCGTTACCCGCGCCATTGCCACTTTGGAAGAGCGGCTGAAAATCCGCCTGCTAACGCGCACCACCCGTTATGTGCGCGTGACCGAAGCAGGGCAGCGCTATTTGGAAGATGCGCGGCGTATCATTAGTGAAGTGGATGCGGCGGATGAAGCCGCAGCAGGTATCAACGGCGAACCGAAAGGCCATCTCGCAGTGACTGCGCCTGTGCTTTTTGGGCGCATGTATGTGATGCCGACTATTGTTGATTATCTGGAACGTTATCCCGATATGCAGGTGTCGGCGGTGTTTTTGGATCGCGTGGTCAATATGTTGGAGGAAGGTTTGGACGTGGGCATACGGATTGGCGAGCTGCCGGATTCCAGCATGAACGCCATTAAAGTTGGCTATGTGCGCCGCGTTACCTGCGCGTCGCCTGTGTATCTTGGCAAACACGGCATTCCGCAACATCCCAACGATTTAAGCCAACATTATTTGGTCGCCGCCAATAGCGCGGGCAACCAAGGCGAATGGCGCTTTGGGCAAGGTATCAGCATAAAAATCAAGCCGCGTTTGACAGAAACCAATAATGATTCGGCGATTGTGGCGGTGCTGCGGCATTTAGGCATAACGCGGCTGCTGTCTTACCAAGTCGCCCCGTATTTGGCATCAGGCGAGTTGCAGACGGTGCTGGAAGATTTTGAACCGGAACGCTTGCCGATTCATGTGCTGCACCGCGAGGGGCGATATGCGTCGGCTAAGGTGCGGGCGTTTGTGGATTTGATGGTGGCGGCATTGCGGGGGCAAAAAGCGTTGAATTAAGGCGATAAGATCAGGCTACAGAGGAATGCGTCAGACATAAAATCGTTTTGACGCATTCCCTTGCTGGTATTGCCAAGCTGATTTATACAAAACCGTTGACCGATTTTTCAATAATTAAAACCGACAATAGGATTTGTCGGTTTTAAACGTTAATTTTGGGCAATCATTTACCCACACTAATAGCGGTGAATGAGCTAAATTTAGCCACGCCATAATTATCGTAAGCTTTGGCTCTTAGGCTATAGCGTCCAAATGGCAAGTTGTTCCAGTTGAAACTGTAAGGCGCATCGCTATCACTGCCCAACAATTTATTACCGCTATAGAATTCAACTTTGGTTACACGGCTATCAGCATCAATAGCGTCGGCGGTTAAAACCAGGTTATCGCCTTGTTTAAATAGACTGCCATTCGCTGGCTGGGTCAGCGTGACGTTAGTTGCAATATTTGCTGGCGCAGGCTCAACACTTCCTATTTCCAGTAGGTAGGCGACAAGTTGCGAAGTATCGCCGTTGGTCAAAGACAGATTTTTATGCGCCATCACAGCATCTTCTAATGTCTTAGCGGAACCGTCGTGTAAATAGGGCGCTGTGTTCCACACATCACGTAATGTTGGTACATACAAAGCCGCTAAATCCTTATCTAAGCGTTTGCCGCTTGATGGTTTTATCGTACCAATATCATGTGCAAGTCGCGAAGGGCTATCGGAAAATTGCTTACCACCATGACACTGACTACAACCTGCCGTATTAAATACAGATTTCCCAGCCAAAGCAGAAGATGACAAACTCCCATTAGGATGACGCCAAGGACTAGGCGCCATTGTTTTTAAAGAAGAAACAAAAGCGGCTAACGCATCCAAATCGGCATTCAAACCTGCTTTAGGTACGCCTAAAGGATTTTGGGTTTTGGCAAAATCGGCATCCGCCAATAAACCCGTACCTCCGGCAAGATTGCGGATTTGTGATTCAAAATCTTGAATTTCATCAAAATTTCCAGTCCAGTGTAACGGCCCCATTGCCATGCCAGCGCGTCCACGTAAATCGATGGTATTCCGTAAACCTTCGCCAAAGCCCGTCAAATCCCACACTCTGCCATCGCCTTCGCCATTGTTATGACATGCTGCACAACTGAGATAATTGTCGGTCGCCAATCTTGGGTCTTGGGCATCGTAAAATAGTTGTTTGCCTTTTAACACAGCGGGCGATAATTTTTCCGTGTTGACGCTGGACATCACTGCAAGTATTGGCAGTCTAGCATCGCCTTGGCTCAATAAAGTGGTTAAATCGACAACACTGACAGTTCTATCCATAAAGTTGTGGACATACAGTGTTTTGCCATCCTCAGAAACAGCAAGTCCATTTGGCGCATGTCCCACTGACATACGCCGAATCTCACGTCCACCATACGCATCAACGATGGCAACTTCACGGCTAGTCTCCAAGGCCACAAACAAGTAATTACCAGAGCGGTCAAATACCGCAGCACTGGCTACGCCAGCATTGTCAAAATCTAGTCGCGCCGGATAATCTTCCCTCAAATTGGCTACATCGATTTTCGAGCCGATGGCGCGTACTGTATTGCTAAAATTGAGATTTTGACCGTTCCGCAAAGTACCCCGTTTGATATTGTCTTGTTTGGAAGGAAGCCACGCACTTTGCCCATCTGGGGAAATTGCCATTGCCGCCAAATAATTGGGGATACCAGAACCTTGGAATTCGGTATCTTGTTTTCTACTATACTTTAAAATGATATGCGTGCTTAGTGTCATTGAATTAGCATCAATTACGCTGATTTCTCCCCCTACATTAACGCCATTCACTGCGGTTTTAACATTTGCGGTGCTTTCATCGGGTAACGGCGGCGTGATGAAATGAGAAACAAATATTTGCTTGCTATCACTTTGTACAGCGAGGTGTTTTGGATGATTTCCAATAGACACTGTAGCAAGCAATCCTCCAGTGGTGGGATTTAATTTTATGAGCTGCCCAGTTGCCTCCAATACCACATAAGCGGCTTGTTGATCTGGCGCAAAGACAACACCAGCAGGTTGCGATGCAAACGGCAGCCGAATTGTTTTCACAATTGCTAAAGTCGCAGGGTCAATAACGGAAAGGGTTGATGACAAGGTATTGCTAACCCAAATTTGTCCATTGGGCGCAACTGCCAAGTAGCTCGGTGATGAACCAACGCTAATTTCTGCCAATTTTGCATAATTGCTCGTATCGAACACACTGACCGAATCATTATCGTGGTTAACAACCCAAATCTTAGGTTTACCTAGCACGGTAGCCGTAACTATATTCGATGACAGTACCGGACGTTGGGCTGTTAATGGCAAATGAATTGCTTGGGTAAACGATTTGTTAGCAACATCCCCCGAATCATCAGTCACTTTAAGCGTTACGATATACAAGCCAGGCTTTTTGTAGCGATGGGTGATGCTAATCGAATCAGTAGGGGTCGTTTGGGGAGTACCATCACCAAACGACCATTGGAAGTGGGGATTTCTGGCGTTGCTAATGTTAGTAACAAATGTAATATCGGCATTAATTGTTTGCGGGAATGTATTGATTGGGGCAATCCGGATAGCCCCTTTAATTTGCCAATGAAAGCTGACCGCAGAAACCGCATTTTTATCATCTTTAACAGTCACTATGACATCATATTCGCCTTTAATTAGTGGGGTTCCGCTAATCAACCCAGACTGACTATCAATGCTTAAGCCAGATGGCAAACCTTCCGACGAATAAGTCAATTTATCCCCTTCAGCATCGGTGGCATTAACCTGTAATTCAACAGCTGTCTCTGTCTGGCCATGTTGATCGGCAATGGAAGTTGGCCAAGGCGGCTGATTAGTATTTTGCCGTTCGCGATAAATTACACCAATGGCGGTAAGCGAGGTTGCAGTTGCTCGACCTGTAAAACCAACAATTTCATGATTTATAGGAACGCTATAATCGAAATTCTCCGGATTGATACAATCTGAAGCATCGCCAAACGGACCGATGATTCGTCCGGTATTAGTTACCAAGTTGATTTTGCAAACCTGACTGCCAGATATACCAAAAATCCTCACTAAATATTCGTTATTAGCCCACGTTTCTCGTGTTGCTAAACCACTGTTTCCGCCATGCTTGGAAAATGGGCCGTAATTCGTTATACCTTGAATGGCATTTACGGATTTATCTCTTAAAATTCTGACTGCAAACAAGGTTTGATCTCTCGTTGGTTGGTCAGCAAAACTAACCCCTGTTCCATTGCCAAACATATCTGAAACCAAATTTAAGTGCTCTGCCAAAACTCGCCAAATAAATGTTGTACTGGCAGTGCCACCTGCATAACGCACCGAAACAACGACACGGTAACTTCCTTCTGTTGAAACATTTCCTGAAATCAATCCCGTGATGGGGTCAATCGTTAAGCCAGCAGGCAAACCTAGTGCTGAGTAGGATAAAGCCGCACCACTGGTAGAGCGGGCTTTAATCAAGAGCTCTACTTTTGTGCCTTTAAAAGTATTTTGGTCACTGGGATTCTGTAAAAATGGCGTTTGATCCGTAGTAACTTGAACAACCTTGGCAATAGAAGGTACACCTTGGCTATTCAAAGCAAATAACATCCAATAGCCAGGCGTCAAAACATTACGGTTTGGATGAAAATTTAAAACAAAATTACCTGGTTGGTTTTTTGAAAATGGAACATTTAAAAAGCGCATGTCCGAATTGACGGCATGGGTCGTTGCTGACATGCGTACCATAGTAAACTTTTCTACATCTGGTGACGTTGTGACAAAGGCTTGTAGGCCATTAGCGATAATATCAGGTGCGCTAAAAATTTCTGGGCGAACTGCCGGAGTCCCATCTGGATTAAATAAATAAGGTGGTGAAAAAACTTGTGAATCAGGATGATCGGCAATACATTTGCAAATCCCACCGCCACCTGACCAAACTCGCCCGTCGGTCATCAATAAAGCCACGGAATGATAATTGCGGGGAGCGGCAATATCAGCGACTGTCCGCCATTTTTGGGTACTTGGATTCCAAATTTCAGGGGTAAATTGGCTAAAATTATCATTGAATTTTAGACCCGTGGTATTGCCGCCAATAACCATTAGCTCACCATTCGGCAAAACAACTTGGTTATGAAATATCCGTGGATATTGCATTGGATTTGTTGGCGTTTTGGTTGGTATATCTGTATTTATGTCAATAATTGCCGCTTTGCCAGTTCCGGTATTATTTGCATCATATAGTGCCCCACCCGCTTTCAATAATTTGCCTTCCTCATATAACACTCCGGGAATGTTGGCTGTATTCCAATCATTTGAAATATCAACCGTTTTAATACTGCCGCTGTCACTAGGATCAATAAAGTGCATCTCTGGGGTATGTCCAGAATGAAAAATTTTGCCATTTGGCGCTAAATGAAAATGAGGCAACCAACTGCTGGGTTCAGTCCATGTAGGGAAATTCAGAATGGCAGATAGAATGTTTACGCCACTTAGGTATTCCCAGCCCAAGCCTTCTGTCCAGATTTCTGCGTAGTCACTACCCGGAGTACCTGCAGCGGTGAATACTTGACCATTAGGCAAGGCCACTGTATTTGGATACCAGCGCCCAGCCGCCATGCTTTCTATTTGAGTCCAATTATTGGTTCTGTAATCAAAGGTACTGGTTAAAAATGTTGAAACGGGATCACGTCTAATACCGCCATTTACAAAGACCCTACCATCTTCCAACATCACTGGGATACCGCAAAACATTGAATGCGTTGGATGATCGGCTTCGGTAAGCGTATTGGTTACCGGATCCCAAATGGCTGCATAAGTGTAAATAATCGGGGATCCAGCAAAAAAAAACGGGTTATTACCGCCCCAGGCCAAAATACGTCCGTCAGGTAAATTAGCCGCCGAGGCAAAGGCGAACGGCCAGATGGTTAATGGACTCCATTCGCCATAAATCGCGGGGTTAATATCGTTGACTATTGGCAGATTCTGCTTATACAAGACTTTTACTTTTCCCTGAGTCTCAGCGATTCTGGCCTTTTCAGCTAAATAAGCATCTTCTAAGTGGTGGTTTTTGTCGATAGCGCCTTCATGAGAGAAGGCATTTGATGTAGAAAATATGATTATTAGCAGGCTAATCAATGAAAATGAGGGATGGATTTTCATAGCTTATTATTTAAGTTGAATTTTTAGATATTGAAATACCAACAATTTTTTAAACTAAATTAAGGTATTAGGTGAATATTTATGACGGGATTATCGGTTTTGTTAGGTTTGGTTCTAATAGTATTGGAAATATATACAAAATAACAGGTAATTATTTATGGAGAAACACTTAAACGTGCGGCTCCCGTTTATCTCTCCAAACAAAGCATTACGCAAAACCTAAACGACTTAAGCCAGTATTACTAGCGCCTCCATTAGTGCGAGCAAAAAGGGTTGAATTGAGCGCTTGTTATAGGGCGGTAAATAGTCTGGGCCAATCAAACGCCGAACCCGGATCGGTTTTACGTCCTGGCGCAATGTCGCTGTGTCCGGTGATCCGTTGCCGCGATAAGTTTGGATAAGTGGCGAGCAGGGTGTTAATGACTTCGGCAAGTTGGGTGTATTGTTCGGGGCTGTAGGCAATATCTTCTGCGCCTTCCAATTCGATGCCTATGGAAAAATCATTGCAGTTTTCCCGGCCTTGGTAGCTGGATTTGCCTGCGTGCCAGGCGCGTTTGTCAAAAGGCACATATTGCACACATGCGCCATCCCGTTTTATCAATAAATGCGCGGATACTTGCAATTGGTAAATTTTTTTAAAATACGGGTGATCGTCGGGATTAAGCTGGTTACAGAACAATTGATTTATGTAATCATTGCCGAATTTATTTGGCGGCAGGCTGATGCAATGGACGACGATTAAGGAAATGTTATCCGCTATTGGCCTATCGTTGTAGTTTGGTGATGGGCATTGGCTGGCAGTGCTTAAGTAATGTTGGTCGATGTGCATTTAGTGGTACCCAGAACAAAAAACGAGTATTGGTTGGCTTGCAGTATCACAGGGCTTTACCGAAAGCGGCAGCGTTGTTGGCTTCGGATGGCTCAGTCAATATAAATAAGCTATTAAATGGAAAAGGTGTTGCCTTATCCCCTCCCTGATTTTTCGAGCGAATTTTGTTATGAATCCTATCCTAGAAATTTTCTCCCAAGGCGAAGAAATTATTAGCGGACACACCGTTGATACCAATGCCGCGTGGTTATCCCAGCAAGCGGTGAAGCAAGGCTTTTCGGTAACCCGACATACTGCCGTTGGCGATAATATGGACGATTTGGTCAGTTTGCTGCGCGAAATTGCCGGACGTGCCGATTGCTGTCTTTGTACTGGCGGCTTAGGGCCAACCAGTGATGATTTAACCGCTGAAGCGGTGTCTTTGGCGTTTGATCTGCCATTAGTATTCGATGCCGAGGCGCTGGCAACCATACAACAGTATTTTAGCTATCGCAACAAAGCCATGCCAGAAGCCAACCGTAAACAGGCGATGCTGCCGGAAGGTTGCCAGCGGTTAGATAATGAATGGGGAACAGCGCCTGGATTTGCTTTGCATTCTGGTCGTTGCTGGTTTGTGTTTTTGCCGGGTGTGCCTTCGGAAATGAAGCCGATGTTTCTGGAAAAAATCTTGCCGACCTTAACAAGCGGCTTCGATTTAAAGCCTAGTAATTTGGTGACGATAAAAACTGTCGGCCTAGGTGAATCTGATATTCAGCAACGTATCAATGCCATCACCATGCCTGACGGGGTAAAGTTGGGTTTTCGCGCCAGCTTAAATGAAGTGCAAACCAAGTTGCTGTTTCCGCACAATTATGCGGAGTTGTCTATAGACCTATTGGTTGAGCGCATTACCCGTTTGCTGGGCAATAGCGTTTATGCCATTGATAAGCCGGGCGAGGATTCTGGGGATTTGGCTACTGTGGTTAATGCGTTGATGACCGCGCATAAAAAATCTCTGGCGGTGGTGGAAACTATCAGCCAAGGGTTAATCGCGGGCTTTTGTGTAGGTTCTGATTGGTTGTTGGAAAGCCGTTATGAGCAATCGCTTGCGCGGATTACCAGAAATTTGGGGATAGATTTAGATGAAACCGATCTGATGGAAATCGCCAATGAAATTGCTGGCCTTGTACAAGTCAATAGCGGCGCGGATTTTGTCTTGGTGCAGCTTTATAACGGCGAGAGGCAACAGCTTAACGATAAAACCCAAACGGTGTTTATCTTTAATGTGCTGCTAACGGCGGACGGCTATGTGCAAGAAAATCATCGTATTGGTGGTTCCGGCCTGCGTAAGCGGCAGCAATCGGCGCTGTTGGCCTTGGATTTGTTACGCCGTTATTTGCAGCATGAATCGGCAATTTGATTAGCCATTGATGTCACCGGAATTATTTCAACAGCGGATACTCGCTTGGTTTGACCAACATGGGCGTAAAGATTTGCCTTGGCAACAGCCGATTACTCCCTATCGGGTTTGGTTATCGGAAACCATGTTGCAACAAACCCAAGTCAGCACCGTTATCCCGTATTTTTTGGCATTTACCGCCAAGTTTCCTGATATTGCCAGCTTAGCCAATGCGCCTGTGGATGAGGTATTGCAGCTATGGGCGGGTTTGGGCTATTACGCCCGCGCCAGAAACCTGCATAAAGCCGCGCAACAGCTAGTGGCTATCGGTGGTTTTCCTAATGATTTAGCGGGCTTGATGGCCTTGCCGGGCATAGGCCAATCAACAGCGGGGGCTATCTTAAGTATCGCCTTTAATAACAGCCATCCCATTTTAGACGGCAATGTTAAACGGGTGCTGTGCCGCTTTAAAGGCGTTCCTGGTTGGCCTGGTTTGACTGCCGTCAGCAAAGCTTTATGGGCAATCAGTGCCGAACACACGCCTAAAGCGCGGGTTGCTGATTACACCCAAGCCATCATGGATTTGGGCGCAACACTCTGCACCCGCAGTAAACCCGCCTGCCATCGCTGCCCTATTCAAGACGGTTGTCTTGCCAACCAAACCGCAACAACTGCCGAGTTACCAACCCGCAAGCCGCCCAAAACTATCCCGATAAAGCAGCAAGTGTTGTTGATTTTGGTCAATAACGATGGCGATTTATGGCTGGAAAAACGCCCGCCCGTCGGTATTTGGGGTGGCTTGTGGAGTTTGCCGGAGTTTGCCGATACGCAAGCTGCTTTAGATTGGTGTGCAGGGAAACAGCTGCGGATACGCCATCACCAAAGTGGCTTAATGCAGCGGCACACCTTTTCGCATTTCCATCTGGATTACACGCCATTATGGGTTTACACCGATAAGCCGATAAATTTTGTGATGGAAGCCGGGCAGTCGCTCTGGTATAACGCCAAGCAAATTGACGGTTTGGGCTTGCCTGCGCCGATAAAGACGCTATTAAAACAACACTTTAACCACGAGGACAATCATGACTAGATTAGTGCAATGCGTAAAATTGGGTATGGAAGCGGAAGGCTTGGATGCGCCGCCATTTCCAGGTGAAAAAGGCCAAGAGATTTTTGAAAAAGTCTCCAAACAAGCGTGGAAAGAATGGTTGGGCAAACAAACCATTTTGATTAATGAAAACCGTTTGGCGAGTTATGATCCAAAAAGCCGGGCGTTTCTTGCCGAAGAGCGGCAGAAGTTTTTGTTTGAAGGTAATAATGATATGCCTGAAGCGTATGTGCCGCCCAAGGCTTAAGTTTTTTGATGTTACGCAGACGATTATTGCAGTTTGAAATTAATTATGCTGAGTCGCTATCGCGACAGTTTTTCTAATCGGGTTCTCGCACCCGAAGGCGAGCTACTTTCTTTTGCGCCGCCAAAAGAAAGTAGCCAAAGAAAAGGCGGCCCGGTCGCCGCTCATGTCTTGCGCTCC
>CAIYRS010000063.1 GCA_903928685.1 uncultured Methylococcaceae bacterium
CGTTGGTACATGCCCATGCGGGTGAACCGGGTTCAACGCCAGGTTTGCATGTTCCAGGTCTTGAGCACTTTAGCGCAGAGCATAACACGCCACCCGCCCAACTGAAGATGTTGTCATACAGCAACGGGGTGGAGGGCATGATTGTCCCTGTTGATAGTGGCGTTAAGCAAAGCCAAATCAATCGGCCTGGCGATTCAATCAGCCATTATTATCTACCCCAACAGGCGTTTGTTTTTAATAACGCATATTTACGGTTTGATGCCAATTTTTCGCTACCGTCTCAGCAGTTGGTTTACTGTTTATTGATGTCATCACCCCCACTACGCGCTCCGCCTGCGCACTAAATTTGTAAGTATTCACCTCCCCCTTTGAAAAAGGGGGATTGAGGGGGATTTATCTAATAAAATCTCCCCTAACCCCTCTTTTTCAAAGAGGGGGACTGAATAGTTACATAAATTGTCCTTCGTTATCCAGGGACGCGATTACACTCGTCTTTTTAATCAGATCTCTATCCATAACGCGGTGTTAACCGCATTGAGCTTATCTTATGTTTTCTTTAAACCATTCCGGAAAACGTGTGCCCAAGCTCCTGCCGGGTCATGTTATCTTTTTTTTGGCAAGTATGCTACTTGTTGCAAGACCTGCTCATTCCCAAGATCCGAGCTGGGAACGGGATACTTCAATACGGGTTGTTGATCATCTTGATCCGATTGACGTTGATGCCTCGTTGACGCTGCCCAAGCTCGTTGATTTAACCATGCAAAAATATCCGGATACCGCTTGGCTTACGGCTTTGGAAGAAGAAGCCGCTGCCATTTCGGAGCGTAGTAAAAGTTGGGTTGCCGGTTCATCACAAGCCATTGTCGGCTATCAGTCAATATCCACTTTCAAACTGAATTATGCAACCGGTAATGTGCAAGTGCCGCTCTGGAATATAGGCCAGCGTGACGCGGAACATAATTTGGCCAATCAGGCCGAAACCAGTGCTGCGTCACAAGCCGTGGGTATTAAATTACGGGTTGCCGGTTTGGTCAGGATCGCTTTATGGAATATGTCGCTGGCAAAAATTCGTTATGAGCAAGCGCAAGCGGAGCTGGGTATTTATGAGAAATTATTGGAGACTATTAAGCGACGCGTTGAATTAGGAGATTTACCCCGCGCTGATGAATTGTTGGCGCAAACCGAGTTGTTGCAAAAACGTTCCGTATTTACCATGGCTGAAGCCGAATTAATGCATGTACGTAAACGTTACAGCTCCATTACCCAAACGAATAAAGTGCCGAGTTTTTATGAAGAAAGTCTGGTGGCCTTAAAAGAAATCGAGAAAAATCATCCCGTTTTGGTCGCTATTAATAGCCAGATTGAGAGTAAGCAAGCCCAGATTAATGCCATTAAATCGATAGGGTCAGGTCAAAGCAATGTTGTCGCCGGTATCTTAAGCGATGAGGGTTATGATCCGCGCAGTAACCATGCTGAATTTTTTAATGTCGGCGTTAGCATTCCTTTTGGCGGTAGCGCACACATACAGCCACACATTGCGGCAGTCAATGTTGAATTAAACCGATTAATCGCAGAGCGTGAACAGCTTTACCGCGATTTGGAATTGGCGCATCACGAAGCCGAGCATAATCTGGAAGTTAATCGAGTCGAATTGGGCACGGCCAATGAACAGAAAAAAGTATCAGAA
>CAIYRS010000064.1 GCA_903928685.1 uncultured Methylococcaceae bacterium
CCAAAGAAAAGGCGGCCCGATTGCCGCTCATGTCTTGCGCTCCTCGCACTTGTGCCCAGTGGGGTATTTGTCGGGGGACGGCAGAATGGGCTTCCTGCCCATCTGCCGCCGTGCGGCTTCCCTGCCGCACCCCTTCGGGCTATTCCCGACAAATACTCCGGTGCTCGACGCGGCAAACGGGAGAAAAGCGCGTTACTGCGTAACGTCAGTTACCAACAACGGTTGAAAAAAACCTTTAAATCGGTTTTTTTCAACCCAATGCTGGTGCAAGTAATTTTTAGGTATTGATTTAAAAGGACTTTATTTTGGAACGCAATTTGCGTAAGGACTTTGGCAAAGGATGCGTAGGGCATATCGCGCTTGGTTAGCGTCGCCTACGCATGTCACATGACAAATGTTCACTAGGGAATTAAAAATGAATAACAAAAGAAACCGATTTTTACTGTTGATAGCCGCGTTGTGCGTAAACATTGCGGCGTTGAATACCGTCGCCGCCGACGAATTGACAGAAGATGCGGGTAGCTGGGTGCAGGCAGTAGGTGAGGGCAGCCTGAAAGATATTGACCCCAGCTTACAAAAAGTGCGTTTCTGGGTAGAAGGGCAATCACGCTTTGATAACGATTGGAATCATTGGTATCAAGGCATGATGAGGACAGCCATTGGTTATTCACTCAGCGATAGGGCAACCATTTGGGCTGGATACACCTGGCTACCAACCCAAAATTTAGGGAAATCTTATGTAGCGCAGCAAGATGTCTGGCCTGCATTCCGCTATGTTTTACCAACCAGTGTCGGTACGGTGACGTTTAGAACCATGTTTGAAAGTAACTTCCTGCAAGGTGATGATGTCCGTTACCGTCCACGCCAAATGATAAAATTTATGCACCCATTAGAATTCCAACCGAAATTGAGCGTAATCGCTTGGGACGAATTTTTTGTGCGGATTAACACCACCCCTTCAGGCGGGCAATCCGGCTTTGACCAAAACCGCGCATTTGCAGGCTTAGGTTGGACATTTAACAATCACGTCCGTACCGAATTTGGCTACATGAACCAATATCTTGATGACAAAACCCACACCAACACCACCATGCGGCATTTAATCATGGGATCGGTGTTTGTTAATTTTTGATAGGGAGAATAGTTATCGGTTATGAAAACAGAAGCTAAACCGTCGTTGCTATACAGCTAAACAATAGCCACGTGTTTGACCTGTATCACACAGGTCAAGCATCTGTAAGGCAACGATATAAAATAACAGCCGCATTTTAAGTAAATGTTGTCGTTACAAAAATCCTAGGCACTGAAAACTTACCTATAAGCCCACTATTTTCCATCAAGTGCGTCGACCAACTTCCGGAAAAACCGCCAATAACCGAAGCCTTAAACGCCTTCTGCCGGAAACTGCTACAATTTAGCTCTTCCAAAGTCGACACCGTATCCGTGCAAACTGAACCCCAAATCCAAAACTATAGCTGGAAGCACATTTTTAAAATTGCTTTAGGGCATAAAAAGCAATTGCTTTCTGCCCATTTCGTGGCAATTTTGGCGACGATTGCCAGCGTGCCTGTGCCTTTGTTGATGCCGTTGTTGGTCGATGAGGTGTTATTAAAAAAGCCAGGCGCGGTGACGGCGGCTATCAACCAGTTTGCGCCGCTTGAATGGCAACAACCTATCTTGTATATCTCTGTGGTGTTGATCGCCAGTGTGTTGTTGCGGTTAATCGCCATTGTTTTCAACATTATCCAATCGCGGCAATTTTCTTTAATTTCTAAAGATATAGTTTTCCGTATCCGTAAAAGCCTGATCGGGCATTTACAAAATATTTCCATGTCTGAATACGAAACCTTGGGGACAGGCACGGTGGTGACCCATCTGGTTACTGATTTGGATACCTTGGATAATTTCATTGGCAATACCGTCAGTAAGTTGTTGATTGCGGTGCTTACCATTTTTGGTACGGCGGTGATTTTATTGTGGATGCACTGGCAATTGGGGCTGTTCATCATGCTATTAAACCCGGTGGTTATTTATTTTACCCGGGTGGTTGGCACTAAGGTTAAGGACTTGAAAGCCAAGGAAAACGCCGCTTATGAAGTATTTCAGCAAGCGTTGACTGAAACCTTGGAGGCTATCCAGCAAATCCGCGCCAGTAATCGGGAGCGCTATTATTGTCGGCAGTTGATTGACTCTGCTTTGACGGTAAAAACCCAATCCACCGCTTACGCATGGCAAAGTGATGCTGCCAGCCGGATGAGTTTTTTGGTGTTTTTATTTGGTTTTGACGTGTTCCGTGCTTGCGCGATGTTGATGGTTTTTTATTCCGATTTAAGCATCGGGCAAATGTTGGCGGTATTTGGCTATCTGTGGTTTATGATGGCGCCAGTGCAAGAAATTTTAAATATCCAATACGCTTTCTATGCTGCTAAAGCCGCGCTAGTGCGTATCAATCGCTTTGCTGCCTTACAGCAAGAACCCAATTACCCGCATTTAGATAATCCTTTTGCCAATAAAGCCACTGTTTCAGTATCGGTTAAGCAACTGCATTTTAGTTATGGCGAAGAAAAAATCCTTAATGGCATTAATTTGCATATTAAAGCGGGCGAAAAAGTGGCGTTGGTGGGTGCTAGTGGCGGCGGCAAATCAACATTAATACAAACTTTAATCGGCCTGTATCCCAGCAGTGGTGGGGAGATTTGTTTCGATAATATCGCTATCGAACGCATAGGCTTGGATGTGGTACGGGAAAATGTCGTCACCGTGTTGCAGCATCCGGTGTTGTTTAACGACAGCATCCGCGCCAATCTGACTTTAGGCAAACCTGCGGCAGATAAAACGCTTTGGAAAGCCTTAACAATTGCCCAATTGCAGGATGTGGTCAAAGATTTGCCGCAAGGTTTGGATACCATCGTTGGTCGTCACGGTATGCGCCTGTCTGGTGGGCAGCGGCAACGTATGGCAATTGCCCGCATGATTGTCGCCGACCCTAAAGTGGTGATTTTGGATGAAGCCACGTCAGCACTGGATACGGAAACAGAACATAATTTACATCAAGCACTTGCTGAATTTTTAAAAGGGCGTACAACCATCATCATCGCCCATCGCCTAAGTGCGGTAAAACAAGCCGACCACGTTTATGTGTTTGAACAAGGTGAAATTTCCGAACAAGGCCGACACGAAACCTTAATCAACCAAAACGGCCTTTACGCCAAGTTGTATGGCGAATATCAATAATCCTTGTAGTTGCCATCTGCAAAAACGCTTTTAACGATCTTATCAATATTCTCCGCAACCTATATGACACCCATATACGATTTACATAGTCACTCCACCGCCTCCGATGGCGCGTTGTCGCCGACTGAACTGGTGCAACGGGCGCATGGGCAGGGCGTCACCCACTTAGCGCTTACCGATCACGATACCACCGCAGGCTTGGCAGAAGCTAGGCAGTGTGCTGATACGCTGGGTTTGCAGTTAATTTCAGGTATTGAATTGTCCGCCAGTTGGGAAAAAAAATGTTTCCATATTGTCGGCTTAGGGATTGATCCGGCCTATCCGCCACTCGCGGAAGCCAGCAAAAACTTGCAAAACACCCGTATGCAACGGGCAGAAATTATTGCCGAAAAGTTGGAAAAAAAACGTATCTTTGGTGCGCTTGACGCGGTGAAACTCGCCGCTGGCGATGGCATGATTACCCGCAGCCATTTCGCTAATTTTCTGGTTTCCCAAAACCATGTCAGCAGCCATCAAGATGCCTTTGATAAATATTTGGCAAAAGGCAAGCCTGCGTATTGCGCCACCGAATGGGCAGATATGGAATTGGCGGTTAATTGGATTGTTCAATCCGGCGGGGTCGCGGTTTTGGCGCATCCCTTGCGTTACCAATTAACGGCAACTTGGATAAGGAAATTGCTCAACGCCTTTAAAGGTTTTGGCGGTGCGGCGATAGAAGTCGTCACTGGGCATTACAATCCTGACGAAATCCGCCGAGTCGCCGATTTTGCCACACGCCATCAATTGGCTGGTTCGGCTGGTTCGGATTTTCATACCCCAAACAACCAATGGGTTGAGTTGGGAAAGCTGGCGGCCTTACCAAACAATGTGCAACCCGTTTGGGAATTGCTGCATTAATGCTAGGCCACAATTAGATAACTTACGTTACGCAGTAACGCGTTTTCTCCCGTTTGCCGCGTCGAGCACCGCAGCATTTATCGGGAACAGCCCGAAGGGGTGCGGCAGGGAAGCCGCACGGCGGCAAAGGGGCAGGAAGCCCCTTTTGCCGTCCCCCGATAAATGCGAGGAGCGCAAGACATGAGCGGCAATCGGGCCGCCTTTTCTTTGGCTACTTGCTTTTGGCGGCGCAAAAGAAAGTAGCTCGCTTTCGGGTGCGAGAACCCGATTTAAAAAAACATCGCGATAGCGATTCATTATTATTTTTTCGTCTCACAAAAAGTGAGTGCGTAACATCAGTTAAATAAAATTGGATTTTTATCAACACAGGCTACGGAATTATCGTAACCGCCAAGCAATTACGCTAAAATAACCCCAATTAACCTACTATAGAAGTCAAGATATGCAAATCGTACTCGCCAATCCCCGTGGATTTTGTGCCGGTGTAGACCGTGCCATTGAAATTGTAGACCAAGCCATTGAAACATTTGGCGCACCTATTTATGTGCGCCATGAAGTTGTCCACAACCGTACTGTTGTTGACGGCCTAAAAGAAAAAGGCGCTGTTTTTATTGAAGATTTAACCGATGTGCCAGTCGGTTCTTATTTAATTTTCAGTGCCCACGGTGTTTCCAAACAAGTCCAACATGAAGCCAAAGAGCGTGAGCTAACTGTGTTTGATGCCACTTGTCCTTTAGTGACGAAAGTGCATTTGCAAGTTGCCAAACACGCCAAAGCAGGCCGTGAAGTTATTCTGATTGGTCATGCCGGACATCCTGAAGTGGAAGGCACAATGGGGCAATATGACAAATGCAGCGAAAGCGGCGGTATTTATTTGGTAGAAACGCCAGAAGATGTTGAAAAACTGCAATTGCGAAATCCAGACAATTTAGCGTATGTCACCCAAACAACCCTGTCTATGACAGACACCAAAATCATGGTGGATGCGCTTAAAGCAAAATTTAGCGGCATTCAAGAACAGAAAAAAGACGACATTTGCTACGCCACCCAAAACCGTCAAGATGCCGTACATGAATTGGCAAGAAAAGCCGATTTGATTTTGGTGGTAGGTTCAACCAACAGCTCCAACTCCAATCGTTTAAGAGAAATTGCCGAACAATTGGGCAAACCCGCATTTTTAATTGATACCGCAAAAGACATGCAAGAAAGCTGGTTTGTTGATGTCGGTGTGGTTGGCGTGACCGCAGGCGCATCCGCACCGGAAGTCTTAGTTCAAGAAGTGATTACCCAGCTTAAACAATGGGGCGGGCAATCAACCGTTGAAATTCAAGGTATTGAAGAAAAAGTAGTGTTCTCATTACCTAAAGGCCTGAAAAAATAACGGCCTGCTTGTGACAGAGCTAGAAAGCCTCCGCCTAGACAAATGGTTATGGGCGGCGCGTTTTTACAAAACCCGAAGCCTTGCCGCCGATGCCATCAATGGCGGCAAGGTGCATATACAAAAGCAACGCTGTAAAGCCTCCAAAGAAGTCCGCATCGGCACCCAAGTCACCGTCAGCAAAGACGGTTATCAGTGGGAAATCACCATCCTCCATCTCAGCGCACAGCGCCGTCCCGCAAAAGAAGCGGTGCTGATGTATCAAGAATCGCCTGAAAGTTACGAAAAACGCCAGCAAGACATCATCGCCCAGCGAGAACTGCGGGAGTTATTGCCGTACACAGGCCACGACCACAAACCCAACAAAAAAGAACGCCGCTTAATCCATCGTTTTAAACAGGTCTAAGTAATCGCTCAGAAATTTTTAACAATAGCGATAATTTTTTAGGAGTCCAAAACATGTTTTGGACTCCTAAATGGCTGTTAAACAACTTATGAAGCGCTGCTATTTAAACGAGTTTTCGGCAGTAGCCTAGGTTTGGCTTTTAAAAGAAAGGGGGGGGGATTCGATTTTTCAAGATTTGTGCAGTTAACTATCGTTTGCAGCTTAGAAACGAAAGCCTAATTATTGAGTGGTATCCGGTTTACGCTTTCGCCAATGGAATGCGCCTTGTCGGCGAATTTCTTCTAATGGTACTGGGATATGAGTCATCACCGCTTCGAAATCTTCCCAGAAAACAACCCCACGTTGATTGACTACAAGACTTAATTCGACGTAACCGGGCTTGCTATCCCAGCTGCTGAGTTCAGCGATTCGAGTGCGACCAATGCGTAGAAAAAAGAAGCGCACTGGCCCGCCGCCGCCCAGCTTATCTGTGCTAGTACGGGCGGAAAACTTTGCAACTAGGGCATCAAAATTGTACGCAAACCACGCCACAGGGGGGATATTAGTTTTAGCAACTTTACTTGCAGGAAGCCAAGTTGGTTGGTCAGCTTTCATTTGATGCTAATAAAACGCTTTAGAATTCTTACTATTTCTAAATAACAGAGGTTTTTCATCGGCTGCCAAGGCGGTGGCTTTAGCGCTGTTTATAGCTTGGGTTATCACTTCATGTTTTGGCGATTTACTGCATACCGGATCGGTGTTGTGCATGTCGCCAGTGAGTAAGTAGGCTTGGCAGCGGCAACCGCCGAAGTCTTTTTCTTTTTCATCGCAGCTGCGGCAAGGCTCTTGCATCCATTCATAACCACGGAAAAAATTGAAGGCTTTGGATTCGTACCAAATGTCCGCAATGCTGTCGTCGTTGACGTTGGGGCAATCGAGTCCTGGCAGTTCACGGGCGGAATGGCAGGGTAGGGCGACGCCGTCGGGGGCGATGGTCAGGAAAGTAGTACCCCAACCATTCATGCAGGCTTTGGGGCGGTCTTCATAAAAATCCGGCACCACATAATAAATCTTCATTTTGCCAGCGACTTTTTCTTTGAAAGCTTGGGCGATGGCTTCGGCTTCGGCAAATTGTTCTTTAGTCGGCAACAACAAATCACGGTTAGTATGCGCCCAACCATAATATTGAGTGTTGGCGAGTTCCAAATAATCCGCGCCCAATTCTTCAGCCATTGCCAAAATTTCCGGCATTTGGTGGATGTTTTCACGGTGGATGACCACGCACAACACCATCGGGTAGCCGTGCTTTTTTACTAAATGGGCGACTTGTTTTTTATGCTCGAACGATGCCGTGCCAGCGATATGGTCGTTAAGCTCTTGGCTACTTGCTTGGATGCTGACTTGGATATGATCTAAACCTGCGTCTTTCAACTGCATGATTTTGGCTTCGTCCATGCCGTAACCAGAGGTAATCAGGTTGGTGTAATAACCCAAATCACGGGCATGTTTGACCAGTTCTGGCAAGTCTTGACGGGTCAGCGGTTCGCCACCGGACAATCCCAATTGCACTGCACCTAATTGTCGGGCTTGGCTGAACACGCGCTTCCAATCGTCAGTGCTAAGTTCGGTTTTGTATTTGGCGTAATCCAGTGGATTTGAGCAATACGGGCATTGTAGCGGGCAGGCATAAGTCAGCTCGGCTAATAACCAGCGCGGCGGGGTGATATTAGTGTTGTTGTATCCAGCCATTGCTTAAGGCAACCTCTAAGAAAGCGGAAATATCGTTGTGTAAGCCAGTAGCGGCAAATTGGTTTTCCAAATCACTGACGATTTCAGCGAGTTTGCGGGTGCCATCGCACATCTGCAAGATGGCTGCCGAACTTTGGTTAAGTTCTACCATGCCTTCCGGATAAAGGATGACATGTTTTTGTTGGGCTTCTTCCCATTGCAAGCGGTGCAGGCGGGAAAAGCTGATGGGTTGGTCGGGGTTGATGGTCATCGTCGTTGTAGAAATTATGAGGTTGATAATATCGCTTGCAATTTATTCCGGTGATAAATCGGTAAAGATGCCAAAGCCCAGCGGTATAGCATAAGCTAATTCCGCTGGGTCAGGACAATACCGTGCCCTTCTGGCATTTGTCGTAAACGAATTCAGGATCAAGATCGGCACCTGATTCCCATTCAATGGTGTCGAAGGCTACGGCAACTTTTACAAAACAGCGGTAATCTTTAATTCTGTTAAAGATGCCGAAATCCAAATAAGGCTTCATATCCAACACACCGCTTTCGCCGTTACTAAAGCTTATTTCAAGCAAGTAATCATCCCGCGGAATTACCGTTTTTACTGATGGATACATAGCCGTTCCTGTTATTGCAAAGGTTGGATTTTGAAAGGCTCTTCGCCTTGCATTACCAGATTCCAGTCACGCATAAGCTCTTCTTGATGTAATTCAGCCCACGCCAACACCAGTTTTACCTGTTTTTTGGGTAAATTCCCTTCTATTAATTCACAAGTATGTATGTCGACTGTAGCCGAATATTCGGCATAGTAGACATGGAAGTGCGGCGGCGGATGTTCACCGGGCACAAAGTACATACGAATGATAATTCCATAAAAGGTCGATATTGTCGGCAAACCGCTGTCTCCGCAAGCTAATTAATCGCGCAACAATTCGTTGATGCCAGTTTTGCTGCGGGTGCGTTCATCCACTTGTTTGATGATAACCGCGCAATACAGGCTGTAGCTGCCATCAGCAGATGGCAAGTTGCCAGACACTACCACTGAACCAGCAGGAATGCGTCCGTAACTGACTTCACCGGTCATACGGTTGAAAATCTTGGTGCTTTGGCCGATATAAACACCCATAGAAATAACGCAACCGTCTTCAACAATCACGCCTTCAACGATTTCAGAGCGTGCGCCGATAAAGCAGTTGTCGCCAATGATAGTCGGGTTGGCTTGTAAAGGCTCTAATACGCCGCCAATGCCGACGCCGCCGGACAAATGCACGTTTTTGCCGATTTGCGCGCAAGAACCAACGCTGGCCCAGGTATCAACCATAGTTCCGCTGTCGACATAGCCGCCGATGTTAACGAACGAAGGCATCAATACAGCGCCGGGAGCAACATAAGCGCCATGACGAACGATAGCATTCGGTACAACGCGCACACCGGATTTTGCGAAGTCTTCAGGTGAGTAAGTGCTAAATTTTGCTTCAACTTTGTCGTAATAACGGCTATTACCGCCTTCCATAACGCGGTTTTCGTTGATTCTGAATGACAGCAACACCGCTTTCTTCAACCACTGATTGACGATCCAGTCGCCGGAGGTTTTTTCTGCGACACGCGCTTTGCCGCTGTCCAACAGGTTTATTGCAGTTTCAACGGCATTGCGCACTTCGACTGAAACAGTGGCAGGTGAAATATCGGCGCGTTGTTCAAAGGCTTCGTTAATAATTTTTTCTAGTTGTTGCATGGTTTGTTTTTATAAAGAGTTAAGGAAAATTTTTATACGTTGGGCAGCCTCGATGCATTCCTCCAGCGGCGCAACCAAAGCAATTCGGACGTGGTTAAGACCGGGATTGATCTCTTTAAATTCACGGGATAAATAACTACCGGGCAGAACGGTGATATTCTGTTGAGCAAAGAGTTGTTGCGTAAAGTCAGTGTCTGAGATCGGTGTTTTCAACCAGACATAAAAACTGGCTGGTGGTTTGGTAACAACGCAAACCTCGGAAAGAATATCGATAAAGGCCGCAAATTTTTCACGATATAAACGACGATTTTCAAGGACGTGTGACTCATCTTTCCACGCCTGAATACTGGCATGTTGAGTAGGCAAGGGCATTGCGCAACCGTGGTAAGTCCGGTATTGAAAATAATCTTTTAGGAGTTCAGCATCGCCAGCGACAAAGCCTGAGCGTAAACCCGGTGCGTTGGAGCGCTTTGATAAGCTATGAAAAATGACGCAACGCTTAAAAGCGGTATTCCCCATGTTATAAGCAGTTTGCAGTAAGCCTTGCGGCGGATTGCTTTCATCGTCATAAATTTCGCTGTAACACTCATCGGAAGCGATCACAAAATCATACTTCTCCGCCAAATGGAGCATTTTCTCCTGACTGGTCTGATCCATCACGGAACCGGTAGGATTGCCAGGTGAGCAGATATAAATCAGTTGGCAGCGTTGCCAGATTGCCTCTGGCACCGCATCAAAATCCGGTAAATAACCAGAGCTTTCCAGCGTGTTCAGAAAATACGGCTCAGCGCCAGCCAGTAAAGCTGCGCCTTCATATATCTGGTAAAACGGGTTTGGCATAATCACAACAGGCACGGCGCTGCTTGAATCGACCAGGCATTGAGCAAACGAAAATAAGGCTTCGCGTGTGCCATTGACCGGTAAAACCTGTGTTTCAGGATTGAGAACCTCAGTTGGTATTTTAAAACGCGCGCTCAGCCATTCAGCTATTGCCTGTCTCAGTTCCGGTATGCCTTTAGTGGTTGGATAATTAGCCAGGCCGTGTAAGTGCGTTAAAAGCGCTTCCTGGATTAAATGCGGCGTGGCATGTGTCGGTTCACCCATCGAAAAGGCAATATGGGGCAGATTTTCTGGTGGTGTAAAGCCCTGTTTAAGTTGTGCCAGCTTTTCGAACGGGTACGGATGTAGGTGTAATAAATTAGGGGTCATCAATTAGTTACAATGCGGTTGTTTGCCGGCAGCTTTAGCTTGCTGGAAGAGGCTTAGTGCTTGTGGCATGTGTCGTTCCAAATCTTGGATACGCGTGGCATGAGACGGGTGAGTCGACATAAATTCCAAAGGTTGCTTGCCTTGCGAGGCTTGTTCCATTTTTTGCCACAAGCCGATACTTTGTTTGGGATCAAAACCAGCTTTGGCCATTAAATCAACACCAATCATGTCCGCTTCACTTTCATGGACACGACTGTAGGGCATTAAAATGCCGTATTGTGCACCGACACCCAGTAAGCCCAGGGCAGATTTTCCCAGTGCAGATTGTGGAGAGCTAACCGCTTGTATAATACTCATGCCTTCACTAACGGCCATTTCCTGAGAAGCACGTTCATTGCTGTGCTTGGCCAGCACGTGGCCAACTTCATGGCCGATCACCGCTGCCAATTGGTCTGGATTGTCTACCAGTGCAAGCATGCCGGTATGTATACCGATTTTATTGCCAGGTAAAGCAAAGGCATTGGGTGTTTTATCTTCAAACACCACAACTTCCCAACTGCCGCCTGTTGTTTTGGTAATGGCGTTGGCAATGCAGTGTGCTTCCTTATTGTATTGACTGTTCTTACTGACCGGCTTTTGTTTTTTTAAGTTATCGAATGCCTGCAAACCCATTTGATCAATTTTAGCTTCAGGCATAAACACAAATTGGCTTCTACCTGTTGGACTGGTCACGCAGGCACTTAACAGACTGATCATGACAACAGGGAATAATTTTTTAAACATAAGTTAAAGAACGGTGGTTTATGTTACTACGGTCATTTTAACGTAACTTAGAGGTTTAAGTTTAAAAATGTGCTGGTTTTTTGTAATTCACATTAGTGAAATAAGTTCCTTGGAAAGCCTTAAGTTAATAATATTTGATCGGTTTTTTGGAAATATCAAAAAATTACTTAAGAATTTTAGCGAACATTTCATCATAATCTTGCTTGGACAGCACTCCACTAACCCCTGTGCGTTGATGGGTTTTATCGAAGAAATAGGTTCTTGGCAATTCGCCATACCATTTGGGGTCAATACCAAATTGCAGTTTCTGAGTATTTTCATCTGCATAGACCCAGTTTTCTATATCGGATAATTGGTTTTTTTCGAGAATTTGCTGAATTTGCTCGGTTGCCGTCAAGTCATCGGCTGCCAGCATGATAATTTTCAATTCGGGCCTGCTTTTATGAATGCTGTTAAGTAAGGCCATGTCCTTCAGGCAAGAGGAACAGTTGACTGACCAGACTACCAGCATCAAAGGTTGATTTTCAGTGTTGGCTAATATTTGTTGATAACTTGCAGAAGTGAAGGATAACGTCTCTGCTTTTACAGACGAATAGAGCGATGTTAAAAGAAAGAATAACAAGCTGAAAAAAATTTTTTTTATGTTCATGGTCTGTTTTATCAGGAAAAAATTAGAATTTAGTTTAGTGGAATTAAACGAAAACCTTCGTTTTTTGTATTCCAGGAAACAAAAATGTCTTTGTTATTGCGTAACAAAAAGGGGTAATCCACTTCAGCGTTGCTTTGTGCAATAACTTTTGATGCTAGCCAGGTTTTACCACCATTGTTAGATTGCATGACTTTTAACTGGGTTTTTGTACCGTCAAATTCTATCCAGGTCAAGGCAATTGTCTGGCTTTGAGCTATAACGTCAGGATGCGCAGGGAGTTGTCTCGGGTCTCCCAGCGCTAATGGCACCGAAAAATGCTGTCCGTGGTCTGTTGAATTTGCATAGAACAAACCCTGGCGATCAGTGCCCTGGGTAAACCAGGCGATATGATAGAGTTCATCACTGATTGCGATTGCCGGGCCATGATCAGGGCAGGCTTCAATAGTCCATTGATCGAAGGTGACGCGCCATTCCAGTGGCTTTTTGTTATCTGCTTGAGGTTTAATTAAGCCATGATCACGAATACCGCCCGGATAAATAAACCGCGCCATTAAAACCGGCTGATCTTTGCTATCAAAAGCCGCCGCAATTCGGCAGCAATCGCAAAGTGTATCGGAAAGTTTTTGTGCTGCAAAGTTAAGACCGGTTTGTCCATTAATTGTTGTGTAATAAACAGCGTTCCCGGCTTGTCTCCAGTCTGTGCGATTTCGCTCGTCATGCCAGAATACATAGACCTGACCTGCCGAATTTACAGCCAGGCGTCCCTGAAATGAATTGGCTTCGGGGGCTTTTCCGCTCAATGGCATAGGTTTGCTAAAGCTATGGCCGTTATCGGCAGAGACGCTAAAGTAAACAGTAACCGGTTGCGAGCTTTCAGCAGCATAAATCACGAAGATTCGACCGGCACGATCAACAGCAATACCGGGTCGATTTTCCCCGCTTACTTTGATT
Organism: uncultured Methylococcaceae bacterium; assembly: GCA_903928685.1. Lineage (GTDB taxonomy): Bacteria > Pseudomonadota > Gammaproteobacteria > Methylococcales > Methylomonadaceae > Methylovulum. The sequence continues at coordinate 12,962 of CAIYRS010000064.1, forward strand.
TGCTGTGTTTCGGTATTGACCAGAACTGGGGTGCTAAACGTTTTACCAAAATCGGATGAAAAATCAACGTAGACCTGGTGTTTTTCCGGAACAATTCTCCACAAACGACCATCCGGTCCGAAAGCAGTCGTAACAAACAAGCCGCCTCCGGCAGGATAATGACTGTAATCTGAGGCACCTGCAGCAAGATGATCATGATTGACATGACTACAAGCGCCCAAAACCAATGTAGTTAAAAACATCAATACATAGGTTTTGAGTGACTTTTCAGAAAGTTCGTCAATAAAACGAACAAGGTTTTTGATGGCCAAAACATCAGGCAGATATATCATTTATCAGTCCAAAATCAGTAAAAATTCAAGCTTAGCAGTGTCCATGAAATATTATAAACAAGCGGCAACAGGGTCCCCCTTTGAAAAAAAGGGGGTGCGATTTTTAAAATCAAAGTTGCTAAAATTATCTTATGCAAAATCCTAAGCTAACCAGACAAATTATGTTTTGCAAGGTGCTAAAAGAAGGTGCGAGTTTGCTACGTTGTTAAAATGCAACTACGAAACGGTAAGTAATCCGATATTCGGCTGGTGTTTGATAGCCGTTGAGATCCTGGACGATAGGAGTACCTATGGATAAGGCGGTGTTCCAGTTTTTTCCACCCGCATATCTGACCCCCGGAGATATATAGACCACATCACCGCCTGAATTGAAATCATAGGTGCCATCAGCAATCTTCTGGCGATTTTGACGTTCACCGTTTAATTCTAAAACGGCTGTCCAGGGCGCGTTATTGCTGGCAGCAAAAAAGGCGTTGCGCGCCGGTGCGCCGAAAGCATAAGAAAGCGCCAGGTTGTAACCAAAATTATCACCCAGATCAGTTCCTTGAGCGCCACGGGTTGCAACAGTATAGAGAACATTAGTGTCAAACGAGAAAGAGCCCATTACCCGAGTGTAAGAAAGACCTGCCGAGGGATTCCACGAACCGCTGCCAGGTTGATGATGCGTTTCAAAAGCGGTGCCGATATTATTAATCATGGCAGTTTCACCGGTTGGCGTTTTAAGTCCCAGTGTTAAGGCCAGATGATTTAGATTATCAGCGGTATGGAAAAAGCGATATTGACCAAATATTGAAACATCACCAAAGCCGCTGGGATCACCCAGTTTATTAACGGCATCACCATCCTCGTTAGGCGAACGAACGCCGGTTCGGATGACATAAGGTACTTTCATGCCAAAGGTCAGGTCATCGGTAAGTCCGTAAGCCACAAAAACCGAAGGTTGCAGATAAGTGCTAACGCTATGGACGTCAGGATGTGGGCCATGGCTTAAGTCCAACAGTTTTTGATCCGAAGCGCTATCAAAACTGGAAAATTGGGTAATGATACCGGCAGCCCACATATTTGAAGGTAGCGTTACACCCGGTTGGGTAATAATTGGCGATGCGGTTCCAATACCAAAACCCAGAGAGCCGTGATCTGCCGAAGCAGAGCCACTGTAAATCGCAAAAATCGAACTTAAACCTAACGCAAGAGATAAATTTTTTGACCGGAACATAAGTAACCTTAAATATATTTTTTAGTTGTATTTGCTTGATTGTAAATTTTTTTTACAAAAAGCAATTTAAACTGTGGGCAATGGATTTCTAATTAGTCGTGGCATTCTACTATAAGGTGTCAAATACTGGAAAAGTACGTCACATTAAACGCTTAATAACTCCTTCTTGAAAAAGAGGGCTAGGGGGATTTATCAAGGCATACAATCTAATTTGGGATTCATTTATTCGTAACTTGTGTAAGGCTATATCGTCATATTGTTGGCGAACACTTTTTTAAAGAAACGGATGAGTTGATTGATCAGCTCTATGATGAATTAAGCTAGGGTTATTGGGGTTTGGTAGATTACGAGTAGCGAGAACAGGGGGCCTGAAATTTAATTAACTGCAAAATTAAAGGCTAGGGCGAATACTCTAGCCTTTGGTTTTATTGGCTAGTCAATAAATTGACATTGATCACCAACAAGCGTTGATTGATCTGGACAGCTGAATGTGGTTTTATGAGGCCGGTTATAAATACCTAATGAATTAATCATTAAGAAAGTTGAGAAAGGAGAATTTACAGAAAAGCTGTAATCAACTCCGGCATTAACATAAGGCCCTTGCACGCTTATGCCAGTAAAAAAACTTTTATGGGCAAAGTCATAACCACCGCCAACTTCACCTTGGACGGCATCAATGCCATTTAAATATTTCACGCGCAGCTTGCCCGGTTGAATGATCTTATCCAAGGGCAGCGTAGGATTAACCTTAAACGCGATTGAAATATCTGCTCCTTGTGCATCGCCATTGGTACTGAGTTCAGTATGACGATAACCAGCGACAACTTCAGGAATCCAGCCTTCACCGTAAGTCCATTTAAGTCCGCCATAACCGTCATCGATACCATTTGTTACAGCAGTATTGGTTTGGATAGCTGGGA
>CAIYRS010000065.1 GCA_903928685.1 uncultured Methylococcaceae bacterium
GATAATCGCCATAAATTTCAGCAAGAAAAAATACACGTTCAATTCAGTTGTAACGTCTGGTCTAGTGCAGGCAATCAACTTAGGTGCTGAAAATTATAGAGAGCTGAAAAAATCCACCTAAAGCGTGGGCGGGACTTCCACCCCGCCTTCACCAGGAGCTTGCACCACTGCCACTCGTAGAATTTAGAGAGGGTCTCACACTTTAGGCTTGCGTAGAGTATAGCCCAACATCCAAAAATAGCAACCTTAAGAGGAAACAAACTCATGTCAAATTATGAAAAAGTAAAGATAGGCAACGCCACGCTGTACCTAGGTGATTGCCGCGAAATATTGCCCACATTAGAAAAAATGGACGCGATTGTCAGCGACCCGCCGTATGGTATTGGCTTTCAGCATGGCGGCGGCGGAGGCTTGGCGCTTTCTTGTAAAGACAAAATCATAGGCGATGACCAGGCCTTTGAGCCTCAATTTTTATTTGATGCGTTGCCCAAAAAAAGAAATGGCGGCGTTGGTAATATCCTGCTGTTTGGTGCCAACCATTACGCCAAATGCCTGCCCGACGGCGGTGAGTGGATGGTATGGGACAAGATACCCCGTTGTGGCGCCAAGGACAGCTTCCGTGATGCCGAGTTCATGTGGTCAAGCGTCAAGACCCCGCGCACCATTTTCCGTCACCAATGGAAAGGGCTGATCCGCGAAGGCGAGGAAGCCTCTGCCAAACAAAAACGCGTCCATGTCAGCCAAAAGCCGGTGGCATTGATGATGTGGTGTATTGACAGCCTGATTGTGCCATTGGGCGGCACAGTATGCGACCCCTTCATGGGCAGCGGCTCAACCGGCGTGGCGGCGTTGCGTTCAGGCCGTCAGTTTATCGGGATTGAAATCGACCAAAAGCACTTTGACACCGCCTGCGAAAGGATAACCAAAGAACAGGGCGTTTTTGCGGCATCCTCAGCGAAGGCAAGGACAGCCTGTACCACTTAAAGCGGATGGGGGAGTTTGGTGTAAAATCCCCCGCTATGATTAGCAATACGCCGACTTATACCAACTGGAAAGAGCTTAATTTACTTTCAGCAAAAGAATTGCGAAAAGTTAAAGGCATCACCGACAACGCCCCTGACAAACTGCCAGGCGGAAATGGCATTGATGAGGCAATGGCAATTTTAAGAGGCGCGTTAAACATCCCAACTGGCGGCAAGCTGGACATTATGTCACCCATAGGGAATGTTATTGTTGAAGAAAAGTGGCTGGCGCATATCGTTGAAAAGCGGGATGCCGCTAGGGAGAGGTACGCGAACTGGATTATTCCAGCCATTGTCAATCCTACCGAGATATGGCAATCACCTCATGGCGAAGGAGACCGACAAGAAACTAGGAATCGGTTTATAAAATTATTTTCTGACGGAAAAAACGATATGTTAATCGTTGTCAGTATTGATAGGGATAATCTTTTATGGAATGCGATACCAATGCCTACGAGATCAGTAGACAATCAACGGGAGGGGATATTGCTTTATCAAAGCTACCGATGATGAAGGAGTGATCTGTCCACACGATACCGGAATCCCGTGATTCATCTGTCCAGCGGTTAGTGCTTCCGGGCAACCGCCTTTGCGCCTGCTTCACCATCGATGCCTTAAGTATAGCCCAGCCTCCAAAAATAGCAAGCCGTGCTTTTTCAAGACCTAGCCGCCGCCCCGACCAACAGCTCAAAGCGGCTGGCAAAAATCTTATAATGCGCCAGCCTGTCCTCGTCGGTGATGGTGTCGATGTAATTCACCGAATACACCCCCTGCAAGCCTGCCAGAATTAAGCGGATCGCCTCGCCCAAGGCCATCAGCGACTCATACACAGCCTCTAGCCCACCATCCGATTCGGTAATGGCATCCCCATAGTACACGGTGAACACTATCTGTTGTGCCGTGCCCTTGCCGGTCAACTTAACCGGGACAACACGGATAATCGGGTAATCATCCGGCGACA
>CAIYRS010000066.1 GCA_903928685.1 uncultured Methylococcaceae bacterium
GAAGCCCATTCTGCCGTCCCCCGACAAATGCGAGGAGCGCAAGACATGAGCGGTAATCGGGCCGCCTTTTCTTTGGTTACTTGCTTTTGGCGGCGCAAAAGAAAGTAACTCGCCTTCGGGTGCGAGAACCCGATTTAAAAAATCGTCGCGATAGCGACTCACCATTATTTCTTTTGGTATCACAGAAAAAATCTGAGTAACATCAGTATTTAAGTTGATGAAAATATTTCCATAACTTTAATTGCAATAGTCGACAACAGCCGTTAAAGTTTTCGGGCTAACTTGCAAGCAATATCGATAACACTCCAAGGGGACACGCATGAAAATCTATATTTATCGGCTAGCCGCATTGATGCTGGCATTTGTCTGTTTATCAGCATCTGCCGCCGATTTAAGCAGAAAAGAAGTAGAAAAACGCTTAGCACAGGCAAGCCAAGAACATCCTGCAAAATTGCGCCGCCTTAACCTCACAGGTTTAGATTTATCCGGATTGGATTTCCGCCATGCCGATTTATGGGGTTCAGATTTGCGTCGCGCCAACTTAAGCAGCTCCGACTTATCTGGCCTTAACTTAGATTTAACGGTGATGAGCAAAATCAATTTATCGGGCGCCAACCTTTCACATACCAGTGTTTTTGGCGTACATATGGGCAATGCCGATTTAAGCAAAGCCAACTTAAAGTCCAGCCGGATTATCGCCAATCTTGACCGCGCTAATTTAAGCAACGCCAACCTTAGCGACGCCAACTGGGGCGTTGATATGCAAAACCAACCCATGGGCTTAATGCGGGTCAGCTTAAACAATGCCGATTTGAGTAATGCCAACTTAACCAACGCCAACCTCAACCGCGCGTTATTGCGTCATGCCAACCTTTCTGGCGCAGACCTGAGCAATGCCATGTTATTTGGTGTCGATTTGTCTGGCGCGAATTTATCTGGCGCGAATTTATCGGGCGCAGATTTAAGCAACAGCATCCTCAAAGACACCAATTTCGATAACGCCGATGTTAGCCGCACCAAGTTTTCTGGCATGGAAAACAAAACCTTACTGAAAGGTTTATCGTCCAGTAAAAATCTGGAATCCGCTATTTTTTCTGAATAAAACCATCGCTGTGCTTTGCTTGATTTGCAAAGACACCCCAAATGCCCGCGTTTTATCTGTAACTAACACGCTAGAACGTATATAATTTGGGGCTTTGATTCAATCATTTACTAAATTTCACACCGGAAAACAACATGCTGGGTAAGCTGGTTAAATATACTGTAGGTAGCCGTAATGACAGGCTGATCAATAAAAAGAGAAAGCTGGTCAAAAAGGTCAACGCTTTAGCTGCGGAATATGAAGCACTCTCTGATGAACAACTGCAAGCGAAAACGCAAGAATTCCGCGATCGTCTGGCAAAAGGCGAGTTGCTAGACAACCTCGCTCCAGAAGCATTCGCAGCAGTTAGGGAGGCATCCACACGGGTTTTTGGCATGCGCCATTTCGACGTCCAGCTTATCGGCGGCATGATTCTGCATGACGGCAAAATTGCAGAAATGAAAACTGGTGAAGGTAAAACCCTGATGGCGACCTTAGCCGCTTACCTGAACGCCCTACCAGGACGCGGTGTGCATGTGGTTACCGTCAACGATTATCTGGCAAAACGCGACTCTGAGTGGATGGGCAAGCTTTATGGCTTTTTAGGCCTGACCACTGGCGTTATCCTTAGCCAACTCGGCCATGCTGAAAGAGTCCAAGCCTACGCCGCCGACATCACTTACGGCACTAACAACGAATTTGGTTTTGATTACCTACGCGACAACATGGCGTTCAACTTGGAGCAAAAAGTCCAACGTGAACTTAGCTTTGCCATTGTCGACGAGGTTGACTCCATCTTGATTGACGAAGCCAGAACCCCGCTAATTATTTCTGGCCCTACCGAAGAAAACACCGATATTTATGTACGCGCCAATGCCATCATCCCTTTCTTAATCAAACAAGAAAAGGAAGACCAACCCGGCGATTACAGCGTGGATGAAAAAACCCGCCAAATCCATTTGACTGAAGAAGGCCATGAGCATGTAGAACAGTTGATGGTTGAGCATGGCTTGATGACCCCAGGCACCAGCTTGTACGATGCCACCAACATCCGCTTGATGCACTACCTGAGCGCATCGCTACGCGCCCACGCATTGTTCAAAAAAGATGTCGACTATATCGTCGCTGATAATGAAGTCGTCATTGTTGATGAATTTACCGGACGTATCATGCCGGGCAGACGCTGGTCAGAAGGCTTGCACCAAGCGGTAGAAGCGAAAGAACAAGTTAAAATCCAAAACGAAAACCAAACTTTAGCCTCTATTACTTTCCAAAATTACTTCCGCCTTTACGAAAAACTGTCAGGCATGACAGGTACAGCGGATACCGAAGCCTTCGAATTGAACAAAATTTACGGCTTGGAAGTTGTGGTCATCCCTACCCATCGCAACATGGTGCGTAGAGACTTGGGTGACGTGGTGTTCTTAACCACCGAAGAAAAATACATCGCCGTTGCTGACGACATTAAAGAATGCGTTTCCCGTGGACAGCCCGTATTGGTTGGTACAACCTCCATTGAAAACTCCGAACGCTTATCAATGTTGTTGAAAAAATTAGGCATCAAACACGAAGTGCTTAATGCCAAACAACATGAGCGAGAAGCCCATATTATTGAACAAGCAGGCAAACCGTTTGCCGTCACCATCGCCACCAACATGGCAGGCCGTGGCACCGATATTGTCCTCGGTGGCAATTTAGAAGCGGAATTAAAAGCCTTAGGGCCAGATGCCTCTGAGGCTGAAAAAGCCCAAGTACGGGCTGCTTGGCAAGAACAACACAATCTAGTGCTTGCTAGCGGCGGTTTACATGTGATTGGTTCTGAGCGCCATGAATCACGCCGTATCGATAACCAGCTGCGCGGTCGTTCTGGTCGCCAAGGCGATCCCGGTTCCAGCCGTTTTTACCTGTCGTTGCAAGACGATTTAATGCGTATTTTTGCTTCTGAGCGAGTAGCCGGATTAATGCAAAAATTGGGCATGGGTAACGGCGAAGCCATCGAACATCCTTGGGTAACCCGTTCTATAGAAAACGCGCAACGGAAAGTTGAAGGCCGCAACTTTGACATCCGTAAAGAAATCTTGGCTTATGACGATGTCGCCAACGACCAACGTAAAGTCATTTATACCCAACGTAATGAGTTAATGGCGGCGACTGATATTTCCGACATTATCAAAGCCATCCGCGTGGATGTGGTCAACCGTATGATTGACCTGTACATCCCGGCAAAAACCATGATTGAACAATGGGACGTTGAAGGCTTGCAAGAGCAAATCCTGCACGAATTCAATGTTGAAATCCCGGTAAAACAAATTCTGGATGCCGACACCAAATTACACGAGCAAGGTCTGCGCGCTAAAATCATTGCCCTGCTGGAAGAAAACCATCAGCAAAAAGAGCAACATATCAGCAAAGAAGTACTGCAACACTTTGAAAAATCTGTGATGTTGCAAGTGTTGGATAATAGCTGGAAAGAACATTTAGCTTCCATGGATTACTTGCGCCAAGGCATCCACTTTAGAGGCTATGCACAAAAAGACCCGAAACAAGAATACAAACGCGAAGCCTTCGAAATGTTTACCGAATTATTGGAAAACATAAAACAAGAAGTCATCGGTATTCTGGCGAAAGTACAAGTGCAAAAAGAAGAAGATGTGCAAGCGATTGATGAACAACGCCAAGCGCCTAAAGAAATGCACTTCCAACATGCCGAAGTATCCGCAATGGATGATTTCGCCGAACCAGCACTAGCCATTGAAGAAGAAGCGGTATCAGGACAAACTTTCGTTAGGGACACTAACAAAGTAGGCCGTAACGACCCTTGCCCTTGCGGTTCAGGCAAAAAATTCAAAGTTTGCCACGGTAAACTGAGTTGATTAGCTGTTAGCCAATACCCGCATAAAAAAGCCCAAACATTGTTTGGGCTTTTTTTTACCTTCCGATAATCAGTAGTGGTTTAAATTTGGTAGTAGTGAAAATCAGCGTGATATTTTTTTCAAAATAGCATCAAAAAACATGTTTTTTGACTCCTCACTTTCGAGCTTTCACTTAATTTTTTACCACTAACGTTTTTTCACTCCAGCAAATTAACAGTGAAAAAATAACATCCACCCGGAATGCGATCGCGGACATAGTTAGACATAAATTCCCAAACGGCAGAACAAAGTAGGGTGTATGAGCGAAGCGTCATACACCGAACTGTGAATAGATAACACGCCATGTAGGGTCAATTTATGGCAGAAATGAAGACGGGAAACGGTAAATTCGTTTGCAGTGAATGGCAATCGGGATGTGGTGTATGACGCTTCGCTTATACACCCTACGATCTCTTGTGGTGGCCAGTTTGTTGATGTTATCCAGAGTTGGCTATCATGTTGAGAACTCGTGATCCCGTTTAAAGCTTCAAATCTTTCTGAATGTGATTGACGTAGATCGCACGCCTAGTGTACAAAATATACAGACGTACATAATAACTTGTTAGCTCACCAGTTAAGGCTCGAACGGAAGATAGGCATAACATAAGTATGGAAAATAATATGGTAAGTAGTAATTCTGGTGTAGACGGAGCTTCTGGGTACTCTTTTCAGCGTTGCTGCGTAGTTTTTTTGTTATTTGAAGACTATGAATCAATTAATTTAGAAAATTATTTCATTTGCTTAGAGCATCACGAGGACTTTCTTTTTGCTTTTTTGGATGAAAAAGGCGACTTGAAACAAATTGATACTTACCAAGCTAAAAAATCTAGGGATGATTGGAAAATAGATGCAGATTTTTGTGAAATAATTGGGAAGATAACAGCTGTAGGAAAAGAACTTCTTAAAGATGATTATCCTAAATCTGGCGATTACAAACATACGCTACACTTCCTTACAAATAAAAATATCGTCTTAAAAGGCAAGAAAGAAGCTAAGAAGAAAACACAAACTGAAAAAATACAGGTGTCGAATAAATCAGCGAGATATATGGATCTCCATCAAGACATTAAAAACAATATTGAGCCCAGGATTAGCAAAAGCATTTTGGAAGGAACGCAATTAGATTATATTGAATTTCAGTACATTGACTTACCGCAGAGCTACAGTGGATGGCAGCGAGTTCTTACTGGATTGTCTACTGAACAGTTTGGCTCAGATGTAAATGATCATGAGGCTGTAATCTCAACTTTAATGCGATTACTCCAAGAAATTGAACAAACATATAACGATAATAACGTTGTTTTACTTTCTGACAGAAGCAAACGACTTACTCGAAATAAAATAAATGAAACTTTCGATATGTTTACTGAGAGTAAAAAGTCTTTTGATCTTTGGAGGATGTATTCCGAAAAAATTTCAAAAGACCTCGAAATAAAACTACCAATACAACGAAGAGCCAAAGAGCTATTGGAAAATTGTTTCGATTATTTTAAAGATATTCAACAAGTCGAATATCGGAAAATTTATCAGTTTGTTAAAAGTAGAACAGATATTGATGAACTGCACGTCAGTGAAGCCGATTGCATTGTCGATTTATATCGTTGTTACCTCAGCGAATACAATCCTAGATTAGAAAGCCATATGGTTGCGTTTTCGGTGATCGCTGCTTACGTTGAGACAAGAGGGATGTGTGCCTAAGCTAATTTTAAAAAGTCTATTGGTTTACTCTACTAATGAGAATAAAGGTTTCTTTACAGAATTTAGTGAATCAGTAAATATCATACATGGAAGGAATACATCTGGAAAAAGTACGCTTATCCAGTCAATTATTTATTCAATGGGGATAAATGACTCAAAGGATAATTTGAATAATATTAACAAAGCGGATGTATTCTTTCGACTGGATTGTGAGCTAGATGATGGCGCGAAAGTCATTAAGCTGGTCTTTGTAAGATCTGATGAGACATTGGTATTGCAATACGGAGACTCTCGGCCTATTAGATTTGATGGTATTAATGCAAATCATTCTTATGAGTATGGTAGATATAAGGATATTTTTTCTAAAATAATCGCCTTTGATTTAGTACTACAGAAGCAGTCTGAATTAATAAGTGCACCATTAGAAGCTGCAATTTTACCATACTACATTTCTCAATCTGTTGGCTGGGTTTATATACGTGAATCAATTGGAGACTATAGATTTTACAGAGACTTCAAGTTTGACTATTTGGATTACTATTGTGGTATTACAAGCGGTCGCGACAGAATCAATAAATATAAACTTGATAAGGAAAAGAAAGAACTTGTATTTGAGCTAAAGCAACTTGATGCTTATGAGACAAATAACGAAGGATTGAGAATATCAAAAACCCTGGATGACCGTTTTAAAGGAGAAGCAACAAACTTCTTAGAAGAGTATCAAAGTTTAGAAAGCGACTTAGCCAGCAAGGAGGCAGAACACACCATGCTTTGTAATAAAATAGGTATGTTAAGAAGCAGGCATAAAGTATTATCTCAAATAATTTCTAACATAAAAAACCAGATACCCAGGGTTGATCAATGCCCCACATGTGAACAAATCCTACCAGGAGATTTAAGGGATTATTACAATAATAGACAAGATATCAATGATGCAATCAAAGAAAGTGAGAGGGTTAAAGAGAGCATAAAATTGAATGTTTCAAAACTAAATTCGGCTGAGAAATCAATTTCGACTTTGAGAGAAAAAGTAGAAAAAGCGTTCAGAATTTTACGGAGCTTGGAAGTGGAACAAATTACATTTGATTCTTGGATGGATCATAATGCCAATTTAAGGATGTTGAAAAATATTTCAACAAAGAAGCAAGAATGTAGAAAAAGGCTCGAAAATTTAAATGCTGAAATTAAAGGCATTGGTGATGACATTGATATTGCGTTACTAAGGAAGAAAAAAGAAAAAGATTTTTTCAATATATTCAAGGAAAAAGCGGCACTATTAGACGTTAAAATCCCAAAGGAAGAAAAATATGAGAATTTATACTCTATAAATTCTTTCCCATATCAAGGGGTTGAGCTGCACCAGCTATTAATGGCGTATAACTTTTCGTTCTACGAAATGGTGATGAAAAACCCTAATGTTCACAGCCTACCATTTTTACTTGATGCTATTTTCAAAGAAGATATTGATATTGAAAATAGAAATAAGATCTTCGAATTCCTATCTAAGGAAACTAAAAGTAGCGGGCAAGTTATTTTTTCCGTGGCTGAATATAAGGAAATTGCCACACCTTCCGTTCCGCTTTTTGATATTGCGAATATTAATAGTAAATATTTTAATAATAATGCAAAGCTAATTTGTATCGGTGATGGAAAAACAAAGCGTGCATTCTTATCTGAATCATCTTCGATTGATAGAATACTAATTGATGACACAGTTAAATTGTTAGAATTAGTTTGAATACGGGGCCAATAGGCAAGCCAACAACTCAAAGCACTCGGACGCAGCAAAATCGAGCCAGTGTTTGTGACGTTAAACTAGCAACTTCCAGCGTTAACCAGTCATTCAAAAACTCACCCCAATAGACAGCTCTTGGCCGTTACCGACCCACCAATCCCTATCATTGCCAACAACTGCTTTTGTCAATAATTTAAGGTAAGCAAAAACATTTCTTTGGGCGGCGGAAATGAAAAAGGTTGGTCAACGTTGATAATAAGTCTGACTATTTGAGGTGATAAAACACAGTAAATCAGTTGTTTTACAACACCTTCCAGAAATCATTAGTTATTGATGATGGGTTAATAATCTCGCCAAATGCAAAATTTTATCCCGTAACCATTGGTGGGCTGGGTCTTTACCCATTAAGGGATGCCAGATCATACATAAATCGTAGTCTGGCAGTTCGAAAAGTAGTGGGAATATAGCCAGCGGCGCAATCCTCGTAAACTGTCTGCCTTTTTAAGAATCCGTACCAAATCCTGCTACGAAAAGGCGAGCAGCCGCTCGCCGCTACGAACCAAAGATCAATTCTGACAAGGCGACTTGTAAACAAACGGCAAATGCTGGGCTTTCCAAAAATTAGCCTGTACAAACGCTTCCAAATCAACGCCTTCAAAATCCAGCGTGGTTGAACCATCGGCAATCGCTTTGGCTAAAACCCGTACTGTAATCACATGGCTGACTTTCTGTAACTCAGCAATCGGTGGGTAAATCAAGCCAGCAGCCAGATAATGTTCAGCGGTAAAATCCGCTAAGGCATAAGCGGCTTCCAATACCATAGCGTCACTAATCCGAGAACACTCACCCAATACCGCGGCAAAGCCCAAGCCAGGGAAAATAAAGGCATTATTGCCCTGCCCGACTGGATACGTTTTGCCTTCATATTCCACATCTGGAAATGGGCTACCCGTGGAAACAATCGCCCGGCCTTCCGTCCACGCCATAATATCGACCGGAATGGCTTCGCAATTGGAAGTCGGGTTGGACAGTGGAAAAATCATGGGATGCGGATTTTCTGCCGCCATGATTTTAATGATTTCTTCACTAAACAACCCAGAGATACCGGAAAGGCCAATCAATACCGTGGGTTTAGCTTGGGTGACCACTTCCATAAGATTTGGCAACTTGCCGCTCACCGACCAATCTTGATAAGTGTCGGCAAACTGCGCGATAGGGAATTTATAGCTATCTGGGGTAATGCCTTCAACCACCAAACCGTCGACATCCAACACAAACATTTGCCGACGAGCTTGTTCACGGCTTAAGCCACTATGCACCAAACCTTCTTGGATGGCCTTAGCGACACCGACACCGCCTGCCCCTGCGCCCACCACGACAATGCGCTGATCGGCAAGACTGACACCTAATTGGCGACAAGCCGACAATAGCCCGGACAACACCACCGCGCCTGTACCCTGAATATCATCATTAAATGACGGGATGCGGTCGCGATAACGTTCCAGCACCGAAAACGCCACGTCCTTGGCAAAATCTTCCCATTGGATGATCGCCTTAGGCCATTTTTTCTGGATAGCATCGACAAACTTATCGACAAACTCAAAATAGCACTCATCGTATAAACGGTGTTCGTTGACGCCCAAATAATAGCGGTCAGCCAATAACTCTTCGCGGTTAGTGCCGACATCCAAATTCACAGGCAAAGTACGGAACGGACACAAGCCACCGCCCACGGTATACAAAGCCAATTTGCCGATACAAATCGCCAAACCGCCCATGCCTTGGTCACCGATGCCCAAAATCGCCGAAGAATCGGTTACCACCAGCATCCGCACATCATGCCAAGGATGGTTATTCAGAATCGTTTCTACCCTATCGATAGTCTTCACCGACAAAGTCACACCCCGCGAAGTGGTGTAAAGATTACTGAATTGCTGCACCGCCAAGCCAATCGTCGGCGTGTACACAATCGGTACCATTTCCACTAAATTTTGCTCCAACAAGGCGTAAAACAACACTTCAGAACGCTCTTGCAAGGCCCTTAAAAACAGATATTTTGAAATATCATCGGGTTGCCTGGAGAAGTTACGGTAAATGCGGTCAATTTGTAACTGAATATCGACAATTTGCGGCGGCAAAAAGCCTTCCAAACCCAAGTCAACGCGTTCTTTTTCAGTAAACGCCGTGCCTTTGTTGGTTTCGGTCAGACGCAATAACATCACGCCCCGTAAAGACACCTCAACATAGGTTTTGCCGTCTTCATCAACTTTATAATCAAAATAATCGCTCAATCGTGACATTGTGTTCCTTGTAATAAAACCGGGTCTTCCAGCTTGTTATTGCTTAGTAAAAAATCAAACCTATTAACTTACGTTACGCAGTAACGCGTTTTTCTCCCGTTTGCCGCGTCGAGCACCGCAAGCATTTGTCGGGAATAGCCCGAAGGGGTTCGGCATGGATGCCGCACGGCGGCAGATGGGCAGGAAGCCCATTCTGCCGTCCCCCGACAAATACCCCACTGGGCACAAGTGCGAGGAGCGCAAGACACGAGCGGCAACCGGGCCGCCTTTTCTTTGGCTACTTGCTTTTGGCCGAAAATTGCTCCTGCATTTTCGGCATTCGCCACATCCTTGTGGCTTGCGGCGCAAAAGAAAGTAGCTCGCCTTCGGGTGCGAGAACCCGATTTAATAACATCGCGATAGCGATTCATTATTATTTATTGTCGTCTCACAAAACGTGGGTGCGTAACATCAGCTATTAAATCGCACAGCGGATAAAGATACACTAATCGCGCCACTTACCATGCTAAGATTCCTCAATAGCGTGTTTCTAATAACTATCATAGGATAAAACCCCGCTTTTAACACTGAATCGTCAGCGTAAAGCCAAAAAACGGCGGTTATTATTGTATGATGCCGTTTTAAAACCTTCAGGAGATTGCTAATGAATGACTATGAAAACAGTAAAAAAGCCAGACGAATCGCCTCCATAGTTTACTTGGTGGTTTTGGCTTTTATTCTGACTGGCACCTATTTTTCAAACCAACAAAAAGCCGCAGAAAAACAAGCATCTGCAACAGAAAACTTAGCGGGGGAAATACCCGGCGGATTTTCACAAGTTGTGAAGCCTAAATAAACCGCCAAGCGAACTGCATTTGTCCACGAACAGCACGAAAAGACACGAAAAAACAATCATATTTAATCGGATGGTTGGAGTACAAGCCTGTAGGGGCGGATGGCTATCCGCCTATTTAGAACCTGTAGCAAATCCTGTCGCGATAAGGCGAGCAGCCGCTCGCCCCTACGAAAATAATACCGACAATTTAACATTACTGAGCACTAGGCTTATCCCCATTACGTTCGTGTCTTTTCGTGAAGTTCGTGGACAAATACCACTAAATACGCTTAAACAACGCGATGCCAATATTCCGTAAATGCTGCCGTAAATTGAGCGACGAATATTTCTGGAATGCCCGTAACTGCCGCCAATTTCTGGCAATGCGCTGATAAAGGTTGCCTTGCCCGTACAACAAATCAATAAACGCCCGCATTTCCTGATAACGTTGTTCCGAATACGGAAACCAATTGGGCTCATCATCTAAACCACTACGGCTAGTGACGCCTGAGACCGTATACGTAAATTGCCGTAAACCTTCCGCACCATGATAGCGCCCAAAGCCACTGTTTTTGGTGCCACCAAACGGCAATCTGGCATGACCGATATTTTTAATGACATCATTGACTGCCCAATTGCCGACGTTTAACTGCTTAGCGACCCGCTCGGCTTTGGCAATATCTTCGCTCCACACACTGGCATTTAAACCAAACTCACAATCGTTGGCGAGTGCTATTGCATGGTCTTCGGAAGTAAATGCCATCACTGGCAATAATGGCCCAAACGTTTCTTCGCACATCACCAGCATGTCATGGCTGACATCCCACAACACCACCGGATGCAAATATCGCCCATCAAGCCGTAATGGCGATGACGCTTTCGCACCTTTCGCGATAGCATCGTGGTAATGGGCTTCAATAATGGCAAATTGTTTTAAGCTCGTTAAACCGCCTAAATCCCCCACTTCGCCATGCCCTACGGTTATTTTCTCGACCGCTGCCAGCAATTGCCCGACAAATTGCTCATAACAAGCCGATTCGACATAACAGCGTTCGATCGACACACAAACTTGCCCGCTATTACTAAATGCCCCGTACATGGCGGCATTAACCGCGCGCGGCAAATCCGCATCAGCAAATACCGTCATGGCATCTTTGCCGCCTAATTCCAACAGCACCGGAATAGGATGTTGCGCCGCAGCCGCCATCACCGCCCTGCCCGCCTCCACACTGCCTGTAAAAAATACTAAATCCGGTCGGGCATCAATAAGTTGCCGGCCCGTTTCCGCTTCACCGATGACTTGTTGCACCAAACCTTGGGGCAAATCCAACTGCCCCAGCAATGTCTCAAGCAATTCACCAACAGGCAGGCTGAGTTCAGACATTTTGAAAACCACCGCATTGCCGCTAATCAACGCCGTCAGCAACGGGCTTAAGGTCAATTGAAACGGAAAATTCCACGGGGAGATAATGCCGACTACTCCATAAGGCTTTCTTTGATACGAGGCACTGGCTTGCGGAAACGCCAACGGCGCGGTGTGGATTGGACAAGGCGACAGGATTTTAGCGGCATGTTGCTGATAATAAGTTAACAACTCCAATACAAAATAAATCTCGCCCAATAAAACTTCCGTTTTCACCTTACCCGTCGCCGCCATAATATCGGCAACAATATGGTCGAAATCCGCCAAGATAATCGCTTTCAAAGCCGATAAACGCTTAAGCCGCTCGCTGACTTCAATTTGCGCCCAAGTATTTGCCGCGACTCTTGCCCTAGCCATCACCTCAGCGATTTCTGCGCTGTCTGTTACCGCATAGTCTTTTAATGGCTGTTCAGTTAAAACCGAGATTGCAGTTATGTGTTTCTTCATTATTTTAAAATTTTGTAGGGTACGCTGTGCGTACCTTGATCGCCGTTAGTAAAGAATTAAAACCACTAGATCAATATCGCTGTAGTATGAACTGACATAAGAAAACCAATCCTACCTAATAACTGATGTTACGCAGTAACACGCTTTTCTCCCGTTTGCCGCGTCGAGCACCGCAGCATTTGTCGGGAATAGCCCGAAGCACCCAAGGGCATAAAGGGCGCGGCAGGGAAGCCGCGCGGCGGCAAAGGGGCAGGAAGCCCCTTTGCCGTCCCTCGACAAATGCGAGGAGCGCAAGACATGAGCGGCGATCGGGCCGCCTTTTCTTTGGCTACTTGCTTTTGGCCGAAAATTGCTCCTGCATTTTCGGCATTCGCCACATCCTTGTGGCTTGCGGCGCAAAAGAAAGTAACTCGCCTTCGGGTGCGAGAACCCGATTTAAAAAACATAGCGATAGCGATTCATTAATATTTATTTTCGTCTCACAAAAGTGAGTGCGTAACATCAGCTAATAACTAGACAAACCGCGTCAATATATGCCTATAATCTAAGCCAAGTAATTGATTGACAGACCATTTAGCCTATAGCCACTGCCTAACGAGGGATGCCATGCCAAACCTGAATACAGCAACTGTCAACATCAGCGAAAGCGATTATCGCTGGATAGCAGAAGCCGCTTACTATAAAGCCTTAGCACGCGGTTTCGCGCCAGAAAATGCCGAGCAAGATTGGTTGGCAGCGATTGATGATTTCTTAAAACTGCATCAAAAACCGCCTAAAAACGGCTTAATTCGTTTGTCGATTAACGCTGGCATAGCGGCCTAAGTAGAGACGCATTAAATTTTACCGAACACTCAAAATCACAACCACTTTGCCCGTTGTAAGCGTTTATATAACCACACACTGCCCAGCAACACGCCAAAAAGCACGGCGGGGTAACTGAAGTGCCAAGCCAGTTCTGGCATATATTGGAAATTCATCCCGTACAAACTGAAAACCATGGTTGGTATCGCCAATATTGCCCCCCAACCTGCCAAGCGTTTTACCACTTCATTTTGGCGTACGGTTTCAAAAGTTAGATGCACGTGCATGGCTGAAATCAACATTTCCCGCATCCCATCAAGGGCTTGGTCGATACGTTTGATGTGATCGGCAATATCCCGAAAATACACCCGTACTTCTTGGGGAATAACACCATCGTGAAAGCGCATCAACTCATTGCAAATGCTGATAACCGGGGTTATTGCCGTATGCAATTGCATTAACTCGCGCTTTAATTCATACAAGTCTTGCAGAGTTTGTGATTCCGAACGGTTATCAAAAATCGCGGTTTCCAATTGTTCAAAACGTAACTGTAAGCCATCAATGACTGGCTCATAGTTATCGACAATAAAATCGATGATGGAATACACCACAAAACCAGGGCCTTTAGCCAATTGATTGGGCATAGCTTCGCATTTGGCACGGATTTTACGGTGATCCAACGGTGAATCATGGCGTACCGTCACCACAAAACGGCTGCCGACAAAGATATGGGTTTCGCCAAAATCAATACCAGTTTCTGACAAGGCCGCAGTGTGTAGGACGATAAACAGGGAATCGCCATATTCTTCAATTTTCGGGCGTTGATGGGCATTGCGGGCATCTTCGACGGAAAGCTCATGCAAGCCAAATTCTTCTTGGATTTTTTGCAGCAAATCCACGTCGACTTCCCGTAAGCCTAGCCAGACAAAGGTATCGGGTTGTTTTAGCACTTCGCTAATATCTTCAATGGTGACATCGCCTAAACTGATGCCATCTTTATAGGCCACACACTTCATGACCATTGCTGTTTCGGTTTTCACGGTTTTTGCTTCCATTTATTACTTAGCCAAATCCGCCAAAATCTTATCGCGCACCAACTGCCCGGATAAGGTCACCATCGGCATACCACCACCGGGATTGACGCTGCCGCCGACAAAATACAAATTCTTCAACACTTTGCTGCGTTGGGCATTTTTAAAGCCCAAATTCTTGAAGCGGTCAGCGACCACACCGTAAATCGAACCTTGATTGGAATAATATTTCGCTTGAATATCGACTGGCGTCCAGCTTTCTTCGCAAACGATATGTTTACGCAAATCGGTTAAACCCATGCGTTCCAGCTTAATCAACACCCGCTCGCGCATGGCGGCGTAATCATCGGCGGATAAAGGTTTATCTGGGTCAAGATGTGGGATATGCGGCAAGATTTTGATAATCTCGCAACCGCTTGGTGCTTGGCTAGGATCGCTTTTGCAGGGCGCGACCAGATAAATGGTTGGGTCTTCCGATAAGCGGTGATCGTGGAAAATCGCTTTAAAATGCTCACGCGGATGGTCGGAATAGAAGAAATTATGATGCGCGAGTTGCGGATAAATCGTATCCACACCCAAATGCAACACCAAACCGGAACAGCTCGGTGCGAATTTTTCCACGCGGCGGATTTCAGCTTCCTGCCCTTGCATTAGGTTTTTATACGCCGGAATCACTTCCATATTGGAGACGACAATGTCCGCCGCCAACACCCTGCCATCTGCCAAACGCACAGCCGATGCACGTCCGCCTTCGTGCTGGATTTCCACCACTTCGGCATTCACCTGAATGTTAACACCTAATTCCAGCGCCAGTTTTTGCAAGCCTTGCGCCATACCGTACATGCCGCCTTTTATGTACCACAAGCCATAGCCAAATTGGATATACGGCAATAAATTCATCAAAGCAGGTGAATCATAAGGTGAAGAGCCGACATATTTGATGAAGTAATTCAGCACATCGACCAATTTTTGGTTTTTGATAAAGCGCTTTACGCCTTGATCCATAGAACGGAACACGTCAAATTCCTGCAAGCTTTTCACAGAGCCGTAGTGTTTGAGCAATTCCCAAAACGAATCCAAACCGTGGGCGAAATAGCCGTCTTCGGTAATGTCGCAAAGCCGTTTGGAATAGGCCAGAAATTCGTCAAATTGCCGCGCGGTATCGGAGCCTAATTTGTCCAATTCCTGTTTCATCACCGCCGGATCAGAACTTAAATCGAGTGTGCTGCCGTCTTCAAAAAAATTACGCCAATGTGGCTCAACAGTTTCGATACTGACGTAATCGGCCATATTTTTGCCGACCCGCTCAAACAACTTGCGGAAAATATGCGGCATAGTGAGGATGGATGGACCCAAATCGAAGGTGAAACCGTCTTTTGCCAAGACATTTAATTTACCACCGACTTTGTCGTTTTTTTCCAGTAAATCAACGGTGAAGCCTTCGGATGCCAAAGAAATAGCGGCAGATAAGCCACCAAGCCCTGCTCCGATAACGACAATGTGCTGTGGTTTGTTATTAGTCATGTGATATTCCTTATTCGCTCGCTGTGCATAGTTGCCATACAAGCCGTCATAATTAAATGCCTGCGGGTTGCCCGCTGTTTAGATAAAGCTATCCTTACGTTTGCAGGAGGCGATTAGCAGCGCTTAGGATAGTGATGTGGGGGATTGTAATACACTTGTGAACGAGCGAATACCTAAGCGTTTGCTTGTCACTGCCGCCAATTTACAGTTAGCGTTGCCAGCACCCAATCACTATCATCCAAAGTCAGATCATGCCCCGCCCAAGGATGGCTAAACAGTGGCAGTTGGTAGTGGTTTTTAATCGCTAGGCTGCATTTTGGCGATACTAAACGGTCACCTAAGCTATTTAACAATATCACTGCTTTGCTAGGCCGATTGTAAGAGGGTTTATAGCTGGCGGCAGCGATAATCTGCCTTAAAAAAGTGTTGAAGTGGATGGGATGGGCTTGCTGAATTGCCGTCCATTGTTCGGCAGTTTGTTGGTAATGGCTGCTGCGGTTACTGACTAAAGCCACGATTGCCCGCTCGCGTTTGGCGATGTCGGTTTGCAGTAAGACTGCCAAAAACGCCGCAAAACTTTGCCAACGGATGCGATGGTAGACGGGGCTTAAGTTGGCAAAACTGGTGTTGACTAGCACAGCGGATTCAATCTCTTCAGGATGGGTTTGCAGCCACTGCCAGGCAACCATAGCACCTAAAGATACGGCAAATACCGTTACTGGTGTCGTCAGCAAGCCTTGTTGGCGGGCAGTATCGCGGACGATTTCAGTGATTGCCGGTATGGAGCTGGGGCTAGCTTGCTGATGGTAAACGCCTGTGCCGGGCAAATCGATAACGCTGATGGTATCGTTAGGATAAGCCGCTTGCAGTTTGCCGATAAAATCTCCCCAATGCCCGGATTCTCGCGCCAAACCGCGCAGTAATAGCCAATGCCGTGTTTTATCAGTCTGCATACCAAAGTCCATTGGCTTTTTCTTGATAACGCTGCTTGCTTGCCGCATCCAAAAACGCCCATTGGTCTGGGCTTAATAAGCTGCGATGCAGAAAATCAAACAAGGTTAAGTGGCGTCTAAATACCCGGTGCAAGCGGTGTGGCAGTAACGGATGAAATAGCCCATAGCGATAAAACATGTGCAGCGGGCTTTTCCGCAACCATAGCCAGGAACCCATTTCTAAAGTGAGTGGCAAAAACACTTGCCCAACATTAGTACGCTGACTGAAATCATCGACCAGATAATCCCATAAATCGCCATTAATCACATATTCCCGGCACATAGGCTCAATGGTATAGATGTGATGCGGATAGCTACGGTCAAATTGTTCCTTTAAGGCCAAGCTTTCGGCACTAAACGGAAACGGGGTGCGGCGGGAGGCGTAGGGAAACCAAAGATAATCGCGCATACCAAAGCCAGAATGTAAATCCACCGCTATCGACAACGGCGAGTTGAACAATTGCTGGTCAACCACATCGCACAAGGCCAAGGCTTCTTTTTCCATCTGCATTTCATCACCGCGATACCACGGCAAATGCGGGGTGATGCGTTGCCCGCTGTATAAACGCGTGTTACCAATACCTTCCACAGGGGCGTTACGCATCAAATCCACGCAATTTCCATTAGAGCGGGTGCGGAGATAAACGCCGACAGGATTGACGATTGGCACAAACACTAGCCGGGTTTTTTCTAATCGCGCTAAAAATTCCTCATCCCAGTCCATTAAGTGGCTCAGGGTTTCCATGTAACTCAGAATGACTTCTGTGCCGATTTTTTCTAAGCCGTGGACACCGCCAAAAAATGCCAACACGGGCGCATCGGGGGCTTTTGAGCCTATAGAAATACTATAAATGGGGAAATTTAGGTGCTTGTGCTGGATGCGGTCAATAATTTGGGTAGTGGCCCGGTCACCAAAGGCGGCGATCACACGTTCCAATTGTTCAAGCTCTGGAAATTTGATGGGCTTCATAACATCGGTAGGTTAAAACTATTGGAATGGCTATTGTAACAGAAGCGCTATAGCTGTATGTCCGCAAGCTGAGTATGATTTTCTCTACAGGGTCACCTGTAAAAACACCAAATTTTTTATGAAAAAAAATATCAATATCAATATCAATATTACCCATTATGAAGTACTTTTCGATGGATTTTGTAGATTACCTAAAACACCATTAATTTAAGCCAAAATAAATTGAAAAATTAAAACTGGCATCATTACTGCCTAATATTAATCAAACACCCTTTTCATTTCTCCTCAGCAAAGCACTTAGGCATCATATATTCTCGGATAAGGTGCTTTTTTTTGTCCGATAATCCACTTAAATCAAGCCTTTTCGCCTCTTGGCAAAAAAATTGCTTTGCTATAGCAAATCAACTTAGCTATCCATAACTGCTTGAAATGTCCTAGCTAAGTTCGCAAAAACCACTCTAAACCCCGACAAGACCATCGATTTTGTCGGGTTTCCGACAATCCATTTAGCTAGGAATGACGCGCAATGTCATTAACACGACTATGAAATTTAAAACCCTCTCCGTTACCGATTCTGAAAACTTGATAAAAACCGCCAAGCCGCTGATTTTGGATTGCCGAGATCTGAAAGATTACAAAGCGGGGCATTTGGACGATGCCTTGCATGTACACGAAGGTTTGAAAGAATCGCTGGTGAAACGCGGTGATAAGCAACGCAGTTTGTTGATTTATTGTTATTACGGACACGCCAGCGAGCATCTTGCCGAATTTTTCAGCGATTTTGGTTTTAAAGACGTCTACAGCTTGGCGGGCGGTTATGCCAGTTGGAAAGAATCTCATCAGGCCGCGTAATGGAGACGGCTATTTGGGATTGGCTGCAAAACCACTATTTTTCGGTTGCCCAGCCGACGCAGCCCAATTCATCGGGCGTGGTGCCACTGATTCTCGCCAGCCAACAAGGTCGCTGTGATGTGGTGAATTTTCTACTTGCCCAACACGCGCCGCTGGATGCCTTGGATGAATACGGCAATAACGCCTTATGGGCGGCTTGTTATGCCCAGGCCAGCGATTGCATTGCCGCTTTGCTTGATGCAGGCATTAACCTGAATTACCAAAACACCCCTTCCGGCGCGACGGCGTTGATGTACGCAGCTTCCAGTGGCAGAGAAGCGGTTGTTAAGCAATTGCTAGCAGCGGGTGCGGATGCTCGTTTGCAAAATCACGATGATTTCACCGCGCTGGATTTGGCTTCAACCCGCCCTATCCTCAAACTACTTTTCGCAACAAACCAGTCTTAATCTTAGGAGCTAACATGGACGCATTACCCCGCGAACTCGCTTTACGCATCGCCCTCGCCACCCGCGTGTTGCCGGGTGTGGACATCCCCAAAATTTTGGGCATTTTGCACGAACGCGTCGGCTCGCCGTTGAGCGACGAAAAACTTAAGTCTGTCACCGTCACCAATTTAAAAACGGGCTTAGGCAGTTTGGATGGAGAAGAAGACGGCGAAGACATTGGCATCGGTTTAGCCAACATCAAGCTGGCGGTGCGCTATCTCTGGGGCGATGAGGCGGAAGACGAAGATTTGCCGACCGCGCAACCGTATAAAGACGGCGATTTGCCGGAATCCATCCGCGTTGCCGTGGGATCGAACAGCGGCGCGTTGGTGAATGGACATTTTGGTTCGTGCATCCGCTTTTTGGTTTATCAATTGTCGGCGACCGATTACCGTTTGATTGATATTCGTTCGACCATCGAAGCCGACGATGCCGAAGACCGCAATTTGTTCCGCGCCAATTTAATCAAAGATTGCCATGTGTTGTTTGTGCAATCCATCGGCGGCCCGGCGGCGGCAAAAGTCATCCGCGCCGATATTTACCCGATTAAAGTGCCAGATGTGATTGATGCGGTTGAGCAATTAAAAGAATTCCAAAGCGTGTTTGCTGCGCCACCACCTTGGTTTGCTAAAGCGTTAGGGCGTTCGGCGGAAGAGCGAGTGCGTTTTGCGCATGATGATGGGTGTTGATGGGGTTGTTTTGCGCCGACGCTAACGACACATCGAACTTCGAAACTGAGTAGAGAGAATTTCGTGCCATTAGTCCAGCGTAGATACCATCTCTCCACACCAATCAAAAGAGGCTACACAGCCACTTGTGGTTGATAGGGTTGCTGGTGTTTTATGACACCATAACAGGCATTTGGTGGACAACGAATTCTATCTGAAGGGGATTTTCCTAAAATGTTTATTGAGAGCGAACATCTATGACTGCTTGGATCAGAAGGGACAGCGGTTTTTGTTAATCAGCACCTATCCTTTAAGCACCAATATGACCACTTGGCGTGAATCTGTCGGATTAGTGGTGGAATTGGCTAGGGAAAACTGGGTAACGATGATCAAAAGTAACCAATGTTATGATGCGTATGTGGAAGAAACCGAGACATTTTTGCTTCATTGGCCTAAAGAGCCGTTTGACAGGTTCGTGCTAAAGGCGTTTGGGGGTCATGTGATAACACTGGATGATTATCCTGAATCTGACCACTACAATCCGCCCAAGGCCAGTTATCGGCGTAACGGGCAAGTGGTTATGCGGGATGATTTTTAAGTGATGATAGAATTTGTCATATCCTGGCCTTGATAGGCTGGGATATGGCTTTTCAATGGCTCTATGTAATTTGACTATGCAAGCTGCTATTCTAAAGGCTTCTTTATTTTTTATTTGTATATCCAGGCTTAGCCTGTGTTCTTAAAAATGCTCCGCCTGTCCCAAAAGGTGTACCTAAAGCAGTGCCATAAATAGAGCGTGTTCGTCCAAATTTTGTGTCGCCGCCAATTAAAGCACAATTATATAACTTGCAAGAGTCGCAAACCCCTCTTATAAACTCTAACAATTCTTCACTTGTTGTGTCTTTTGGAGCGCAAATTCCAGACATAAAAAAGCGTGGCGCACAACCAGAACAAGCAAGATCAGCCAAGTTATGGCAAACAACTAATTGCCCAAGGTGATACCAAGAACCTTTGCCAAGCTCAATAATCGCCGGGCTGCTGTTAATAAAATCAGTTGTAATGACTAGAACATCAGATTCGCCACCAATACTTATAACAGCACAATCATCATCAATATTTGTTAATACCTCATTGGATTTAGTGAGGCTAGCTAATGATGCGATTTTCTTGTGGAGTTTTCTTAAATTCATAGGTTATTTAAGTCTAAAAAGTAAATTCCATTCATTAAGTGTTGCCTCAGCAAGTTCCTCGTTCGGCAACAATCGCCAATCCCAATGAGGAAGATCATAAGAAGCATAAAGTAGTTGCCTTATGTGTTGGGAAGGCGCTGAACCCGTGTTGTAAAGAAACCAGTTGTCTTTTTTGCCAATCAAAAAATAGGCATCAGTCATATTTGGTAAAGAATCCAATGATCCCGTTGCGATAAGTGTGTGCCCATAGTTCTGGAGAGTCAGCATGTTTTCCTGAACATTTGGTATTATATTAATATGAGTGTGGGCAATACACGGCCCTGCATTATCAAAACAAGAAGAGCCATGTTCGGCAAACGTCAAATCAAAAGTAGGCCAAACGGATTCGAGAGAAATACAAACGGATTCAAATTCTTTTCTATGAATAGCATCCATACTTAGCAAAGACGAATAATGCTGACGTGAAACAATCATTGCATGACCTAAACAAAGAGCTCCAAGTGCAGGGATTGTAATAAACGACTTTGAATAATAAAACGGAGTATCACAAGGCCTTATTTCTCCTGATATAAATGGATTGGAAACTATTGAGCAAAGCCTACATATGCTTGATGGAGTGTCTATCATGGTTCAGATTAATACTATCAGCATTAGATATTTACTCTGCAAGAAAATTTTATCGACTGGATTTCAGAAAGAATTGAATTATTGATTTTCAAAAAAACTTGGAATGTCAGTGGCAAAACTAGGATTAGTTAATTTGATGTTTTTTTGAAACTAAAAGTTAATATTCAGAAAAAAGAGTTACCAAATTTTGAGTGGAGATTTACAGTAAGTAGCAATTCTATGTAACTATCTAGTTGCAGATGCTAACGGGCTTTAATAACCATAGCAAGGTAGTTTTTCACACGTTGTAAAATAATTTCATTCACTTCTTAAATTTGATTATCGAGCGATTGATACTCTACAATTTTGTCAGGTAATATTTAAATGAATCTAGGGGGAAATATTATAAGGACAAGCAAATCTGCTTGAATTTAGAAAAGCCGAGCCAGTGACCCAATAGCCAACAGTACCGGAAATTGACCGGACGCAAGGCAAAAAAAAAGGGTCTGTATTGCTACAGACCCTTGATTTACTTGGCTCCCCCGGACGGGCTCGAACCGCCGACCTAGTGATTAACAGTCACCCGCTCTATATTTTATAACCCAATAATGCACCAAGAGAATTAATATTAACTGATTGT
This sequence comes from uncultured Methylococcaceae bacterium, assembly GCA_903928685.1. Taxonomy (GTDB): domain Bacteria; phylum Pseudomonadota; class Gammaproteobacteria; order Methylococcales; family Methylomonadaceae; genus Methylovulum. Next base: position 22,170 of record CAIYRS010000066.1, read on the forward strand.
ATTTAATAAAATAAATATTTATTTCACCTTTCTCCAGTATTCGCTAGTATACTTAAAATAGCGTTAAAAAGTTGCCCTGAGGTTGCCCCAGGGTTGCCCGGATATGGAGAGATTAAACATGCAAAAAATAAGATTTAGCAAAGCAGCAATTAGAGACCTACCCTTACCAAAGAATAAAGATCGTGAAGACTATTACGACACGGACTGTCCGAAACTCATTTGCAGGGTGAGTTCCAGCGGCAATAAATCATTTGTCGTCCTTAAAAAAACCAGTGACGGTAAAACGCGACGAATTACCTTAGGTCGTTTTCCAGATTTGATTCCTACCGATGCCCGCAAGTTGGCTCAAGCCGCTTTATCCGAATTGGCACAAGGTATTGACCCTACCGAAGAAAAACGTAAACAACGTATTCGTGGTATCACATTGCAAGAATTATTAAACAGATACCTGACGGACAAAAGGGACTTAAGGGAAGCATCGAAACTCGATTACACCAAAAAAATGAATCAAGGCTTTTCAGATTGGATGAACAAGCCAATTGATACCATTACCCGTGATATGGTGATGACACGTCGTAACCAGCTTGAAGGCGGCAGGGACAACAAAATGCGCGTGTTGCGCCTGTTGATGAAATATGCCGTTGACGCACTTAAGGCACTAGAAGAAAACCCGGTTGACGTATTGCGTGATGGCGGTTTATGGGCAAAACCCAAACGCAAAAAACGCATGGTTTCCAGTGATAACCTGAAAGACTGGTATGCCGCTGTGTTAAGTTTGGAAAATGAGAAAGCCAAAGTGTACTTGCTACTTTTGCTACATACAGGGCTACGGGATCAGGACGTCCGCTATTTAGAATGGAAAGATGTTGATTTTAAAAACGATTGCTTTATTGCCAGGGACACCAAAAACCATACCGATTTTACCGCCTACATTGCGCCACAAATCAAACCCTATTTCAGAGGCTTGCAAGCGTTAACCGGCGATAACCGTTTTGTTTTCCCTGGCGATTCTAAAGATGGCGTAATGAATATACCTAGGAAACCCATCGCGGAAATTTGCAAGAAAACGGGTATTGAGTTTTCAAGTCACGACCTAAAACGAACTTTTTTAACTATTGGCGAAGCAGCAATGATACCGTTCTCTTTATTAAAAGCGCTGGCAAACCACAAAACGGATAACGACGTGACTGGCGGCTACATCAACCCCGAAGCCAAAACGCTTAAGGCGGCGACATGGAAAATTGCCGAGTTTATCCAGTCCCATGCGGCGGCAACCGGAGACAATGTTCATTTTTTTTTAAAAGCGAGTGGGGAATAAGCAACAATCGCATCGGTAGCTCAGGCACATTGAACGTGGGGATGAAATTGAATCGCCGATGCACTTTGATGGGTAAAATCTAACGCACAGCTAAGTTGCAAATAAACCCCGGTTTTCTCGAAAGATACTCAGAATTACCTAGTCATGAGTTTTTCGTAGGTATGCCAAGTTTTAAAATCACTCGGACTATAACCTGCAAAAGCTGTAATATCTGCAACCTATAATGCTGATTACTGCTTATCCTTACTCCAATCTTTTGTCATACAAAATATATTAAACATCATTTAGGATTTTTTTACTCAACAACCACCAGCTAAAAGCTGGTGGGTTGAATATCGGCGGACTAAACCGCCGACTGAAAGATAAAACGACTAAAAGTCGGTGGTTTTAAACCACAGCTACCGCACTTCGTGCGGGCTTAAGCGAGTCGCTATTTTTGCGTAAAGATTTTCCGGGCGTCCTGCCCGAAAATCCGCAAAAACTACGCGACGGTTAGATTGCTTCGCAAGCCCGCGCCGTCCTGTCACAATATCGTCCCGACCCAACAAGGGGATCGGGACATCGTGCCACTGACTCTACGCCCTCACCATCGCCCGGTTGCATTTTATTCTTCGCGAAAAGCATGCTCGAAAAAACGCCGGTTGCGATAAGGGCTTCGCGGGACTAACGGAACTAACTTCTCCCTACTCCGGTTCGAAGTTCCATTTTCCGTCAGCGAAAGCCGCCATATGGAAATAAAGAGTATATGTCATTGATAAATCGTGGATTGTAATATTTTTAGTC
>CAIYRS010000067.1 GCA_903928685.1 uncultured Methylococcaceae bacterium
TAACCTGGTTGAGCGGTTATTCCAGAAGTTAAAGCATTTCAGGCGTGTGGCCACACGCTATGAACGCTTGGCAAGGAATTATCTGGCCATGCTCTGCTTGGTTTCCACGGTAATATGGCTCAATTGAGAACACCCCCTAGTGCAATCGCCAGCTAATCAAAAACGACAAGCTCAAGCAAAAGCCTTATACTCCGCGCACCCTCGTTGCAATCCAAATAACCGATATGCTCTCTTTCCTTTTAGGCTGCTTACAGCCCTTGGCGACCATTGCTTCCGGTCTCGGCAAAGATAAAAAATTGTTTATCCTGATTTACCATCAGGTCTTGGACGAAGCGGATTTTATGCGTCCGGGCGAAGTGGATAAGCAAGCATTTACTTGGCAGATGGCGTTATTGTCGCGCTATTTTAACGTGCTGCCCTTGCCTGAAGCCTTAGCGGGATTGCAGCAAGGCACGTTGCCGCCCCGCGCAGTTACCATTACCTTTGACGATGGCTATGCCGACAACCTGCATAACGCCGTACCGATATTAAAAAGCTTTGGCTTATCGGCGACATTTTTTATCGCCTCCGGTTATTTGGATGGCGGTCGCATGTGGAATGATACCGTTATCGAAGCCGTCCGTGCCTGTAGCTTGCCGCAACTGGATCTTACTGCCATCGGCTTAACCAGCTATGACATCGATACCCCGCAAAAAAAACGCGCTGCCGCCCAGCAAATCATCAAAGCCATAAAGCACCTGCCTTATCCGCAGCGGCTTGAATGCACCCGTTACTTGGAACAGCAGGTACAATCGCTACCAGATGATTTAATGCTGACTTCCGAACAATTAATACAGTTACAAAAAAGCGGTATGGAAATCGGCGGGCATACCGTCAGCCATCCCATTATGGCGAAACTCGCGGCAGCGGATGCTAAAGCAGAAGTGCTTGATAACCAGCTATTTTTACAACAATTATTGGCGACCAAACTGCGTTATTTTGCTTATCCTAATGGCAAACCCGGCGATGATTATCTGCCCGAACATCGCCAATTGATTGCCGATTGCGGTTATCAGGCGGCATTCTCCACCCGCTGGGGCGTTGCCGATAAACACAGCGATATTTGGCAATTACCCCGTTTTACCCCGTGGGATACGACACCATTACGGTTTATGCTAAGGCTGATCCGTATGTACAAATCCGGTAATTAAGGTGGCGACGTTGTACCTATTCCCATCGAAAACCTCCCAAAACTAAAAACACTATGCGCGACCTGATAATCACCCTGATCGTAATTTTTGGTTGTTTGTATACGCTTAAAAAACCGTATATCGGCATCCTGTTATGGTCATGGCTAAGCTATATGAATCCGCACCGCTTGGCGTACGGGTTTGCTTACAGCATGCCATTTGCCTACATTACGGCGATAACTTTGATTATCTCGATGGTTTTTTCCAAGCAAACCAAAATGTTCCCGATAAATGCCATTACCGTTATCTGGCTGATATTTATCACGTATATGGGGATAACCACGATTTTTGCCTTTTACCCCGATGGCGCGTTGTTTGAATTCACGCGGGTAATCAAAATCCAGTTAGTAGTTTTTTTTACCATGATGTTGATAGCGGATTTAAAGCAACTTAACCAACTGCTGACCGTGATTGCGGTATCAATGGGCTATTATTCAGTCAAAGGCGGGGTTTTTACCATTTTACATGGCGGCAACTTCATTGTTTGGGGGCCGGAAGGTACCTTTATTGAAGGCAATAATGAACTGGCGATTGCTACCTTAATGGTTATCCCCATCATGGCTTACCTGTACAGGATTTCTAGCAATCGCTGGGTCAGGTTGGCGTGGCTGTTTTCCATCCCGTTAAGTTTTTTTTCGGCGATAGGCACGCAATCGCGCGGCGCGTTTCTGGCCTTTGGCGCGGTGGTGTTGTTTTTTTGGTTTAAAAGTAAAAAGAAAGTTTCTATTGGCATTGTCATGGCGATCATGACCGTGATTATTTTAAGCATGATGCCGGAGTCTTGGTATAAGCGTATGGATACCATCCAAACCTACGAGCAAGACGACTCGGCAATGGGGCGCATCAACGCTTGGTATTACGCGATAAATGTCGCCAATGACCGCTTTTTGGGTATGGGCTTTAACCATTGGACTTCAGAAACATTCCTGCTTTACGCCCCAAATCCCTTAGATCACCATGCCGCCCATAGTATTTATTTTGCGGTTTTGGGCGATCATGGTTGGCCGGGATTGATGATGTTCTTACTGATTTATTTCTTAAGCTGGCGAATGCTGATGAAGGTTATTAAGGATTCAAAAGACAACCCTGAGCTGAGTAACATCCATTTTTTAGCGAAAATGCTGCAAATCAGTTTTATAGCCTATTTGGTTGGCGGGGCGTTTTTAAGCCTGTCTTATTTTGATCTACCTTGGCACTTTGTCAGTTTTGTTATTATTCTTGCAAAACTGAATGCTGAAACTCTAAAAATAGAAAAACAGCCAAGCCCGGTTATCAATAAAAAGCCGAATAGGGTTTTGAATTCTTAATCGCTGTTTGTTTTGTCCACGAACGGCACGAAAACACACGAACAAAATTTGTAGGTCGGGTTAGCGATAGCGTAACCCGACATTTTGGTGCTGATTACGTCGGCTTTATAGTTCCCACGCTCCGGTGTCACTGCCATTAAGTTAAGGAATTATTATTGTTTTTCAATAGGATAATATGGGATGTGCCGACAACAGGAGGCGCATCAATCGCGTAAAAACTCGACAGATGCGCTTCGTTCCTTTTATGCCCTTTGGGTACAGCACATCCTATGACTGCCATTAAGTTAATGAAATTACTTTTAAAATCAAATTTTTAAAAAACCGTAAAACGCCTGCTGTAGGGTGCAATAGGCGATAGCCGTATTGCACCGCATGTTGGATTTCAAGCATCCGGCGTATTACGCTATCGCTAATACGCCCTACGACATTGTTATCTTTTTGAAATTAA
>CAIYRS010000068.1 GCA_903928685.1 uncultured Methylococcaceae bacterium
AGTGGCTGACGCGCAACTGCGGTGGTTTTTCCAAACCTCGAACCAGTGTTTTTTCAGCGATAAGCCGCCAAACCCCAATGGAACGTTGGCAACTTTGCGCCAACTGTGCGCGGCGTGTCTGGTGTTGGAACGGGGCTGATGTGAATCTGGCTGTGGATACGCCGTGGTGGCTGGCGGGCCTGTTGTTGACCGTGTTGCCGCTCTTTAATAGCGGCATCCAACCTAGCACTTACCCGTGGTTACAGATATTGCCCATCGACCCGCTGTCGCAGACCATTTCGGTGGTGTTGCGGGTCTGCGCGATGGCGACGATGGCCGCCTTGGTGTTGGGCTTGGCGGGTCTTCATCAAACCGAACAAACTCGCGAGCGCATTGCTTATGGCGCGAACATCGTTTTGCTGTTAGATCGTAGCAACAGCATGGACAACACCTTTGCGGGCAAAACCCAGGATGGTGCGAACGAATCCAAAGCCACGGCGGCGCGGCGTTTGTTAAGTGACTTTGTCGAACAACGCCCACACGATTTGCTCGGCATAGCCGAATACAGCACCGCGCCGTTGTTTGTGTTGCCGCTGACTGACAACAAAGCTGCGATACACGCGGCGATCAACGCCACCGCCACGCCCGCTTTGGCGTACACCCATGTCAGCAAGGGTTTGAGCATGGCTTTGGATTTGTTTAAAGACCAACCTTTGAGCGGTTCGCGGATTGTCTTGTTAGTTTCGGACGGTGCGGCGGCGATAGACCCGGACAGCGAATTGCAATTGCGTTTGGCTTTCAAACGGCAAAACATCCGTTTGTACTGGCTGTTTTTACGCACCGCCAACAGCCCCGGTATTTTTGATAAACCGCAAGACCCACGCGACGACAATGCCGGGGCGATGCCGGAGCGTTACCTGCATTTGTTTTTCTCCAGCCTGAACATTCCGTATCAAGCCTACCAAGCTGAAAGCCCCGATGCCATGCAGCAAGCCATCGCCGACATTAACCGTCTGGAACACGCGCCGCTGCATTACCGCGAACGCATCCCCAAACGCGATTTGTCGGGCGATTGTTATTTATGGGCGACAGGCTTGTTGGCGATGTTGCTGGCGGTGAAATTTTTTGAGGTGAAACGATGAGCAAAGCATGGGTTTTATGGGGCGTGTTGCTTTTAGGTACGGCGGCGATGCTAGTGCAAATCTGGACGCTGGTCGGCATCAGCCAAAGCAATCATGCCATTACCGACATGACAGCGGGTAAAGACGTGCCGCTGGATAAAATCGTCAACGACGCGCCGGAAGTGCGTTTGGCGCGGGCGATGGCGCTCAAGAAACAACAGCGTTATGACGAAGCCTTGGCGACCTTAAACCTGATTTTAGACGCCCCCGATCCGGCCTTGCAGACGAAAATCCGTTATAACTTAGGCAATATTTATCTGCATTTGGCAGTGGTCAAAACCGAAGCGATGGCGGTTAATGAAGCCATGCCCTTGCTGGCCTTGGCGAAACAAGCTTACCGCCAAGCCTTGGCTTTGGACAGCCAGCTTTGGGATGCCAAATATAACTTGGAAGTCGCCATGCACTTGTTGCCGGAAATGGACAAGATCAGTAATGAAGAAGAAAGTCCGGTTAATCAGAAATCGCAGTTGTGGACGACGGTGCCGGGATTTCCTAGGGGTTTGCCGTAGACAGAATCCGCTCGTTCTCAATCTCCAGCTTGGGAACGCAGTAGCCGAAGCTCCAGCTTCGAGAACTTCATGATGGGAAGCCAGAGCTTCCTACACTGCATTCCCAAGCTGGAGCTTGGGAACGAGGGTATTTATGTTCTCAAACTATTTAAAAAACCACCGCTTCTGGCTATTAAGCCTAGCCTGCATCGCCATGCTGGTCGCCTTCATCCGTCCGACCCAAAACCAGCCGCGCCCTATCTACAATGTCACTTTCATCATCGACATCACCCGCAGCATGAACGCAGCCGATTACCAACTGGACGGACAAACAGTCAGCCGTTTGGAATACGTCAAGCACAGCTTGCGCGGCTTATTGGCAAAACTGCCTTGCCAATCGAAAGTCGGCTTAGGTTTGTTCACGGAACGGCGTTCGACCTTATTGTTCGAGCCGATAGAAGTTTGCCAAGGCTTCAATGAAATTGATACGGCCTTGGCGCAAGTCGATTGGCGCATGGCGTGGGCGGCGGATAGCCGTATCGCTATCGGTTTGTTGAACACCTTACAGATGCTGGAAAAACTCGATACCCACGTTATTTTCATCACCGATGGTCAGGAAGCCCCACCCGTCAACCCGCGTTACCGCAGCGATTTTGCCGCCGTCAAAGGTAAGGCCAAAGGCATGATTATCGGCGCAGGCGGCTTGCAAGCCGTGTCTATCCCAAAGTTTAACAACAAAGGCGAGCCTGACGGATTTTACCGCCCCGATGACGTGCCGCACCGCTCGACTTTTGGCGAATCGGATTTGAACCCGGAAAAAATCCAAGGCTATAACGCCCGCAACGCGCCGTTTGGGAATGATAGCAGCTTAGGTAGTGAGCATTTGACGGCCTTGCAGGAAAGTTATCTGCAAGCCCTAAGTGCAGAAGCAGGCTTGCGTTATCAGCGGTTGACGGATGCTGAAGCCTTAGCTAGGTCCTTGCAAATCCCAGAATTTGCCGGACAAAAACTAGCTGCCGTGGATGTGCGTTGGCAAATGGCATTAGCGGCCTTAGGTTTAGTTGTCTTGGTTTATATGCGGATTACCCGCAAGGAAACCAACAATTAGCAATTTAAAATGGAGTGAATTATGAATTTTTACAGCAAGATTATCGTGTTTTGGCTGCTATCGAACTTGGCTTTTGCCACAGAAAAAACGCCCATCCGCAT
>CAIYRS010000069.1 GCA_903928685.1 uncultured Methylococcaceae bacterium
GTTGCGGGCAAGATGCCCGCGCTCCAAAAGACCATCCGGTTTCTGAGCTCCGCGCTAAAGCACGTTCTCAGCGAAATCGTCAGTCGCCGTTACCAATGCGTCTATCATTTCCGCGCCTTGGGCGATGTGTCCGGCGTTGGGTAACACGATGTATTCGGCATCCGGCAAGGCTTGATGCAAGGCCATGCCGGCTTCTAAAGGGCAAAGCAAATCTTGTCTGCCATGAATGATAACGGTGGGGATATTTTGGATGCGCGGGCAGTTATCAAGAATTTGGTTTTCGCTGAAAAAATAGTGGTTGCGGGCATAATGCAATTCCATTTTCGCCTGTTTTACCATCTGCTCAGTAATCAAGGTCGGCAGTTTTTCTGGCTGATACCAATTACCTAAGGCAACATGCGCGCCCCACGCCATCCAAGCACGGGTCGCTTGCTGCTTGGCGGTTTCATCCTCGCCCCATAGCAGGTCGCATAAGCCAGCAAGAAAATCGTCTTGATACTGGCTGGGTAAGCTGGCTAACAAAGCTTGCCAGGTTTCTGGATAAATCCTTCCTGCGCCATCGCCTGCAAACCACGCCAAATCTTTATGACGCGCTAAAAACACCGCGCGAATCACCAAGCCACTCACCACTTGCGGATGTTGTTGGGCATAAAGCAATGCCAACGCGCCACCCCAAGAACCACCGAATACTAGCCATTGGTGAATGCCTAATCGCTGGCGGATAGCTTCCATATCATCGATTAAATCTTGGGTGCTGTTGTTGACTAATTCACCAAAAGGCGTTGATTGCCCGCAACCGCGCTGGTCAAACAGGATAATGCGGTATTTTTCCGGATTAAAGAAACGCCGATGGTCGGGTTTAGTGCCAGAACACGGGCCACCATGCAGAAAAATCACCGGAATGCCATCGGGATTGCCGGAAAGTTCGACATAAACTTGGTGCAGGCTATCGGTTTCTAAAAAAAAGCTGTGATAAGGAAGAAGCTCTGGATATAAGGTTTTCATCGATTAGTTGGATTAAGCGTGTTAATCAGCAAGAAATGGCATGGACAAATGCAAGGCTTAGCGCCTATTACCTTAAAGTGTAACATTCAAAAAAAATCAGGCACAAAAAAAGAGGGCTGTTACGCCCTCTTTTTGTTTGCTTTGGATTACGTAAGCGTTGTGCTTAGAAACCGATACCGAGGTAACCACCAGCAGTCAAGCCGTTGGTGTTTACACCATCGGCATCATAACCAGTCCAATGGTAACGGGCATCCATACCTAATTTAATTTCTTTCCAGATAGTGTATTCCGCACCAGCAGCAAACATAGCGCCTGGATTTAATACGGTTACACCGTTAGATGGCGGGCTGATAACGTGGATGCCCAAACCAACTGGGATAATCCAAGGTCTGAAAGCACTGCCTTTCATAAATTTGATTTTTGGGGCGGCGGTTAGGGTGAATTGGGTGACGGTTACACTGTTACAGCTTGCAGTGCCTGCCGCTGCAGAGTTACCAAGACCAACGCCAGGGCCGCCAGTACCACCATTTGCCGCCAAGTTAATCAACGTACATGCTGGGGCATTAGAATCAGGAGAACCTTGCAAAGCGCCTGAAATAGGGTTGGTGCTGCTGAAAGTTTTTTTACCAAAGTTTTTGTATTCAAACATCAACTCAGCCATCACTTCGGTGTTGTTCAGCATGCCCCAAACATCATCGGTCAAGCTGAAGTCGAAACCAGCGCCTGTGTACCAACCTTCTTGGCTAGTAACGCCAGCACCAGTGCCTAAGTAATTGCCAGCAAACTGATTGCCTGTTAACAAGTCATTTCTAACTTGGTCGTTGTAGCCAAAACCACCACGGAAGAAAACCATGCTGTCATTTTTATCTTTGCTAGAAACAGGTTTCGCTTTTACAGAGTGCATCCACTGATCCAACTCTTGTACTTTTTCAGCTTCAACACTGCTTACTGAACTGCCTTTTTGGGCTTTTAGTGCTTGTAACTCATATTGCATCGCTTGCAATTGGGCTTCTAACGCTTCAACTTTATTGTTTGCAGCTTCAGCCATACGCTCTGCTGAGCTTGGCGCTACATAAGTCATAGCGCGGTGGCTGTGTTTTTTAGCTTTTGAATGTGCAGCAGCTTGTGGGGCAACCACCACAGTTGCCATTGTTAATGCGGCGGTAACAGCTAAACAGATATTTGTTTTTTTCATCATCGTTTTCCCCTTAGAGGTTATTATTCTTAAGTTTTGTTTTTTTACAACAACGTGTCAACCACAGTTTGATGGTAACAGTAATCCTATTCCATCACAAGTTTTAATGTAATCTAAAAAACCATCAATACCTTATATTTCAATAAGTAATACTTATTGCCAAACAAATTGACAGTTGTTTAAAAAAAACAACAAAACCAACTAAACGCCTTGGTTATTTTTTAATAAAGACAAAATCACGCCATTCCGTAAAATAACCCCTGTATTATAGTTTCGACTCAACGGAACTTGCAGCTAAATTTAGTGTAAGCGTTTTTAATTGGCCCTCTTTCCGCCAATTTAGTGGGCAACAGCCGTTATCGATACCGATTAAAAATGGAATTTAAAAGGGCTTAATCTATCCAAACCGCCAGCTGGGCATACTTGCGAGAAAGCCTCCTCAGCGCTAACCCCGAAAAGCCAATTTAAAAACTGCCCGGAGACTACGGCATTATTGGTATTTTTTTATCGCAGAAATTGTGTGGTTAACATAAGTTATAATGCGTAACTACGAATTTTAGTTTTGTCACTTATCATGAAAAAAAACCAAGACATTACCCTCTTAGGCGGCGGCATTATTGGCCTATTGACCGCACGCGAATTTTTAAAAGCGGGTGCAACGGTAACAGTCATAGAAAAAAATGCCCTAGGCCAAGAATCCTCATGGGCTGGCGGCGGCATTTTATTGCCGCTTTATCCATGGCAACAAAATGCCGCGATTAACCACTTGGTGCTAGCCAGCTTGGCGATGTACCCCAACCTCGCCTCACAATTATTCGCCGATACCGGATTAGATACTGGCTGGCGGCGTTGCGGCTTATTAATCACCAAAAACCCAGATTTAGCCGCAGCAACAAGCTGGTGCGACAGCCACAACATCGCCCATGCGCCCGCCTCTGCCGATTTCTTCACACAGCTGGATACCCAAGCCGAAAACCCGCTGTGGTTACCTGAAGTCGCCCAAGCCCGCAACCCGCGTTTGCTAAAAGCCTTAAAACAAGACCTCATCAATAAAGGCGTGGTGTTTTATGAAAATTGCCAAACCAGCACCATCAACCTAGCGGGTGACCAAATCGACTCAATCACCACCAACCTCGGTAAATTAGCCATCAATCAACTGGTGATAACCGCAGGCGCGTGGACGGGTGACTTATTCAAACAATTTTTTAACACCCCAGCCAGCCCTGTGCCCGCAATCGCCCCAGTAAAAGGGCAAATGCTGATTTACGACGCCACACCCGAATTACTGCCGCATATCATATTAGATGGCGACCATTACTTAATCCCTCGCAGTGACGGCAAAATTTTGGTTGGCAGCACTTTAGAGCACAGCCAATTCGACAAAACTCCAACCGATGCCGTCAGACAACAACTGCAACAATTCGCCACAAAACTGTTACCTGCGCTAAAAAATTACCCGATAAGCCACCACTGGGCTGGCTTAAGGCCCGGCACGGCAAACGGCATCCCGTATATTGATAAACACCCAGAGATTAAAAACCTCAGCATCAACGCCGGACATTACCGCTATGGCTTAACCATGGGGCCAGCCTCCGCGCAATTATTGGTCGATTTAATCTTATCCCGACCCAGCCAAATCAACCCCGAAGCCTACCGCTTAACCAGCTTACATTAATAAAAAATCCGCTATGAACCCCTATTCTCTGATACGTCCATTATTGTTTTCCCTAGACCCCGAAACCGCCCACCAATACACCTTAAAGTTATTGGATAGCGCTCACACTCTAGGGATCAGCCAATTGGCCTATGGTCAACAAGCCAGCCAACCTGTGAAAATCATGGGTTTAGAATTTATAAACCCCGTTGGCTTAGCGGCAGGCTTGGATAAAAACGGCGATCACATCGACGCTTTAGCAGCATTAGGTTTTGGTTTTATAGAAATCGGCACGGTAACGCCCCGCCCCCAGCCCGGCAACCCCAAACCCCGTTTGTTCCGCCTGCCAGAACACCAAGCCATCATCAACCGCATGGGCTTTAATAACCTTGGTGTTGACCACCTGGTGGCGCAAGTCAAAAAATGTCAGTACAACGGCATCTTAGGCATCAACATCGGCAAAAATTTCGACACGCCTATCGAAAATGCCGTTGACGACTACTTAATATGTTTACGCAAAAGCTATGCCCTAGCCAGCTACATCACCATCAACATATCCTCACCTAACACCAAAAACTTACGGCAGCTACAACAAGGTGATGACATCAAAAACCTGCTTTCGGCATTAAAAGAAGAGCAACTGAAACTGCAACAAATACACCAGCGTTATGTCCCGTTAGTATTAAAAATCGCACCGGACTTAACGCCCGACGACATCAGCCACATCGCCAAACTCTTACTAGAATTTGCCATTGACGGCGTCATCGCCACCAATACCACCCTAGACCGCAGCCTCATTAGCGGACATCCTTTAGCAAATGAAGCGGGCGGATTAAGTGGCGCGCCAGTAAAAGCAAAAGCCACCGAGGTCGTCAGGCAACTCGCCGCCGAACTCAACGGCAACTGCCCCATTATTGCCGCTGGCGGCATCCTCACGGCAGCTGATGCCCTTGAAAAAATACAAGCTGGCGCAAGCTTGGTACAAATTTATAGCGGCCTGATTTATCAAGGCCCAGCACTCATAAAATCCATTATAAAAACGCTATAACTATAAAAAACAACAGGATAACTTCCTGACCCTCCTGTTTACCCTGTAAATCTTTGGGCATTTGAACAATGAAATTACTACCAAAATTCAGCTTAGTTAGAGACAAATATTGCCCCAAATGTGGCTCAAAAAACTTCCGGGAATCGCCATTCAGATCCACCGACTCTGGCCTTATCAAGTTTTTTTATCGCTCATACCGCTGCAAAATGTGCAGGCGTCGCTTTAAAACTCTCAACCCGTTAAAAGCCATGTGGATTTTTATTGTCCCGCTTTTTGTCACCTTAGTTTTTGTCACCACCGTCATCCAAAAAAATGTTGAAAACATCGTGGTATCAGAAACAGAAGCCGCCAAATTCAACAGCATTAAACAACGTGCAGATAAAGGCGATGCCAATGCCGAATGGCAACTAGGCGTAGCCTATCAAGAAGGCGACGGCGTAAAAAAAGATTTAGTCCAAGCCGTTAAACTCTTCAAAAGCTCCGCAGAAAAAAACAACAACGAAGGCGCTTACCGCTACGGCTTAGCGTTACTAAAAGGCTTAGGGGTATTACAAAACTACAAAGAAGCCATCAATTGGCTAGAAAAATCCGCCAATGCAGGTAATAAAGACGCACAATACGACCTCGGCAACATCTACCGCTACCAAAATGGCGTTAAAGTCGATATGAAACGCGCTTACATGTGGTTTAGCTTAGCCGCCGCCCAAGGCTTATTAAAAGCCGAAGCCAGCCGCAACGCCGTCGAGCAATACCTGCAACCCGATGACATAGCGGTTATCCAAGAACAAACCGCCGCCATCATTTATCCCAAATGATGCTCGGAACCTAATGTAGGATGGGCTGACGCTAGGAAGCCCATCTTTGGGCAGCCTAATTTGATGGGCTTCCTAGCGTCAGCCCATCCTACCCAACCAAGCCACCATCACCATGAAAACCCTCTTTATCGGCGGCGTAAAAAGCGGCAAATCCCGATTAGCAGAATCCTACATTTTAGAAAACCATCCCCAACAAAAACCGATATATCTGGCAACCACCGAATGGCTAGATGAAGAACTGCGCCAGCGTATCGCCGTTCATAAACAACGGCGGCAAAACCAATTCATCACCATCGAAGAACCCATCAATTTATTAGCAACCATCCAAAACGTCGACCGTCCTGTGCTGATTGAATGCATCACTATGTGGCTAAACAACCAGCTGTATCACGGCAAAACCGAAGCGGAAATTTTAGCTGAGCTAGAAGCCGTGTTGCAGTCGCCTAGCGATTTGGTATTGGTGCATAACGAAGTCGGCTTTGGCATTATTCCTGATAATGCTTTGGCGCGGCAGTTTGTGGATTTGTCCGGCAAGGCGGCACAATTGATGGGGCAATATTGTGAGCGGGTGTTTTTTTGTAGCGCGGGTTTTATGTTAGCGATGAAATGATAACGACCTTGCAGAGGCGGACGGCTGTCCGCCCTTTTTAAGAATCCGTATCAAAGCCTGCCACCAATAAGGCGAGCAACTGCTCGCTCCTACGAAAATAATGCCGACAACTCAACGCCCCCATTTTGCTGTGAAAAAAGCTGTATTTCACGCCGCCCGCTACAAAATCCCCTCAAACCCATCATCTATCATCAATTTATAATATTGGCTGATAGTGTGTTATTTTGGCCTTTATCTTACAAACCACCACTCTGGATTACATCAAAATCAGAGAGATATAGCCTCACCAACTAGGCGGTTTATCACCTTGATTGGCGAACACAAAGCCTATAGGGAGACGCATTAATGATAAAAAAATCATCATTACTCATAGTATTTTTAGGCACAAATGGCTTAGCGAATGCCAGTGGTTTTGCGTTGATTGAGCAAAGTGCCAGCGGTATGGGCAATGCGTTTGCTGGTGCGGCGGCGGTTGCTGAGGATGCCAGCACGATTTTCTTTAATCCAGCGGGTATGACGTTTTTGCCGGACAACCAATTAACTTTGGGCGGACATGCCGTAATACCTTCGGCTGAATTTACTGACTCCGGCTCAAAGACCATTAGCCCTACCGGAAAACCCACAGCGCTAAAGGGCGGCAATGGTGGTGATCCGGGTAATATTGGACTTATCCCTAACTTTTATTTTGCTAAAGCCATCAATGACAGATGGCGCGCGGGCATCGGCCTGAACAGCCCCTTTGGTTTAAAAACCGAATACGACGCGGGTTGGATGGGACGTTATCAGGCGATGAAATCGGAATTAATTACCGCCAACATCAACCCTAGTCTTGCCTTTAAAGTTAACCAGCGGCTGTCGCTCGGCGGCGGCATTAATATTAGTTATGCAGAAACCACCTTAACTAGCGCAGTGGATAGTGGCACGATCTGTTACGGCAGCTTGAACCCTGCTGTTTGCAGCGGCAAATTGGGCTTAACGCCACAAAATGCTGATAGCGCTATTGCGATGACTGGCAGTGATTGGGGCTGGGGCTACAATTTGGGCGGGATTTTTCAAGTGACCGATGCTTTACGGCTTGGCGTTGCTTATCGCTCTGGTATGCGTTTTTCCCTCAACGGCAATGCCAATTTTAGCGAAGTGCCTGCGGCGTTATCGGCTATTTTGACGCCGAGCAAAATCACTGCTGCCCTGAATTTGCCGGATACGGTCGCTACCAGTTTGGCGTATCAATTAAACCCGCAATGGCAGTTGCTGGCGGATGTCACTTGGACTAACTGGGAAACCTTTAAGCAATTACAGGTAGTGCGTGCTAACGGCAGCGTATTGTATAAGCAAGCGGAAAACTGGCAGGGCAGCCTGCGTTATTCGGTGGGTGCAAGCTATCAATACAGCGATAAACTCAAGCTTCGGTACGGCTTTGCTTTAGACGAAACGCCTGTGACAAGTACCTTCCGCACTGCCCGCATTCCTGACAGTAATCGCTTCTGGCTATCAGTCGGGCTAAGCTACCAATTGTCCACCAGCAACCATGTTGATGTCGGTTACACGCATATTTTTATGAATGATGCCGCTATCAACCAAGGCGCAGTCGGTACGCCGACAGGCCAGCTTTTGGGGCGTTATGACAATAATATCAATATCATCAGCGCACAATTCAATCATGTTTTTTAAAGGCCACGGCTTTCAGCACAGCGCCTGTCCATAATATTTCCCTTATAAGCCATTGCCAGCGGTGGGTTTTCGGAGTTCAATGCTTTATTGATTTTCTGTCAACCATGGGAAAACACACGCTTAATGGCGAAACACACACCAAACACATCACTAAACCCTAACGACGATTTGCAGGCAATGGCGGCGATTCAGTCTGAATTGCTGCGCCAATTGTTTTCGGTAATGACTTTGCAGATTGTCATCGGCGTTGCTCTAGCAGCCGTTTTGGCTTACATGCAACAGCAAGTGATTGCTTTTGCATACGTTGTGGTTTGGTTCTGCCTTATTGTCGTCACTGCTTTGATACGGTCTGTGCTGCTTTTTGGCTATCAGCACTATTCAACCAAGGGCGTACTAAGCACGCACCGCTGGTTATCGCTGTTACGGATGGCAACGTTGCTGTCAGGCTTGGCGTGGGGTTCTGCGAGTTTATTGCTATTCCCTGTGGCTGATCCGCAATACCAGTTGTTTTTGATGTTTATGTTGGCAGGCATAACCTCAGGCGGTGTCGCCTCTTATTCCAGTGATTGGTTTAGTGCCAATATTTTCGCCGTAACCGTACTGTTTCCGCTGATTATCCGATTATTTGGCATGGGCGAAGGTTTATACCTGGCGATGGGCGTGGCGGTATCCTTATACCTGAGTTTTATGCTGATGAATTCCCGCAATATCAGCCGTAACGCTTACGAAAACATTGTCTTGCGGATTAATGCCATCGCACGGGAAAAAGTGGTTAAAACCAGTGAAGAACGTTACCGCTTACTATTAACGCATTCACCTATTGGCATCATCCATTACGATACCAACCTTAACGTCACCTATGTGAACAACTACTTTGCCAGCATGATGCACAGCAGCGTGAGCGATTGGGTGGGCAAAGATATTAAACAGATTAAAGACTGGAATATTTTGCCGACCATGGAAAAGGCCTTGCAGGCAGAGATCAGCTTTTTTGAGTGTAACTACAAGAGCAATTGCTGCCCTGGGAATTTATGTATTTCCATGACTTGCGCGCCTTTCCACAACGACAAAGGCGAAGTTTTAGGCGGCATTGCCATCATCCAAGACATTACCGAACGCAAACGCGCGGAAGACAAATTACGCATCGCCGCCACCGCCTTTGAAGTGCAAGAAGGCATGATAGTCACCGATGCCAACTTCAATATCCTGCAAGTCAACCGCGCTTTTACCGCCATCTCTGGCTACCTCGCCGAAGATATTATTGGTCAAAGCATTGCCTTATTTGATGACCACCAAGCCAATACCGTCTCGTTTAACGAGGTCATCCAAAATCTGCAAACTGCCGACGCTTGGGATGGTGAGATTTGGAGCATCAGACACAATGGCGAAATTTATCCCGCGCATATTTCCATATCTGCGGTAACCACCCTTGAGAAAACCGTCTCAAACTACGTCGCCACCTTTAACGACATAACCCAGCGCAAAATTGCCGAAGAAGAAATCAATAACTTGGCTTTTTATGACCCGCTAACTAAACTGCCAAACAGACGGCTTTTAAATGACCGGATCAGCAAAGCCTTATCGCATAGCGCCAGAAATGACCGCGAAGGCGCGTTATTGTTGATTGATTTGGACAACTTCAAAACCATCAACGACACCTTAGGCCATGATGCTGGCGACCAATTACTGCAACAAGTGGCGCAACGGCTATTAGCGTGTGTGCGTGAAGGTGATACCGTCGCCCGCTTAGGCGGTGACGAATTTGTGGTGATGTTGGAAGATTTGCATGAGAACCCATTGGCTGCGGCAGAACAAACCGAAACCGTCGGCCAAAAAATCATCGCCAACTTGGGAATGCCGTATTTGTTTGCCGACCACGCCCATTACAGCACGCCCAGCATCGGCGTATCGCTGTTTAACAGCCAACAGAACACCATTGACGTATTGTTCAAGCAAGCTGACATCGCGATGTACCAAGCCAAAAAAGATGGCAAAAATAGGCTGCGGTTTTTTGACCAAGAAATGCAGGAAATCATTAACAAAAGGGTCGCTATTGAAAGCGAATTACGGAATGCGGTAGAAAACCAACAACTGCATTTGTATTATCAAATTCAAGTTGATGAAAACAATCGTGTTTACGGCACAGAATGCCTGATCCGCTGGTTACATCCAGAACTCGGCCTCATCATGCCGGAGCAATTTATCCCGATGGCAGAAGAAACCGGACTCATCATCCCCATTAGCCGCTGGGGCTTAGAAACCGCCTGTAAACAACTGAAAGCGTGGGAAAGCAACAGCCGCACTTGTGATCTGGTTTTATCCATTAACGTCAGCCCGATGCAATTCCATCAGGCGGATTTTGTCAGCCACATTAACGCGTTGTTGAACCAATATGCCATCAATCCTAAGCAACTGTGCTTAGAGCTGACTGAAAGCCTGTTGATTGACAATGTCAGCCAAGTCATCGCCACCATGAACGCCTTAAAAACCATCGGCATCCAATTTTCATTAGATGACTTTGGTACAGGCTATTCTTCCTTGCAATACCTCAAACAACTGCCTTTAGACCGGATTAAAATCGACAAATCGTTTGTCCGCAATATTGTTGCCGACGACAACGATAAAATCATCGTTAAAACCATCATCTCCATGGCGAAAAGCCTCAACATCCAAGTCATTGCCGAAGGCGTAGAAACTGAAGAACAACGCCGCTTCTTATTAGAAAACGGTTGCAGCCAATACCAAGGCTATCTTTTTGGTAAACCTGTAGCTGATTTACTGCAAAGTTTGCAAGTTTAAGACTTTGCAACCCAAAAACACAGCAGCAACCAACTTGTCAATAATTAATTTAAATTTTTTATAAATTATTGATTTATTAATAAGAAATTTAATTTAATCCTACCAACCATGCCCTAACCTGCGTAGTATCCGAGCGGCCTAAAGTACCTTTCTAAAACTGTGGTTTTAAATAAATTGGCACTATTGGGCAAACGGGAATTTTCTAAACAATTACCACCGATCAACAACGCTGAGGTTTTTATGAAACACGTTATGGATTTAGCTTCAAAGAATGTCCGGAATATTAGGGTCTCGCGCACATTCAATAAACGCTTTTTAGTTCCGCTAATATCACTCTCATTTTTGCCTTACAACGCCGTTTATGCCGCGTTGGAAGGCAGCTTGGAAAGTGCAGATTGCACCTCCATTAAAGGCTGGGCTTGGGATAACGCCTCGCCGACAACGCGTATTAAAGTGAATGTCTACGATGTCAAATTACCGCAACCAATACTATTGGCAACGATAACGGCGCAATCTTACCGGGTCGATCTCAAAGATGCTGGCAAAGGCGATGGCAAATACGGCTTTTCTGCTTTATTACCCGCATCAATACGCAATGCTTTCCATCATAAAATTTCCGTGCAATTTGACGGAACCACCACAGAACTTAACAACTCCCCGCTGACCACTGCCACTAATTGCTACGGCAAACTTAATGACACTGGCTATCAAAAATGTGCTGATGCTATCGCAAACGACCTAACTTGCCCTGCAACGGGTTTTACAGGCCAAGATGGTGATGTCGGACGTGATGTTTTGGCAGCAACCAAAAAGTTACGCAAAACAGGAAAAGGTATCGGAGGATTTGACTTTACCAAAATTGCCAACGATGGTTCAAAATTACCCGATAGCGCCGTAATGGGTACAGGCAAGAAAAACTGGGCGTGTACGCTAGACAATGTCACTGGCTTAACATGGCAATTGAACACAAATGGCTCTACTTGGTTTGAGGCCTTTAATTATGCTAAAGCCGCAAACACAGCAAGCTTGTGTGGCAAAAAAGATTGGCGATTGCCGAAAAAATCAGAATTAGTGTCCATCGTCGATTTCGGGCAGCAAAAACCTGCGATTGATACCAACTATTTTCCAAATACCGAAAGTTTCAATTATTGGGCAGTAGATACTTATGCAACCTTTAACCCAGCGGCATGGTACGTTGATTTCACCACAGGTAAGAGTGGCGCAGTTGATAAAGTTGTCGGTGGCGTCACGCGCTTAGTCCGATGAAATAGCCCTTGTTGGTTTTTAACCATTACGATTGGCTTTGTCACTATTAAACATTCGCGACAATACGCTGAATGCTTCATTTTTCATGACTTTTTTAGAGAATTATCATGCGACTACTAATTATTTTACCTTTGTTAAGTGCTTTATTTAGCCCGCAAATCCATGCCCAAAGCTGTGAAGGCGTACTCACCGCTACCCGTTACAAAACGTTTGCCAACGGCACTGTCTTGGACAAAAAATCCGGGCTAATTTGGATGCGTTGTGCTTTAGGGCAAGTTTGGAATGGGACGACATGCACAGGCTTTGCCACTACGATGAATTGGGAGACAGCCTTAATCGCCGCTAAAGTCGCCAATTTTGTCGGCAAAACCGATTGGCGCGTACCTAATCACAAAGAATTGTTGTCTTTAGTTGAAACCCAGTGTTTTGCCCCTTCAATCAACCCAGTGGCATTTCCAGGTGCAACCATTGATAGATATTGGAGCTCAACACCCTACGTTAGCGGGCAAGATTCGGCATGGTCAATTTGGTTTACCCACGGTTTCGATTCTGCCAGCACAAAAATTAGCCTCAATGCCGTAAGGCTTGTCCGTAACGACAATTAATTTTTCCTGCAATCCCTTGTAGGCCGAAGTAAGCATTTAAAACCTTGTCCCGCTTATTTTGGCCTACAAATTTTCAAAGCATCGTTTTTTATCGTCCTACAGAATCGATTTTCTAGTGATTGCATCATTCGTTAGTTAAAGAGCTTTACCCTAACGACACAGCTCGTGTAGAATCCGCCGCTTTTCACCCACCCGCATTAAAAGGAGGCTGCCATGTTAGATAGTGTAATGATTTCCAGCCTCGCATCTGTTACCCCTCGGTAATTCTGCCGATTCTTACGGATCGGGGCTTCCACAAAAAATAACCTAATTTTTTAACACGACCGGACACGGTAGGGCTTTGTTTTGCGCTGCGTTTTTGGTCAGTGGGAGTTCGTATGAATAAGCAACGTCTTTGGACGAAACAAGCGGCGCATTTGTGTGCCGAATTTGGCGCAGAGGATGGCGAAGACCCGCGCTATGCCAAACGCCATCAAGCGCGAAAACAAACACCGCGCAAAAACCTGCAATTATGTAAAGAAGCGGCGCGGATTGTCGCGTTGGTGCTGACGGGCGAAACCCAACACCCGGTGTTGCGGGATTTGCTGGTGTTGTCTGTCGAGCCAGAAAATGACGGCGCGTGTATTTGTGTCACCGTAGGCCAGTACGCTACCGACAGTTTGGCGGATGAAACCGAAGTGCTGGCGGCGTTAGGCCGTGTGCAAGGTTTGTTGCGCTCGGCCTTGGCACACGCGCTGCACCGTAAACACACGCCGACGTTAAGTTTCCGTTATGTCGGTGTCATTAGTGAAGGAGGTGTCTAATGCCAATTCAAACCGTTATTACTAAAGGCAAAGTCCCTGTAAAAATCTACACTGACACCATCGAACCGGAAGCCTACCGCCAGCTCCTGAATATGTCGGAATTGCCCTTTATCCATAGCCACATCGCCGTGATGCCGGACGTACACGCAGGCAAAGGCGCGACGGTCGGCTCGGTCATCCCAACGTCGGGCGCGATTATTCCGGCGGCGGTGGGTGTGGACATTGGTTGCGGCATGAACGCCTTGCGCTTGTCGATCAAAGCCCAAGATTTGCCGGATAACTTGCGCTCTTTGCGTTTGTTTATCGAAGCGGCGATTCCGGTCGGTTTTAACATGCACAAAAAAGATGTCGCCAAACCGTCAACCGTCACAGGTTTGGCGGTGGGCTTGCACAGCATCTTGGGCAAACATCCTAAAATCAACACCATGCAAAAGAAGCCCTACCAAACCTGGGTACGGCAATTAGGCACCTTGGGCGGCGGTAATCATTTCATCGAATTGTGTTTGGATGAAAACGACGATGTCTGGGTGATGCTGCATTCCGGCAGCCGTGGCATTGGCAACGTCATGGGCGAATACTTCATCGCCTTGGCGAAGAAAGACATGGGGCGGCATTTGATTAACTTGCCGGATAAGGACTTGGCCTATTTCAGCGAAGGCGCCGCGTATTACGACGATTATCTGGAAGCGGTGGCGTGGGCGCAAGATTACGCACTCATCAACCGCCGCGAAATGATGCTGTTAGTCTGCGAAGCCTTGCGTAAAAAATTGCCCAAGTTCGGCATTACCAAAGAAGCCATCAACTGCCACCACAACTATGTCTGCCGCGAAAACCATTTTGGCGCATCGGTATGGATCACCCGCAAAGGCGCGATCAGCGCGGCGGAAGGCGAATTGGGCATTATCCCCGGCAGCATGGGCGCGAAGTCTTACATCGTGCGCGGCAAAGGCAACCCGCAATCGTTTTGTTCTTGCTCACACGGCGCAGGCCGTGTCATGAGCCGCTCCGCCGCAAAAAAGCAGTTCGACAGTGACGATGTTGAAGCGCAAACCAAGGGCGTGGAATGTCGTAAAGATAGTGGCGTCGTGGATGAGATTCCGGCGGCTTATAAAGACATCGACCAAGTCATGGCACATCAGCATGATTTAGTTGAGGTGGTGCATACGTTGAGGCAGGTTTTGTGTATTAAGGGTTAGTGTATTTAGGTTCGGAGTCCAAAACATGTTTTGGACTCCATTTTCTAAGCGGGATTCGCTTGTTTCCAGATTCCATTTTTGAAACGAGCGCAAACTAACTTAAACGCAATTATCTAAAATTATATATAATGCCAACCCATCACTTAAACCATTAACGGACATTTTTATCATGGCCTTAAAGTATTACGACAGCCCATTTCACGTGACACATGATGAAGAAACCGCCAGCAAAATGGTGATGAAAATGGATTTATCCATCATGCTGAGCCGTTTAATTGAAAGCAAACAATGGACGCAAGCACAAGCAGCGGAACATCTGGGTGTCAAACAATCGCGCATTTCCGATTTGGTGAACGCCAAAATTGAAAAATTCACCATTGATGCCCTGTTTGATATGCTCGACAAAATGGGTTTTCAAGTGAGTTGGGATATGCCGACTTTACAAAAAGCCACTGTGGTTATAGCTACTAAAGCAACTCAATGAGCTTTTTTGAGTTCCACCAGCAATTCTTTTAAGCGTTGCTCCGCCACTTTCAAGGCTTGCCGATCAACGCCATTGGTAGTTTTGGCAAAAGCATTTAGCACAACCACCGTATCCTCATACTTCGCCACATAAACACAACGAAACGCCGGACTGCCGTTTTTCCTTAATTCAATCACGCCAGCACCAACGCTATCCAAATGGATGATAGACAGATTGGGTTCTTCACCATATTGGATGCGGCGTAAATCTTTACCGAATTCATCTTGGATTTTTTCGGGTAAATCCTTGTATTCCCGCTCAGCCGCTTCGTTTACAAAGGCGAATTTTTTCATACTTTAACGACAGCCAAAAAGTCAATCTCTAAAATTGTTTGGTACACATAGCACACCCTACTCGGCTATGTCAGCCGCGAAAACCATTTCGGCGCATCGGTGTGGTTCACCCGCAAAGGTGCGATCAACGCGGCAGAAGGTGAATTAGGCATCATCCCCGGCAGCATGGGCGCGAAGTCTTACATCGTGCGCGGCAAAGGCAACCCGCAATCGTTTTGTTCTTGCTCGCACGGCGCAGGCCGCGTCATGAGCCGCTCCGCCGCAAAAAAGCAGTTCGACAGTGATGATGTCGAAGCCCAAACACGCGGTATTGAATGTCGTAAAGATAGTGGTGTCGTGGATGAGATTCCGGTGGCTTATAAAGACATCGACCAAGTCATGGCACATCAGCATGATTTGGTTGAGGTGGTGCATACTTTGCGGCAGTTTTTGTGTATTAAGGGTTAGCCTTTGGCCTTGGCTCGTTCCCAAGCCGGAGTTTCACTGCCATTAAGTTAAAGAATTATTATTGTTTATTAATAGGATAATTATAGGATGTGCCGACGACAGGAGGCGCATCAATCGCGTAAAAACTCGACAGATGCGCTTCGTACCTCAGCATATCTGGGCTGTAATGGGTTTGTAACCCGTCCTTAACCTTTTTAGTGTCTCTGGGTATCTTAAAAGGTTAAGGACGGGGTTTTGAAATCTCATCCTGCCTAGGCCGTCTAATATTGTTATTCAGCTATTAGCTAATAATGGTATCAAAAACTTTAGCTGTTATGTCGCCACTGACAAAATCTCCATCAATGTTGAGATCAATAAATTGCCCATCATTCATATTAAAAGTTAAAGTGTGTCCTGTATAACACCATTCATCAGAAGACAATGACTTGTAGATTACACAATAAGCGACCCATACAGTAGATATTATATTTTTCGTGGGGACTCCGTGGTTCTCTTGTTCCTTCGCCTTAGCCTCAATCGCTGCGTCTATTTCCGCTTCTGCAGAAAATTGAAATGTTTTTTTGTCTCCTGGCATCATTGAGTATCCGCCTGAAGTTGCGGGAAATTGTTTTACCATATCAATATCCAAAGCAATTAACTTTTCAATATGATCCCTTCCTATACCGAACCCACGGCATTTAAATGGTTGAGAATTAACATGTACTTGAACGGCAGGGAAGAGACCAACCACCTCAATTTCAAAAGTAATAGTTACGCGAATTTTTCCTCCATTGACAGAGATTGGCCCGACATCTATGGGATAGATCTTAATCCATGTGCGATGTTCGGCAACATAAGACTTTCGCGAATCTTCGCTGAGCTTAACGGTTGCTTGAAATAGCCTTCCTGTATACAACGCCAAGAGTCCAGTGATGAAAGTCAGCAATCCTGTAACATAAACAGTCCACCAAGCAGCTGAGTAGTAGTTTTGGCTTTCTTCATTATTTTGAGTTGCATCAACATGTGTTATCGAGCTTTTTAATGAATCAGGGATGGCAGGTTTTGCTAATTGCTTGGGAATGTCAGTAGGGTGACTGATTTGATTTTTAACTGAATTGACTTCTGGATTCGGCAAAGATGAAGTCAGAGCGGAAAATGGTGTTGTTAAGAGTAGACTCAACAATATGACAGACTTAAGAATAGCGCTGGCTTTTTTCATTGTGTTTTAGAGGTGTTTTAGATTGCCTAATAAGAAATAGTCTAATTTTCATAGTTTATTGCCCGTATGGAGCGATAGCACAATTCCCAATCCCCCGTTCCGACACAATGTGATTAAATATGACATGTCGTAGTGGGAAAACCCCGTATTACGCTATCGCTGCATACAGGCTACGTGGCTGAAAGTGTTTTATGAATCAAGCACAGTAGGTTGGGGTGAGGAACGAACCCCAACGCATAGTCACAAAAGTTAGTGTTCGTAAGCTCACCACCAACCTACGATCTAACAACTCAACAACAGATTCAACGCGGTATGTGACAGCTCTTTTTTCTGTCACGGAATTAAAGGGCACGGTCAGCCGTATCAGGCTCAAAACTGATTTTAAGCCGCGACCCAGTCGCCTTGGCGATTTTTTCCAGTGTTTTGGTGGTAGGCATGACATGCCCACTTTCCAACCGAGCGATAACCGATTGTTTGGTTTGCATCCGGTCGGCAAGAGCTTCTTGCGTCAAACCTGCCCGTGACCGTGCGGCAATCACAGCGTTTGCCAATGAAAACTCTTCTTCCAAAGCCTCATAAGCGCTTGAGTAAGCGGCATCGTTCATCCATTTGCTGTGCAATTCATTTATTTTAGTCATCTTGAAGCTCCCTAGCTCGTGTCAAAGCAATTTCAATCTCGCGGCGCGGCGTTTTTTCGGTTTTCTTGATAAAAACCCGCACAATCACCAGCCGTTTTTTTCTGGCTGTTACATATAATGCCCGTGAAATACCGTCCTTGCCTTTCATCCGCATCTCCCATAACTGGCCTTCAATGTGTTTGATGTGCGGCTCGCGGACATTTTCAAGGCCGACCACTGCGATAAGCTCCGCAATACGGACTAACCGCGCCCGCATATCAACAGGCAAGGCCTCGATTTCTGCATCCACGGATGTATTTAGGGTTTCGATTGTCCACGTCATAGGCCATGAATTATAGCATTATTGTTATAACTTCAATCGCCAAAAGCTTTTCTGAGGAAGCTCGATTTCGAACTTGCAAACCGCCTCTCTTCCAAAAAAATGTAAGATTTCCAATTCGGGTTGCAAACTTAAAGCCATATTGAAACAACTTGCTACCCTGTTGAGATAAAGGTGTATAAGTGGGCTGGGTAGTTTGTATTCTTAGTGATGCACTTGCAGATCGGTGTCTTTTAACATGAGCGTAAGATTACCCACTCCCCCAATATTTGGAGAAAGCTATCATGAGCAAAGAACAAAAAAGTAATAAGGAAGATAAGAAAAAGCCGGCCCTGAGTCCGAAAGAAAAGAAAGCGGCAAAAAAATCTAAGAAAGATTCTAAGAGCTAATAATCGATGCGACTTTAGCGTATTGCGCCGTATGATTGAACGCTAACATGTGATGCAATACAGCTATTGCTTGGCTCTTACCTAATTTCTCAGGAATAAGCTCTTAGCGCTTACTCGCCAATGAATAATCCTGACCAACCAAACCAATCCCCCCAGAATTATCCTGATATTATGGAGATTCGCCCTCAACATGTTCTTTGTAAGTGTTTCAGCGAAACAGGAAATAAAGATGTAACGACGGCCTGCGCCTGTGTCTGATTCAAGCTGTCCGCGTGTACCAAATCGACATAAAAAAGGAATAATTAATTATCCGAATAAACAACCACACGAGCCTTGCCGCTATTTTTAGCTTGGTAAAGCGCGTGGTCGGCTTGTTTAAAGAGTTGTTCTAATGGGGTGTTATTGCTGGATTCGTGTAGGGTAATGCCAATGCTGACGCTATACGGAATGCGGTGTCCGCTGTAATCGACGGGGTTTTCTTTTAATGCTGCCAGCAGTTTTTCACCCAGTTTGATGGCATCTTCCAAGTTGACATAGGGTAAGGCGACGGCAAATTCTTCACCGCCGATACGCCCTAATACATCACTTTTCCTTAAGCTGTTTTGCAGTACCTCGCCAAAGGCTTTTAAAACGGCATCGCCGCCGGGATGTCCGTAGGTGTCGTTAATTTTTTTAAAATCATCAACATCAATGTAAAAAATGGCTAAGGTGGTTTGCTTGCGGTTGATGGCGTCGTAAACGCATTCGCAAGTGCTGAGAAAGGCGGGGCGCGTCATGGTGCCAGTGAGTTTGTCGTAGCTGGCAATTATCCGCATTTCTTCTTTTAGTTGGTTGATTTTTATGGTTAAACCAACGATATACCAACAGGCACAAGGCGCTACTAATGCGGGGACTAAGGCCGCAAGAAATAGCGTTATGTCATCAATTACACAGCCGAGTAAATAGAGCGACCCCGTGGTGATTATCTCGGAAGCCACAATTGAAAATAGCGTGATTAAGGCAACTATTTTAAGACGCCCAAATTTAACATCGTGTATGAGCATAAGATCACCTGGTTACTTCTAGTACGCAGAATTTGACTGGTAAACGTAAATCCGTTCGTCCTCGACTGCACGGTTGCAAGAGGTAGAGCAACGCAGGAGCAGTTGCCGAGAGCTCGTCGAAGGATGGGCGGATTTACGTTTAGAGCATGTAGCCTTTCTCCATTCATCCTTCGACAAGCTCAGGACGAACGAAGAAAGGCTAAACGGCTCAAATTATTTACTCGACATGTTAATACTGACTGAGTACTAGGGGGTGTTCTCAATTGAGCCATATTACCGTGGAAACCAAGCAGAGCATGGCCAGATAATTCCTTGCCAAGCGTTCATAGCGTGTGGCCACACGCCTGAAATGCTTTAACTTCTGGAATAACCGCTCAACCAGGTTA
>CAIYRS010000070.1 GCA_903928685.1 uncultured Methylococcaceae bacterium
AGACGATACAACCGCATCATCAGTCGTTATCTCAACAGCCGCATTAAAAACAGCAGGCGTACTTTGCGGGTTAAAATTTAACTCAACTGACCGCCCAGAGCGCAGCTCATAAAGCCGCGTAAACAGCAAATCTATATTAGCGACTGAATCAGTTGAAACAGCTACAGACGATACAACCGCATCATCAGTCGTTATCTCAACCGCCGCATTAAAAACAGCAGGCGTACTTTGCGGGTTAAAATTTAACTCAACTGACCGCCCAGAGCGCAGCTCATAAAGCCGCGTAAACAGCAAATCAGCCATAGAAACCTGCCTTTTTTAAGCGTTACCCTCAGTGATAACAAAAGAGGAAACATGAATAATGCCGCCTTCATAAATACTCACTGACGCCATTTTTACCGGCCCAGGCCCTGCATTGTCAGTCACGTCCATATCCATCACAAATACTCCGTCGCCACTTAAAACCCTACACCAAACCGCATCCCCTGACGCATCACCAGCGTTATCATCAGTTATCAATGCAAATGTTGCAGAGCCATTATCTATCGTCGCCGCAGACTCACTAAAACCAACAGTACCCAGCAATGTTTGCGTTGTTACACTTGCCCCAGCCGTAGGCCGTGGTGCGGTATAAAAACGCATAATGCCACTGCCAGTACCGTCATTAATAGCAGCGACAATCGCTGATAAACGGTCATTGCGTAATGATGTTGAAAAACTCACAGCACCCATTAATTACTCCGGTGTTAAGTTATCAGCGACGGCTGGTTCGTACGTCAACGTATTATCAATGGCTATCGCCAGAAATTTTACTGAACGATTTAAGCTAGTAAATTGATAGCTGCCATCACTTGCAGAAATAATGCTTCTTACGACAGACATACTAGGTTTTTGAAGTAAAAAAACCACACGGCTAACTGGCGATGCCCCAACTTTAACCTTGCCTGAAATAACCCCTGAACCATTAACACCAGCTACATAATTACCATAATTTTTGGCATAGCAAACAGCTGATACAACACTTGGCTGGTTCAGTGGGATTAGCCGACCATAAGACTCAAAACCATTAGCTGACATGCCACGGCCCTGTCAAATCAATGGCAATACGACCTTCATATGCAAAATAGGCTGTACATGAAACTAACATAAACACCTTACCGTCATACCCGACCACGCCATCAACAATATCATTCGGCGACATAGGTATAGCTTGCAATAACCAGTAAAGACCTGGCTTGATACCACGATAATTTCTATTAATTGCATTATTATCATATTTATCTAAATAAAATTGTCTCGATCCAATAAGCAATGAATTATCTGTCGGATTTGGATAAGTAGATGCACCCTGAGCAGGGTCATTTGAACCAGAAATATACGGTATTCGATTGCCTATACCCCATAATTCGACCGCCCCGCCAAACTGGGTATAATTTCTGGGCGCATATGAATGGTTCCAGTCGCATGACAAACCTGTTTGTGGAGATCCATAATCATAAGAAGGGTAAGGCGTAGAATTTATAGTACTACCCGCAATCATACAATTAAAACTATCCGCTGGCTTAAAGCTTGGGAAATCCCCAAACCCATAAATCGGGGGCCACTGGTTGCCAGAATGACCACTGCCACTATTCGTGTTAAATGCGATCGCATGATAAAAACAACGGTCAGTGCCGAAAAACTCATATCGTTTAGCTTGTGTTGTGCTGCCACCGTAATATCGTTGCCAATAGTAATTGGCTTGCTGGCTAGATGACGGAAATGGGCCAGTGCCTGTATTAATGTCCGTTAAGTTTTCATAACCGCGAACGATCGCATAGCCAGCATTGGTATCATCCACATATAAATAACACCCAGTCGCACCTGACGCCACAGATTTATAAGCAGCCTTATTTGTATCATCAAATGTTTTCTCCCAGCCCAACGGCGCAACTTTAGCCGTAACCTCGCCCGCTGCCGTGCCAGGCAACGCACTATCAACAGGAAACGTGATGGTATTGGTCGTTGTTGATGCAATCATATACTGACTATTAAAGCCTGCCGAGCCGCCTGTACAGCCTGCAATCTCAACTACTTGATAAGGTCGGTAACCGTGGCTAGATGCAAATGTCGCCGTCGCTACACCAGCTGTTTGCGTCAAGCTAATAACCGATTTTAAGTTAAAGCCCGTCACTAACAACGCATCAAGCAATGAAATCATTGCCCCCGCTGTGCCAGTTAGCGCAGGTGCGCCTGTATCAGTTGATAAAAAGTTCTTTACTGGAAAAGTAGACATTAGTTTGCATTCCCTAAAATTTCGAGTTTAAAGTTATCCGTTGTTACGGACTCCGCGCCTTGCTTGGTTGTACGGGCAATCCAAATCGGGTAATTAGCACCTGCTGTGTTAAACCTCAGCACATTGCCGGCACTCCACCCACCGCCCCAGCCTAGTGGGTTAAGGGTGAAATAAGGTGTATTGGTATTAGGGTTTAAAGGCGTAAAAGTGGTATTAACATCGCCAGAGCCAACAAGGCCAGAATACTCGCCATAGCAATTGAATACCGTCGCGCCGGAAAACACAATTGCCCAACGCTCTTGAATCGCACCCAGATTTGTCAGCACCAACGGATAGACAACATCATTAAATGTCCCAGTAGCAATATCGCCAATACGCTCATCTGACCAAACATTTGTCCATGTGTACTGGTCGAAAAATAGCAACACCCGCGCTTGCAAATCACCAACGATCAACGCTGAACTGACAAAGGTATCGTTAGCGGTAAATGCGTGGCTCAACCGTTTTAGCAAACTAAGGTCACCAGTCACTTGCACATCAGCAAGCAAACTACGGTCTAATATCCGATGCTCACAAACCAACGGCTGCACATAATCAGTCAAGTCCAAAGAATCAGCCATTGTCACCGTGCCTGCATCTAAATTAGTGCTGTATAAAGCAGTAGGAATAAGCACATCATTGGCATCATAAAGCCGCGCGTAAGATAACCGCACACGCTCCATATCATAAGTTGCACCCGCTACGACAGGGTTTTCTAGCGTCGAACGCTGGGTATTGTGTATCACCACCACATCCCCTTTCCTAAACGCCTGGACCCTACCATCAATCGGCAACCTTACGTTATCAAGCCCCAGAATATCGGCATCGAGCGGGATGTAACTAATCAAAACAGTATTGAAAGTCATCGTTTCCGGCTTGACCAGGCGAGGTGAAAAAATCGTACCGTTTAGTTGAATATTCGCGGCATCGTACCAGCCGGAATTAGCCTTTACATCGGCGGGGATGGCTGAGTCGGCAACATACTTACCAAAGCGGATATCGAATAAACCAGAGTCCCAATCCACCGAACCATGTACCCATTCGCTATTGATAATGCCATTCGTGTTTGCGGTAGCAATCAACTCTTCACCGTCTGCTGCCGTACATACAAATTGAAATTGTCCTGTAGATAATGGCGCACTTGGCGCACGACCGGACACCGTGGCGACATAGTTACTATTCAACGCAACGACCGCGCTTTGCAGTGTAAGTGAGTTGCTTGCGCCACCCGTCCAACTAGTCAGCGTGGCGATGCCGCTCTCATAGTTAATGCTGCCTGCCGCTACGGCACTATCGTTAACTACAGTATGCTCTTTATACAACGTGCCATTACGGTCGATAAACGTATCGCCAGCGGCTGTAAAAAGTAAACTGCCAGCAATAATCGCGCGGCTATTAACCGTATTCAAATCAATCTGCAATGAAGATAACGTCGCAGTTTGCGTACGGGCAGTTGTCGCATCGCCCGTTACGGCATAATGGGCGGTGACGGTTGAATTAGCGGTAAATGACTCTGTGATAGTTGTGGTTAACGAGCCAACCCATGCGTAGTAAGGCAGATTAATGCTACCCTCGCCATCGGGTAAACCAAAGCCAACAATTTTTGATATTTCGCGGTTTTTGATGGTCTTCAGGACAATAACGCCTGTGCTGTAATTGATTGTGCCGTCTGGGTCATAATCAAAACCGCCTGCGCCATCGTCGCTAATGTTGATTGATATAGTTTCATTCGTCTGCGGAAACGCCGTTTGCCCATTTACCCAATATAAATCAGAGCGCGGTACCGATATATTGAACTGTAAATTTACAGTGCCTGGCTTGATTGGCGTTTGCGCCAAGGTCACAGTAATAACGCCATTGCCATCAGCATTAACTGTGAACACATCACTATAATTAGTCAGCTGGTTATAGCTGATAGTAAAGTCCGTACCCGACGTAGGTAGGGAATTCGGATAAATCACAACATTGCCGGACGCATTAGCAACACTGCCCGTGGCATCACCGCTGATAACGCCATTGGCATCACTCGTGGCACTATGCCCACTCCAAGTAATCGAGACGCTATCAGGGTCAACAGGGGCATGTGCTAATGTTGCCCTAAGCGCGGGCTTTTGCGGCTGGGCGATAACTTCAGTCAGCTGCTGATAGCGGTTGGGTGTTGCCCAACTCACTACCACGGCGCTGCCAATATCTGGCAATGAGGAAAACGATACTAAGCCATTGCCTGTCGCATAATTGATAGAGCCACTGCCAACACCTGCAACATCGGCATTTATTTTGCCGCTGCCATCGTCAGTCATGCGATACCATTTTCCCAATGCCCGGAAATATAAAACTACTGCCCCCGGCGATGGGTTTGGCCTGCACACAAACACATAGCTGTTACTGCGGTTGTTTGCTGTTATCGCAATCGATAATGATGAGGCATTATCAGCAATCACTGCTGCGGGTGTTGCTGCTGCAACAATATATGCAGACCAGGCGCTGGTGCGGACAAAACTCACCGCACCGCCCGCATAATCAACAACCCCAGTAAAGCTGCCGACCGCGCCGGAGCTTAATACCAGATTGCCAGCGCCATCATCTTTGTATGCCACACCATCAACAATCAACGCCAATGTACCGGGATAAATGCCGCGACCAAGATACAAACTTGCTGAATAATTGTTGCCTGAATTGCCGGATAAGCTGGCGCTAGCAGTCAAGCTGCCAGCGTCACCCGAAACCACATAATTGATGCCAGATAACCCTGCCGACTGCCCAACAATTGGGGTTTCGGCTTGTGCAGATGGCACGATCGGCGCATAAGGCGAACTGATCTTAATAGCGACGTCGTTAATTGACGCACTTGCAGACAAACGTTTAACAGCAAAAAACCGTGCAGCATCAGCAACTGAAGTACGGCGCACAACGGTTGGGCTAGCATCTTGGCTATTGCGTGGCCAATATATGCGGGATGGGATAGCGCCGGGGAATGTGTAACGCAGTGCATTGCCAATTTGCAGAATAATCACATCTTTATAAAACGCCCCAGTCGTGTCAGTAAACTGCTGGGTTTCGCGGGATATTAATTTTGTCACGCGCACGTATTGGTAATTAGCGGCGAAGCCTGCCTTTTCAACTGACAACATAAGCACGTCGCCGACATCGGGTGACACATCAGTTGTCGGCACGGTTTGGTTTAATGAAGTCGCTACGCTATATAAGGACAATAGCGCTTGTCCGGCGATTTGGTCGCCGTAAATAACCCAGCGGCTTTCAGGGCCTGCATTGAGATAGTTCTCGACATAATTACGGGCGGCATCACGTTCATCCGTCCAGCTTTTGGTTGTAAATAGGGTCACTTCGACATTGTCATCAGCTGGTGGATTTGTCAGTATCACATGGCTGCCAAGGTACACATCGTCCGCATCATTCTGCACAGCAACAAAAGCCTTGCGGGTGGATACCCTGCCATACGTCCTATCAAGGTCGCTGATGTCATTAAATAAATTATTGGCTGTGCCAGATGCAATGACATTACCTGTCATTTGCCCGCCGCCATTGCTTGCATCGGTTAAACGCTCGCTCTGCAAAAACACAATGTCTGTTGCTAAAATAGTCATCCAATCACCAAAAAACGCAGGGTTAACGTATAAAAATCTTCATCATCCGGCACGTTGTATTCTGTGACTGGACGGGCTTCGACCGGGGTTTCGCTATGCCGGAATATCACTAAAAACGTCCGGCTATCATTGAGCGTCAACACCATTTGAGCGGTCGGCGATGCCGCTTTGGTTATCAATGCCGAAATGATAGAACGTGTCGCCCAGCCCGAATCAGTATCGCCAACTAATGTAATTGGTCGCCCCGCCTGCTTTACCGCATGTTCAATAATGGCTGCGCCTGTCAAAGAATATGCAACCGACTGCACCACGGGCGACCAATCAAACTCATCTTTCCAGATCAAATCCTCTGGCAGGGTAATATCATCCAATTGCATTAGTAATTGCTCCCAATACCCGCAATAGATAACCCTGCTGCATCTTTTAAAGATGACAGTAATTGGTCAACATCAGATGGTTGAAAATGCCCTGCGATCGGCGCGGCAGTATTAGGGAATTTAAACTCAACAGTTACACTGCGGTCGCTGCTGGATGATTGCAGTTTGCTGCTGGCTGGATTTGCGGCGACATTAAGTACAGATTGGGGTAAATCAAACTTAAATGTTTTAAACTCCGGCTTTATATTTTTTGTTGATTTGCTTTCTGGATTAGCGGGATCAGTCACATGCTCTAACAACGCATCGGCGAGCAGTTTTTTGCGGTCATAAAAATATGCTTCCGCCCCGCCAGCAGCGGCAGCACGATGCAAATCAAGTATCTTGTTGACACGGGACACTTCTAAATCAGATGCTCCAAACCTGCGGAGTGGATTAGCGTTGTTCCACAAACCCCAGTTTTTAACCATTTCAGCAGCGACAGACTTAACCACTTCTCTGGATTTGTCATCGACCAATTGCTTTTCGTCGATACCTTTAAATAAAGGATCATCACTTAATGATCCTACTCCGCCACCAGATGACAACCGCAAAATATGGTTAACCCGCGCATCGCCGTTATTCAGGGCATGTATCGCTGATGCACCATTTTTAGCAACCGCCTCTTTATTTAAGACAAACTCGCCTTCTTCTAATAAAGCGGGGATTCTGTCGCCACCTCCGTAGCCAGGCAGTAAACCGGACACACGCGGAAAGCCACCATCCTGCAAACCTTGCGGCGCATCATCTACGGGCTGGTAACCATAACTGTAACTATTGCCTTCGCGCTTGATAATCCGCTTGGTTTTCCCATCATTCCAATTTGTGCCGCCAGTGCTTGCATTATCTTCAACGACATGAATGGTATGGACGCTTTCAGTCGGTTGCTCAATACGGGCAATTGCCTGATCCACCGCCGATGTATCCGCGTTGATTTTCAGCAAAAACTTATCGCGCAGCGCGGTCGATAATTCGTTGATTTTTGTCTTAGTGCTATCTAACTTGGTTTGTGATTCGCTAATGGATTTAGACAGCGCCGCTTGCTGCTCTTGATGCGCTGATTGCTCTTTTTCCAAAGCGTCGCCAATGCTTTTGCGGGCATCTTTAAACTTACTGATAAACCGTTCCGCTTCGGAGCTATAACCACGGCCTGCTTTATAAGCAGACTCCGCTTGCGTCGCTAGTTGTTGCGCCAGCTTTGCCGCTTCTTCGCCGTATTTTTTGGCATTATCGGTATCACCAGCAATTAAAGCTTGGCGGGATTTGGCAAGGTTTTCGTCAAGTTCTTTCTGCTGGTCTGCCAACAAATGCTGGTCATCCATACCCGCTTGGCGAATATGGCGGATAGCATCTTGCGTGTCTTGCTCAAGATTTTCGCGGTCATTCAATAATTGCTTAACCGCTTGCGCGTGGCGTTGCTCTTCAGAAATCAAGCCATCAATTACTTGCTGGTAATTTTTTTCTAAGCTGGTGTACAGCGCAATGCGCTCTTCAATGGATTGTTTTTCAACCGCCTTTTGCTCAATCGTGCCTGCTTTTAATTTAGCCAGCTCGGCATCATAAACGTTTGCAATCAGCTGAAGCTTTTTATCCGCCGCCTCTTGTATCGCCAACAGCCGTGCGGCATTGGCATCAGCAATCGCCTTGCTGATAGCCGCCTCTTTTTGGATTTCAGGCAATGCCGAAGCGGCGATGGCGTTTTTTTGCTGCTCAAGGGCAGTTTTGATCGTGTTGGTTTGGCGGGTATATTCCGCGTCGACTTGGGTAGATGTTTCTTTTAACTGGCTTTGAAGCGTCTTAAAATTTTCAGTGCGTTGGATTTCTTCTTGTTTGATTGCTTCTGTAACTTTGTTTGTACGTTCAGTTTCAGCTAATGCAGCATCAGTGCTTTCATTTTTAATTTTTCCATAGCGCAACTGAATTTCTTGTAGCTTATCTTCCAAAGATGGCCCATCATTTAAAAAATCCCCTTTTAATACATGTTTTAATACAGTGCCAAATTCTTCCGCATCTTGCTTTAAATCCAACATTTGCATTCTGATATATTCAAAATGCTGACCTAAAACAGATAAGCCTTCATAGGCTAACAATGCCCACAATAATACGTTGACCGATTTGCTCAACAGGTTAGTTGCAGTTGCGGCTAATGTAGCTTCTGTTCTTGATGCGGCTACTGCCTCATTGTAAACCCTTGTTGCAGCAGTGGCTTCAATGTCGGCTATTCTTACGGCATGTATTGCAGCACCTAATAGGCGTTGTGCAATAGCTGCCTCGGCAGACGTTGATGCTAATGCCAATTGCGCCCTAGCTTGTTGCTCAGTTGCCCTTGCGGAGGCAAGTCGGGCGGCGGCAGTTTCAGATTCAATCCGCAGTAATTCAGTGTTACGGGTATTTCGATATGCCAAGCTTGCCGTGATAGCTGCTTCTTCAGCAATAGTGAGATTTCTTGTTGCCGCAGCGAGACGTTCTTGTGCAGCAGCTGCTTCTTGGGCAGTTGCAGCCAAAGCCCGTTGTAGCCTTTCTTCCTCATAAATGGCACGGGCAGCGCGGACGCGTATAGCGGTCACTTCAGCTTGAGTCCGCAACAACTCTAAATTAACGACTGCCTCATGCTCAGCTGCGGCAGCTGCGGCAGCAGATGCTGTAGTAGCAACTAACGTGCGATCTATGTAAGCGGTTAGTCCGGCAGTTAATTTAATGCCGTAAATGCCAACTAACATCATCGATCCTTGAATAAGTTCAGGGATATGCTTAGAAATACCTTCCAAAGCATCAGCTACAGCATGGGTTACCCCTATAGTTTTATTAGCTTCACCAATATATTTAGTAAACTGGGTAACTACCAAACCCCAACCTTGCTCTACTGTTAAAGGTAATTTGCTGAACCGTTCGTCAACTTGGTCGCTGACCTTAAGCAAGGCGTTTATCAGATCAATACCTGTCAGCTTGCCTTGCTCACCTAATTCTTTCAGTTTGCCGCGCGGTACATCTAATCCGTCTGCCAGTGCTTGCGACAAGCCTACACTATTCTCTAAAATCGATCCTAATTCCTCGCCCTGTAAAGTACCTCTCCCTAATGCCTGAGAAAACTGGTTCATTGCCGCAGAATCTTGCATCAAACCCTGTGAAGTGCTTGCTACCGCCTTATTAAGCGTTTCAGTAACGGCTAATGCCTGCTCAGTGGAGCCTCCCATCCGTTTAATTGCGTCGGCGTTTTTAATGTAGTTTGATGTCGTATTTTCCAACGAAGTGCGCGAACGAATTGCCATGTCAAACAACGCTTTTTGCACGGCAAGTTGTTCTTCGTAACTATCCGTAACCAAAGCTATCTTGGCATCTAGTGTCTGGTAATTATCGGCAGTCTTAATTAAAGATGCTGCCCACTGCAACCCCACCTCAGCAATCTTAAAAGCAATAAACTGGTTGAATCGTTGCTCCAGCAAACCCATTTGGTCATCTAGCCCGCGCACGTCATTGCGTACCGCACCAACCGCGCCGGAAGCGTTGTTTTGGGCATCAATAATCAGCTGGACGCGAAGATCAGACATAAAAGCCACTGGCCAAGGAATTTATCAGTGTCTATGATCGGTTTTTGATGATTAAAAAAAAAGGCGTGAAATGTTTCACGCCTTCTTGGTTTGTAATAGCTTTTAATTTAATGGGGGACTTAAGGGGGGCATATCACTTAGTTATACATCATTTACATAATGACGAAGTGCCTCGACAAAATGCTCAGTTGGGTCATCATATCCCATGCCAAAATATGCGCTGACAACTTTATTTAAGGATGCCCAGTTTTTAGGGTTAGCATCGAGTCCTGACAGCAGTTGTTTTAATTTTGTTTTTTCAGCTTGTTGTTTTTGATCTAATGTCATAAGAATGTATAAGAAGTAGTCATGTAGGGTGGGCAACGCTTTTCTGCCCACAAATTACGATTCATCGGTGGGCAAAACTGCCTGCCCACCCTACGATACTTGGAAACCAGACATAAGAATCTAAAACAGGCAACCAACGGACATGAACGCCTTTTTTCCGAAGTTTCCGTTTACGTACTGGGCTTACCATCCGAAGCTTTTTTAACCGCACCATTTCCAAGGCTTGCGCTTCTGTCATTGCTTAGCCCCCCTCCGTCGCATAACGGTCACTGATTTTTTGACTTATTTCAGCTACAAAAAACCATTGTTTAATTGATTTCACATCATTATTATCGATGTATAACCTAAATTTTTTGCCCGACGCATTTGTTAAAGATAATTCAACGCACATTTTTTCGACATCAAACCCAATGGTGTCAATCTCTAATAAATCGGGCAAACCAGATTTGGCATCCATCTTAATTAATCGAATTACGCTTCAATTAATTCACAACGGGCAAACGTGCGAACCATTACCACTTGTTCTTCTTCGACAAGCTTTAAATCATAAGCGTCATCCATCCATTCAATCGCTTCGGGTTCAGCGTGTTTGCCACCGCCATACCAGTACGTCCAGCCCACCCAAGAGCCATCCGGCATTTGGGCAGCAACCGCTTTGCTTTCGTAATGCCTGGACCATTCACAATCTAACCCTGTTTCAACTTCACCTTGCCGTATTTCATTCTTCGCATCCCAGTGATTACCAGCATCAACCAAGTTGTCATATAGCTCATCAATAGTATCAGCAGTTACGTTGCCCGGCACTTCTTTAGCTAAATCACAAGCTCTAGCTAAAATCGCCCATTTGAGTTTTTGTTGGGGTGTCATAATGTCTCTCACGTTTAAGTTGATTGCTCCAAAAACTCCATAGCCCTCAAAAACACTGACCACGGATAATCCCAAACCCCGGTATGCCCACGCTCAATCAGTGTGAAAGCGGCTCGGTAGAGCGGGGTTATGTTGTCGGGTTTTCGTCGCCGGATTGCTCGATGTTTTCCTTGGCCTTTTGCCTTGCCTTCTCCTTGGCTTGGCGTGCGAAAAAACCACTGTTGTACTGGATAAACGCTGCACCAATATCATCCCAATCCGAAGCGGTGAGCACGTCAGGGCTGACAAACTGCTTATCCGGGTGACTGAGTTTGATTGCATTGGGCAAAAAACTAATCAGCTTGTCCGTTTTTTCAAAAACGATTTCATCTAGTCCGCTGTAATTACGCTCCGCTTCTTCAAGCAGCAATAACCCTTCGGCGAATGTAAATTCGATAAAGGTGGCAATATAGCCACCACTGAGTTCGATAACTTTATCCGGCTTCATTAGTCGTACTCAGCGTAAATCACATCAGTGTCAAACGTAAAGCCAGCGCGACCAGGCATGATGATTTCTGTGCCGTCAAATTCAACCGTGACAAAATCGTCTGCTAACAAATTGATGTCGGTTTTAGGCACCAAGATCATTTTGTGGACTACGCCAAACGCATCGGAATTGTCTTCCAAATTCAAGCCGTCAAACTGCAATTCAACTTCAATTTTAGACACTTCACCGCCCGCAATGCGGGTGCCTGAGATAGCGCCGTATGAAAAGTTGATGGAAGTGGCAGCATTATCGGCAATAGAACCCGTCGACAACGACCGCACCAAACCCATACGGCTATTGACTTCAAAATCCGTACCCAAGGTTTTGCCAGTAATGGTCACCGCTGATACATTGCGTTGCGACAATTTCACCCATTGGTCATGCGGCAGATCATGCGATTCGGCAGATACCGTACCCTGCGCTACATCCAAGACCGAGGTTGTGCCAAAAAACAGCAACGCCAACAATTCAGGATCGACCGCATTCATGCCAATACCAAACATGGTTGGCTTATTGACAGATGATGACCCGACCACCTGCCCATGCGTACCACGTTGCTTGGATTTGCGGGTTTTTAAATCCACATCCGTTTTAATGGTAAATTTAGTGCCTTCGATAGGGCCGATCACCGTATCAGGCAGGGTAACGCCATCGGGCGCATAGCGGCGCAGGATAATATCACCTGCGTATTGAATACCTTTCAAAGCCATTTTAAACCTCGATTAAATTATGTTTTAAAAGCCAGTCGCGCTCGCTTGGCGTGACGGTGATTTTGTCGCCTTTATTCACTGTTTGCCCGGCGTGTTTGTGGTTTTCAACGGCGATAACCACGGGGATTTTACTGTCTTTCCTACGCGGTGGCTTTTCGATAACCGGGGCATCGCCGCCTTCTGGATTTTCTTCGCTCATTAACTCACTCCGGTGGTGATGATTTTGGTGGCGTACATCAATGGCAGATGCACATAGCCATCTTTTTCGGTTTTTCGGTAAGGGCATGGGATACGGTGCAGTGGGTTCAATTGCTTGCGTATCTCGTAACCCTGCAACGCCGCAATAACCTCAGACAAAATCACCCCCGCATCGGCTTCAGCGGCAACCCCCGCATCCGAGCTATTTTGCACGGTAACTAAAATCAACCAGACTTGATACACTGTTTGGGTTTTTCCCCGCTGGTTGTTGCCAGCCTCATCGACTTCGACTTTATCATCGTGATAGATGATATTGACCGACGGGTCTAACGCATTGGCCACTACCCATTCCAAACTGATGCTTTGACGGATGTTCAAGGGCGGCACGCTGGTGAGCTTGTCAGCCAGACGGGCTTGGATGAGGTTGCCAGCGGCGAGGTAGCTATCCATTGTTTATTGCACTCCGAACTTGGCATTTATTCCACTTAGTCTCCGGCACAATGTAGTAAAAATTGCCATCAACCAGTTTTTCGCAAGTGCCGTTTTTCGCTATCTGAAGTAGCGTTAACTTATAGCTTCGCATGGACAACAACCAACAACCGCCCATAAATAAACAGCCAGCAATAACGCCCAAATAGAATATTTCTGTCGCCGTTATTTGCATGTCAGTAAGTTTTCCAATCAGTTCCAGAAACACCCTGCCGGACGCGCATCGTCCCCGTCTGGGCAACCGTGGCATCGGTAGGGCCAAGGGTGATGTCTTTACGCTGCACCCTGACCAACCACGACACCGCCTTTTCATAGCGTTCGGTCACGTCCTCGTTTTTTACACCTTTATATAGGTGGTAACGGACGATAGCCCCGCAGATTTCCGGCAAGGCACTGCCCGCTATCAACTCATCACTCAACGGCAACGGGTACACATTACGCAAATACCCGTCTATCTCGCGGCTTGCCGCTCCGATGGCCTCATCCAGCACCGCTTGATCCATCGCCCCTGTTTTGGGTTTGCTCCGGTCGGTGCGTTGGATCATCTCGGTTTCGCCAAATTGGGCGATGAGTTGGTTAGTGGTGACGTACATGGTTTTTAGCCTTGCATCACGCCAGGGGCAAGTAACATCCAGACGATGTCATTAGCAACGCCTGATACTTCGGCAATACCAATAATCTGCACATTAGCTCCGGCTGATGGCGCAGCTTCGACCACTTTGCCAGCACTGTTGGCTGTCAGCTTTTTGCCCCGCGCGATAGTCCCGCCATACTGCACCTCTGCCATGCCGCTACGCACCATATCCACCCGCTCGCCATCCGCAGCGCCGCCTGGCTGGCAACAGACACCAATGGACAAATCCGTTGCGGCTGATGACTGGGCGACCGTTCCGTCTGCTGATGCAAATTTGCCGACCAAATACTGGCCTATAGCACCGGAAGCCACATAATTTTTAATGATTGACGCATCCATCACTCATCTCCTTCAGGTTTTTTGTTAGGGTCATCGCCTTTGCCACCTTCACCGTCATCGGTTTTACTATCCGTTTTAGCTGCTTTAATAAGCGTGACGGCATTAACCCCCAATAACGGTGCGGCTTGTTTTTCAGTCAGCTCAACCGTTTCATCCACGGCATAATTGTCGCCATCATGCCGCAAGGGTGATAACACCTTATAACGACCAACAGACGTATCATCCTGAACTTTAGCTTTGTTTACTTTAGCCATGTTAAGCCACCGCGTTTTGTACAAAGTACGCCAAGTCATTGGCGCAGATAATTTCTTTCACCGACTCGCCAACCCGAACAACTTGTCCGCCGCGTAGACCAATATTGGTATCAGGAATACTACCTGCCACCCGTGTTCCAAATTGTGGAGTCAACATATAGGTTAAGCCCCGCTGAACATCCGCCGTCATGTCACGGTAAACAAAGGATATATGCTTACCCCACGCCCGTGCCAAGTTAGCAGCTTGGCCTTTACGGGCAGTGTTGACAAACGCCTCGCCGACCAGAATGTCATCCAACTCAAACAGCTCCATCAGATATTCTTTGCTGGCTTTACCTTTTGTGCCTGCATTGCGGTTAAAACCGCTGACAATATCAGGATGGCGCACTAACTGGCTGTACGCTGGACGGCCTACGACCATAATATTGCCGCGCATGACCATGCCATCCAAAACATCGGTAAACATACCAATAGGATCGGATGTCGGATCACTGATTTGGTCAGAACCCGATAATGTCATTTTGTTGTTGCTGCCGTAATTATCGGCATTGAAAACCTTATTAGCGACCCGTACTTCACGATCAAGCTCGATCAAGTTGGATGTAAACAATACCGATTTACCCAGCGGATCATAATTGGGTGGCGCATTCAAAATGTCCGATTGGGGGATGGGATCATCCAAACCAAAATCTTCTGTTGAGTCCGTCACTTCAGAGGCGTTAAATTCCACCCGGTTAGGCGCGGATTTCCGGCCTACTTTGGTATCCGGTACAGTGAAACCTTCTGCCATATCATGCTTTAGGTACTTAAACACTTCTTTGCCAACTGGCACACGCGGGGCGACCTGGTCGGCGATCATTTTTTTATTGCTGTACATCACCGCAATGGCGGTAAGTTCCGGCTGGATGGGAAAGGGGGCCTTACTCATGTGATGCTCCTTTAGTAACATGGGCTACCGCAGTCGCTACATCAATGACGCGGCCTGCTTGGGCTTCTGAAAATTGATATTCCGTGGCGGCCTTAACAATCGCCTCGGTGCTATTCGGGTCAGCAGGATCAAAACCACTAAAATCCACAGGCCCCAACTTGACCGCCGCAGGCAACGCCGCCAGCAAGCCTTTGACAAAATCCACACGCTTAGCCGTTTTCTTGGCATCACCGACGCTGAACTCAAACACCGCCGTTTCGGCATCGTCCTGTTGCAGCATAAAATCAACAGCGCCTTCCAACAACGCAGGTTTTACGCCCCGTTGAATATGCCCATCAACAATGCCTTGGTACTGCGTCCGGAGGCGGGCATTACGCTCATCTGCCAACTGCTGTTCCAGTGAATTGTTGCGCGCGGCAAAGTCCTGCGCTTCCTGTTGAGCTTTGGCCGATTTTGCTTTCTCGGCTTCCAGCTCTTCTTTTGTGACTGACATAGCACCACCTTGTTGTTGCTGTTGTGAAAATGAAGACATTCCAGACTCATCCTGCTCCGCGCTCTGCTCGGCAATCTCGTCTTGAAATTGTTGTTCGGACAATCGGTTTAATTCGTCAATGTCGTAATTCGGCAAAACAGCATCGGTTTTTTCTTGCCCATACTGCGAGATAAAAAACTCCCGCAAATTACGCATCATTTTTGCAATGATGCTGGTCGACAGCCATTCGGAGCTGAAATCAAACACCTCATCACCGCTAGAAAAATCAACTGGCTTTAAACCCTCAATCGCTGGCGGCGACGCACCAAGGAAACCGACATGCCCTAAACGCAGCCCGTTTGCGCCTTTTAAAATACGGATTGAACGGTTTGGGAACTGCTTTTTTTCCACCATCGTTGCAAATTGCGGCTCTACATCGGTGAACTGCGCCAGCAAGGTGTTGCCTTCACGTTTCAACGCAGCTTTCCAGCCGTAAGCAGGCGAACTGGCATCATCTTTGGGATGACCGATCACAATAGGCACGGGGCCGGTGGAGTTGGCGATCATTTCGTCGATGTCCGCATTCGTCCAAGTGCGGGAATTGCCCGCATGGTCGGTGTGCGTGCCGGACTTAAACACTTCGATGTAATCATCAAAGCCTTTGAAATCGGCAATCGGAATAGTGGGGTTATTTTTCATGGCGTCTGAATTTGTGCATTGGCTTGGACAAAATCATACGCAGGGGGGCAAAAACAAAAAAGGCGTGAAATATTTCACGCCTTACAGGGAGGGACTTGCTTTTTTAGACTATGCCAAAACCAAACAAAGAACAAGAGGGGGAGCTAATGCGTATTTTTCTAGCAACGAAAAGTTAACTACCAACAAAACAACTAACAACCCCTTTCAAAAGTATTTTAAAAACGCCTGACAGCGGCGATAACAAAAAACAAGTACATCACAATACCTGAACCCCATAACGCGCCGCTACAGCGCGATTTTTACTTTAAGCACAGGCAATGAAAATAGGCATCTTATTTCGGTTCGCCAGCTTTT
The DNA here is from genome assembly GCA_903928685.1 of uncultured Methylococcaceae bacterium. Lineage (GTDB taxonomy): Bacteria > Pseudomonadota > Gammaproteobacteria > Methylococcales > Methylomonadaceae > Methylovulum. Next base: position 16,678 of record CAIYRS010000070.1, read on the forward strand.
GGATAGGGGCGCATTGGTCGCCTTACAACCAACGGCTATGCGTTAACTTTATCCCTTGCGTGACGGTTTGGATTACCACCAAACACGGCAAAACACCTGAGACCCACTGACATGACTGACAACGAACTCAAAAAAATAGCCGAGAAAATCGGCAAGCTACTCGCGATGGCGGCATCCGACAACCCGACTGAAGCCGAAACCGCCCAACGCCAAGCCAATGCGCTGATGGCGAAATACAACCTAACCAGTGGCGACGTTGCCGCAGCGAAGGTGCATGACAAAGCTAGCCTGACAGGCGGTAAGCATAAACCGCCTGTTTACCTATGTGATTTGGCAACTATCATCGCCAAGGCATTTGGCTGTGGAATCATCATCCAGCCAGGCGGCGGCTGGGCTGAAAGCGACATCTTGTTTTTAGGCGTCGGCATTAAACCGGAACTGGCGGGTTATACGTTCGACGTATTGCGCCGACAAATCAACCGAGACCGCGCCGCCTACACCCAATCGTTAAGCAAGCGCATGAAGCGTGAGAACAAAAGCAGGAAGGCTGACGTATTTTGTGATGCCTGGCTATCAAGGATACACAGGCAAGTGGGGGAATTTGCAGGGACGGAACACGAAAAGACCGCCATTGCCGCCTATAAAGAACAGCGCTGGGGCAACACCTTAGAAACGGACAAACGCAAAAGCCGGGAAGCCAAACGAAATGATATTGATGCCCTCGTCGCCGGAGCTACAGCAGCTAAAGGTGTATCCATCCATAAGCCTGTGCAAGCTAGGCGTGGGGCGTTGTTGACTTAACCCGAACTTTACCTTTAAACCGTCATTTTTACCTATTTTTACACGAGAGGACAAATCATGGAAACAAGCCAATGCAGCAGCATGACCGAACACCAAAAACTGGAGCTTGCCAAACAGCTCTGCCAATTGGCAAAGGCGTATTGCGACGACAATCATCTGATACCGTCGCCTGACCCCTTCGCCATCGCCTTCCATGCCAAAGTGGGGACATGGGATTTAAAGCGGTTTATCGGCAACCAATAAAGTGCGTAGGTATTCAAACAGATAACTGAACAATGCCTCATAACCCAATGCGGCCCCACCTTCAATGGCAGCGGCTTCGGCCTTATTTTCTATGGCTGGTAATCGGCTACTTTGGTTGCGCTCCAAGTCAGTGATGATTTGGGCAGTCAACTTCAATAGTTCAACTTGTGTTTCTTCTTTCACTTTAACCCCTTAGCCTTAGGCTAACTATTATAGATAGGTACGCCATGCCAACCACCCCGGAAATAAACCCCACTTTTTCACAAATGGCGCAAGCCTTACATGACAAAGCCTTTACTGTGAAGAATTCGGTACCGCCACCGTATTTGACCAAGCTAGGAAACTTGATGATGGCGTTACTGGAAACGGGAGCGTCCATTGATGAAGCACGAACAGCATTACAGCACCTTGATAATGAATGGCGGCAAGCTCCAGCGGAATAGGCACAAACGGCTCATTTGCCATTAACTGGAAAAACATTAGTTGCCTGCATCTGAACCCAAACCGCCGATTTGGCGGTTTGACTTTTCGTCATCATCAATGATGGTTTTACCTCCTACCAGCGGGTGACCCAAAACCTACGATATGTAGGTTTTGGGTCACCCCTAAAAAAAAACCAACAACTTTTTACAAGCCCGTGAGGCTAGGCATGGGGCATTATTTAACCCCCAGTGATTGATTTCAATAAATCTACCCTGTTTTTACTGGCTTCTGCCTCAATCTCATCTGCCGTCCGTGTCTTTTGCGACACCAATTCGCAGATGGTCTGCTTGTCGCTATCCCGGCAGCGCAGGTAGTTTGTAAGCATTTTCCGATCATCCTGGCTACATGGCCCCGCTTCCCCCGTCAAAATGTATTGCACGTCCACGCCGTTTTTAGCCAACAATGCTAGCGTTAATAGTTCGGGATAACGCTGGCCTTTTTCCCATGCTACTACCGCCGCCTTCGTTTGCCCGCAACATTCGCCAAAGTCAATTTCCGACTTTTTCAGGCGCTGTCTTTCTTCATTAAACCGTTTGTTGATGCTCATGATTTATCCTCCTATGGTTGTTTTTGGGCTGCCAAGCTGATTTGCGGTTGGTAAATCTTTGGCCAACAAAAAGACGGTGTCCACAAACGCCTTGAGGGCTTGCTTGGTTGTGCCGTAGGTATGGGCATAACTCATCAGTGTCTGAAGATTATCGGCAGAAAATTCTACTCCCCTTTCTTCCTGTACTTCCTCTATTACCGCAAGGGACATATCCAGTACCGCCTTCATACGCTCAGTGTTGCTAAGGCCTGCAAAGGGGGCGGCCTTACGCTCGCCCGTCAGTATATAAGCCGTGTCAAATCCCGCTTCTTCCAGTTTAGCTAAATAGGCGATATCCGGGGTTCGTTTACCGCTTTCATAACTTCGTTGAGATTGCACAGTAATTTCCGCCAACTTCGCCAACTGCTCCTGTGTTAACCCCCGTTGTTTCCTTTCCTCTTTAATTCTTTCGCAAAACAGCAACATTATTTTCTCTTTTTTATTGACAGTAGAAACGTTTGTTTCCATAATTACCTCGCATTAAAACAGTTTGTAATTATTACCAACCCCAACCGGAGCTAACCATGAATACCCAAACCAAAGTTAAAACCCCAGAACAAGCCAAGCAGGATCTGTGGGCTAGCGGCATGACCGTCACCCAGTGGGCGCGTGACCACAATTATACGCAACGCGAAGTATCAATGGTACTTAACGGGCAATACAAAGGCAAAAGCGGCAAAGCCCATGACATTGCTGTTGCCCTAGGCATTAAAGCTAAGCCCCAACAAGAAGCGGCTTAAGGAGTAACACCATGAATCCAACTAACACCGATTTACAATCCTACACTTTCCAAAACCATATCTTACGCACATTTATTGATGAGCAGGGTATGCCGTGGCTCATCGCTAAGGAAGTCGCCGACATCCTTGAATACAGCGATGCTTTCAAAATGACCAATAAGCTAGATGATGACGAAAAGTCAAACCTACAAATCGTAGGTTTGGGGTCACCCACTGGCGGACGAGGCACAACCATCATTAACGAGTCCGGTTTATATGCCGCCATCATCACCAGCCAAAAACCCGCCGCCAAACGGTTCAAAAAATGGGTGACATCTGAAGTGCTGCCTAGCATCCGTAAAACAGGCAGTTATCACCTTGCTGATGAACCTGTTTACAAAGAAACCATCACCATCAGTAAAGACAGCTACATCCACTTGCTGGAAACCATACAAGAACTGCACGAGGAAGTGGACCGCCGCAAACAAAAGCGCAAGCCATGGACAGCCACCGATGAAGCCCGCCTACGCGCCCGCCATGCCGAAGGCTTAAGCACTGCTGAAATAGCCAAACTGCTAGGCCGTTCGGTACAAAGTGTTGAAACGCGCTTTTATCATTTAAAAATCAAGGTGGCAATATGAAAACCATCTTAAAAGCCATTGGCCTGCTGATACTCGCCGCGTTCATCTTCCAAGCGGGTGTCCGTTTTATCACCAACACCGCCAACAATTTACAACCGATTGGGGTGAATTATGAGTAGTGATCTTGTTGATATTTATATCAAACACCCGGTTACAGATGAACTATACCGCCCTAGCGCAATAGATTTCACCGACCCTCTTTCTTTAGCGGATAGCTTAGATTGTGGCTGGGAAGATACCCGCCTTACTCATCCATCGGCATGTTTAACGGATTCTCCAGAGGCGGCTCATCAAAAGGCCACTCAACAATACCTTCAAGAAATAGCCGATACGCTTCCAGGCATATCTCGCCACGGGCTGAATGACGAAGACGTGAATCTTTCTTTTCAGCAACGGCAGGATGTTCAAACGATACCTGCGAGGCAAGTTGCGACATCCAGATTGCACCAAATTGAAGAAATCCGTGCTCGTCGGGGTTTGGGTGCTTTCCCCGCATCTTCTGGCGACCCTTATCGGTACCGCCCGAGTATGCCGCCACCTGTCCGATATTGGCCCTCAGCCATGCAGTCCATCCAGAATAGCCAAGCCTACGCAAGTTGGTATGTAAAGCGAGTATGTCGTCATTACTTAAGCTATCCATCAGCTCTTTTATATGTGCGTTCGTGTACATGTTGTAAGCGTGTGGTTGCATCTTGGATTGCCTCTGTTTATGAAAAATTAATGAATTGCCCTTATCCGCTAGTTGATAAGTCTTGGGAGAAAGACCCCGATCTGTGGATAGGCAAACACAGTGTAGCCATTTGGCGGATGTTAGTCAGTGGCTAACGACGGCAAATCTTTTACCAGCAATCAGGTGGATATTTTCCACCGATTAGCGGAAGAGAATGCGATGGAAGCCGCCACTGCCAGTGATTTGGACATAGGCACTGAATTGCAAGGCGCGATAAGCCATTCCATCCGTCAGGCTAAAAAGCTCGGCATGTCGCGCGAACGCATTATTGAGCGGATGAACTTGTGCTTGCCGGAACTAAAAAATCCGCTGACGCTTCGGCAACTGAATGCCTGGACTGCCAACAGCAAAGAGTTTAGCGAATTTCCCGCGCGGTACTTGCCCGCGTTTTGCTGGGCAACGGGCTGCACGGTAACGATACAAGTACTGGCGCAAGCCATTGAACATGAACTGATGGATACCCGCGAGCGCGTGGCCTTGGAATTAGGCCAGACGTTAGCACAAAAAACCTTAATCGACCGCAAAACGCGGCAACTGACCCGACAATTGACTGGAGATTGATATGAGCCAAATAGACCGCCCCAACGCATTAAGCGAAGCCATACACTTGGCGCATGAGGATGCGGCAGTTTTAACCCAGCTCCGAGCCGACATACAAGACCTGCTTGACTTGTCGGCAGGATGCGAAGGCATAAGCATAATGGCGCACGATATATTTATAAATACAGACCCTTTAATGCTGACTGACCCTAATGCCCATAAAAAAGTGATTGAACGTTTTCTGGCTATGCACGAACGAATTTCATACACCCTAGAAATCCTACAGGTCTTTTATAAAACCATATGCCTTGAAGAAGACTGGTTGGATGATGCTTTTTTTGATGCTGATGACCAGCTAAACGATTAAGGGTGATGACATGAAAGGCAAGCTACTGATCCCCCAACCCCAAGACCCACACGCCGAATCTAAAGCAATTGTTGAGCGGCTGGTCGCGTCGGGAAAACGCATTGACATCAACCTGCCCACGACGCTGGTAGAGCAACAGCAATGGGCATTAGACCAGTACCAACAGCATATCCATTTTGGTGTGCAGTTTGGTTATGGCTTGGTAGTGATTAAGCAGCAGCTTGAGCATGGGGAGTTTATGGCATGGCTGCAATCTAGTGGCATTAATGCTCGGCCAGCACAGCAATATATGAAAGTAGCAAAGTTTTTGGCATCAATGGATGGGAAAAACCAAATACGAAACGGCGTTTCGCTTTTGGACGACACCAACCCGCATCTCGACATAGAGCGTGAAGAGGAACTGGAAGTTGATGCTGTCCTGGCCAAAATCATCAAACTGCCCTTGCGTAAGCAAATAGTTCTAGCTAAAGAAACGCCCGACCGCATCCGTGAGTACATGCAGTCCGACCTGTTTGATGAGATCGACAAGATGCCGCCGAGTGAAATCCGCGCCATCATCCGCCAACAGAAGGAAATCGAAAGCCTGCGTACCAAGGGCGATTCCGCCAGCCATCAGCTGTATCTGAAGCACACTGAGTTGGAAGCCTTAAAGAAAATACCCAGACAACACCTGCAAATGGATATTTTGCGTAAACAGATTTTGCAGGATTGCGAGTTGGTAAGCGGAGCCATGCAAAGGCTGCGTAAGGTATTTGATGAGGCCAAGCATTTTAGCCATGAACACGAGGAGGATGCCCGTAATTTGCTGGCGTTCCCTGCGCTGCATACGCTGGATGCGATACAAGGCCATGCTTATGAAATCAGTAAAAATTACCGTGACCGCTTTGGTGTGTTGGCGCACTTGCCAATCAGTGCGCCGAACCTTGACCAATTGACCGAGGATGAGCTGTTTTTGATAACCGAGTCCGTCAAAAGCCAACAGGCCGCCACCCGCCAATATGAAATGGAATTAGAACGGATGGAGAAGGCCATTAAAAAATCACGGGGTAAAGTGTGATGTCTACTGAATTGCAATCTGTTGTCACGCTGCAACCCATTCCCGCCATAAAAGGCATGGCGCTGACAAACCGACGTATTGTTGATTCGGTTACGCCTGGAAACCGCCAGCAGACTGCTGCTTTTAAGACCGTGCTGTCCTATTTATTGGGGTTGCCTGTGGCAAAGGAGGCCACTTCCCACAGGATTGCTGAATTCCAACGCCTGTTTGGTTTAGGTAAGCTGCCCAACGATGTGGCGGCGGCATTAGCCCTTGTTAGGGGCAAGAAAGCGTCCGTATGCCCCAACCAAGCCACCCTGTACCGTTGGGTGGACGATCTTGAACGCTATGCCAACGGCAACCTTACCGCCTTGACTAAAAAACATACCGGACGTATCCGCACAGTTTGGGGTTGGGAGCAAAAGGCAGTGGAGTTGTTCAATTTACCAACTAAGCCAGGGTATGCCGACGTGGCCTTTTGGCTACGCACAGATTATGGTTTTGAGACGGCTACCAAGAGCCGCGTAACCCGTTATTTGCAAACTATGCCTGCAACCTTAGGTAAGCAATCACCTGGACGGATGGGTAAGACGTTTTACAAGCATAACCTATCCCCTTACAAAATCCGCGATAACGACGTGTTGCCTGTCGGGTTTGGCTATGAGGGTGATGGGCATACGGTTGACGTGTATGTCGCCCATCCAGTGACAGGCAACCTGTACCGCCCTGAACTGACGCTGTGGATTGATGTGCGCTCACGCTTTGTGGTTGGCTGGTATCTGGACAATGACGAATCCGCCATCACGACCTTATTTGCGATTTCAGAAGCATTGACTGCCCATGACCATGTCCCTGCCGTCTTATTCCTTGATAACGGCAGTGGCTTTAAAAGCCGGATGATGACTGATGAGGTCAGCGGCTTTTTTAGTCGCCTATCGATCACCCCTAGTTTTTCATTGCCCGGAAATTCAAAGGGCAAAGGGCTAGTGGAAGGATTTTTTAAGCTATTTAGAAACCGCCATGACAAAAAAGAGGCGTTTAAAGGCAGTTATTGCGGGCATGACATGGCCCCTGAAATTATCCGCCGTTTACCGGATTTGGTTAAGCGTGGTAAACGCCAATTGCCTAGCTTAGCTGAATACGCTGCCTCGGTTGGTAAGTTTATTGATGACTATAACCGTGAGCCAAAACCTGTATTAGAAGGTAAATGTCCTTTAGACGTCTGGGGAAAAGAACTATTACGCGTACCTGTACATATTCCAGCGGATGCGTTGGTATGGCCTAGAGCAGTGCGTACGGTTACAAAATGGCGTATTCGTTTGGATAACCGTTTTTATGAAGCGGCGGAGCTGGCGCAGTACAACGGTTCTGAGGTGCTGGTGGAGTATAGCTTGCACCATGACCATGAAATCAGGGTATTGGATGATAAGGAGCGGTTAGTTTGTATTGCACAGCTAGTTGGGAAAGTGGGCAGAAAACCTGAATCCAGATTGGATGAACTAACACAAAAACGGGAAGCAGGGCAAATCCGCCGGAAAGAAAACCAAATTGCTGAAATACAGCAACGCAACAAACCTGTGGTTACCATCGAAGATCGGCGCAATGCCCTAAGCGACATTATTGAATACACCCGTGTTGAAGACATGGGTACAGGTTTCAACCCCAAGGACTGTTTGTTTATTGGTGCTGAAACAGAGGAAGAAGTAATCCCTGCCTTTAATTACAAGGATTTCTTTTAATTAACCGCCCGTAATGGTTGTGGCGACCGTTACGGGTAAAACAAAAATACCAGCCGGAATTATAACCATGACTGATAAAAATACCAAAATTACTGAACGCCTTGTGATTGACGGCGCTATCCGGTTTGCCGGACGGAAGTTTAACCCACCGGAAATCGCCCCTTATAACAACAACTTTGTGCAGGTGGCATACATCACCTTTGTTGATGAATATATCCATATCCTTGATGCCGATAGCAACTTGATTGTTACTTGTAGTAACCGTGTTGATGCACCTGTTACTGCTGCGCTTCGGCCTGTAAAAGACGCTTGGGAAGATGAGGCGGTCAGGTTGCACAATGCACCGCAAAAATTCTCTTTAGGTGGCATTGTCAATATTCTTCGGGATATTTATGGCGACAGTATTACTAAACGCCATGTTTATCAGCTATTCAGCGATCGGGGGGTGATATGAGTATTGTCTTCACCTCCGCCTACAGCCCGGCTGATAAGGAAATGGTTGCCTATATTAATGCCTGGTTGGATAGCAACCCTGATTACTCTAAAGCGGAGTTGTCACGGGTAACGACTATCAACGAAGGTACTCGCAGTTCTGTCTTAGGCGGTAAATACCCCAGTCCACCAACCGAATTCCTAGAGCGGATGAAGGCTGCGCTGGACATGATTGATGAGCGCAAAAATACGGTTATCCGCACTGAAATACCTTTTGTTAATACCAGCGTGACTGAAGATATTATCGGTTTGGCTGACCGTGCGCGGCTAGATAAAGATTTTGGTATGTATGTCGGGCGGGTGGGTATTGGCAAAACCGAGGGTTTACGCAATTACGTCAGGACCAACAAGCGCTCAGCATTACTGATAGAAACCTTCGGCGGCATTGACCACCTGACCTTTTTACAGTTGCTGGCAAAGTCCGCAAAATTACTGACTAGCGAGAAAAAGGCATCGCCCTTGCTTTTGCAGTTGATCGAAAAGTTTCAAGGCACCGACCACATTTTGCTGATTGATGAGGCCGAAAACCTGAAAAAGGACAGCTTTGAAGCCTTGCGGCGTATTTCGGATAAGGCGGGTATTGGCGTGATGCTGGTCGGTACACTGAAATTATTGCCCTTGCTGCAAGACCCAGACGGCAAATTTGGGCAAGTCAGCAGCCGGATTGGTTTTTGGGGCGACCCTGTCTTTCAGATAACACCAGCCGATTGCAATGTATTGGTTAACAGTTACTTCGGAAAAAAAGTAAGTGACGATCTATTGACCGCATTTTACCAATGCAGCGAGGGCAGTGCCCGGACGCTAAAGTCGTTGATGAAAAAAACAGCACGGACAACTAACAAAAAGCAGCTTCAAATTACCGCTGAGCTGATTTATTCCATCAACGCCAGCACTTCAGCGGGGCGTAGTTACCGTGTTGTACCGGGAGGTATGTAATGGCTATGCCTGTTTATATAACACTATCTGAGCTTACGCGGGAGATTGGCTGCAATAGCCCGTTGTATGTCAAACGTTTTGTGATGTCAGACCCTAGTTTTCCAGAGCCTGCTCTGGTTGATGTTATCCGGCCTGAAAACACCAAATGGCGGCGCGAAGATGTTTTGCAGTTTAAAAAACTATGGCAACGGAGGGCGGCATGACTACGGAATCTGACATTTACGCTTATTTGGATGCTAAGCATGATTTGGCAGTTGGGCATCGGTTTTCGTTTTCGGCGTTTATCCAAAACCCTATCCATAACCACCGCTGGATTTGCATTTACTTTGCCAACCCGATTTGGTTTTGCCACCGCCCTGATAACGGCGCGGTAACGTTACAGACGTTTTTGCAACAGCCTGAGTTAATTATTTCGGCGTTATTTAATGGCAATAATGCCATCGCGACTAAACCCAAACCCTTGTTTATCCGCATTGCACCAAGCGAGGTGGCCCATGAGTATTGAACTGTTTGTATTGCTCTACTTTATATTTTCAGGGGCATGTTTTTGGTTATTTATCACGTTTCGCCGGGCGTGGATTCGCTCATTTTATGAGCAATAACTGCTGCATACAATGCCCGTATTGCGGCAAAGACGTGGATGTTATCCAAGGCATGGAGATGTTGGCGGGTAATGAGTGGACAGCATTACTGCAAGGTTTGCCGAATTCCATGATTGGCGTATTGCTGCGGTATTTGGAGCTGTTCAAACCAGCCAAGCAGGATTTGCGCTGGTCCAGGCGCTTAAGTTTATCCCAAGAGATCGTGCCAATGATGAAGGCTGCTCAAGTTAAGCGCAAAGGCATTGTCTACGCCGCGCCGATGCCTGCTTGGGAAGGCGAAATGCTTAAGCTGGTGGCACGGCCTGATTGGATGACATTGCCCTTAAAAGGTAATGGCTTGCTGATAAAAATACTCGCCGACAAAGGGGAGCAACAAGCCGCACAAACCGAAAAGCAGATGGTAGACAACTACCGCAACCGTGGGCAGGTTGGTGTAGATAAGGGCTTAAAGCCTGTTGGTGCGCTGCTGCCATCACCTGATGTTAAAGAACTGTCCTTTGCTGAACTAACTGTTATGGCTAAACAACATGAGCCAGCAACGGCGCAAAAACCCAAAAGACCGCCGAAAGGTTGGCGGGATAACTTACCTAAATGAGCTTTTAAACTATTTTTTAAAGAGGATTGAATTATGGCCGCGACACGAATTAAACAACCCGCTGCAAACCATCTTGTACCATCATGCAGAGATGCTTGCTCGGCTGATATTAACAAAATTGGGGTTATATCCCGCCAGATTGCTGTTTTACAGGCTGCGATGAATGATGAAATTGCTATCATCACCGACCGCTATACAGGGCAATTTACACCGCTTCAAGATCAAATTAAGACATTGCAACAAGGTGTACAAATCTTTTGTGAAGCTAACCGTGATGAGTTAACGCAAAACGGAAAATCAAAATCGGCCTCATTTTTAACGGGCATTGTGCAATGGCGTCAACGCCCACCTAGTGTACAGGTGCGTGGTATTGACTCGGTAATTGAAGCATTAAAGCAATTTAACTTAGACCGATTTATACGCACTAAAGAAGAAATTAACAAAGAGGCTATTTTAAATGAGCCAAAAACTATTGCTGGCATTGCTGGCATCACTATTAAATCAGGTGTTGAAGATTTTGTTATACAACCATTTGAGGTTGAGGAGGTTGCGTGAGTGATAAACAACAACTTCAACAATCAGCAGAGCATTTATTGCTGTTAGCACAAAATGCTAGTGAATCTGCTCAATATGCCCAAGGACAATGTTATTGGGAAGAGAAAAGAAAGGCTGATTCTTTATGGGCTGAATATTATGAAGCGGTGAGGATAGCAAATGAATGCCCAGCCTAAAAACCCCCAGCGTGACAACCGAGCGCACTATTACACACTACTGGCAATCGGCAAGGCTGAGCTGCAATGGGATGATGAGTTCTATTATGGCATTTGGTTGCCCATGCAAGGGGCGACATTAAAAGAGGGTCGGTATTCGGCATCGACTATGTCCATTGGGCAATTGTTGGCAGCAGTTGAACGGATGCGCGAATCAGGTTTTAAGCCGAAGAGCAAAAAAACCAAGTTCACCCATGATAAAGATTGGCGCAAACCACGCATTGCCAAGCTGAACGCGATGTGGATAAAGATAGCGGATGCAGGTGTAGTGTCTGATTGTTCGCAAGATGCCTTGGAAACATGGTGCAAGCGGTACCATAAAAAAGACCGCTTGCAATGGGTTAGTGCAGAAGAGCTTAACACCTGTATTGAAATGCTCAAGCAATGGGCAGGCCGCGAGGGGGTAAAAGTACAATGACTAACTACGATGGGCTGATTAATGAATCGTTACTGCCAACGCAGATGCGCTTGTTAATTAAGTGCATCGGCTTACCAGAAACGATTGCGCTGCTGAAAGCAAAAGGCGGTACCACTATCCGCATCCCCTTAAGCGCTGATAACTGCATCCAGTTTGATGATATTTTACAGCCTGAATCTATCGTGAAATTGACGGCAAATTTAGGCGGTAAAGTGATGGAGCTGCCTAAATACGACAAAATTGGCACCCAGTTGCGTGACATCGCTATCCGCGCTGCGCGTAACAATACACCTGCTAATAAACTCGCTCAAGATTTTGGCCTAAGCCGCCGGATGATTATTTATATTTGCGGTGATACAACTGTTGATAAAAGGCAAACGCGGTTGTTTGATTAATCATATTGAAATTAAATGGCAATAGGGTTACATTGCCGCTGTAAAATCCTACTAAAAACAAAGGGCGTGAAACATTTCACGCCTTTTTTTTTACCTGCCAAAAACGCATCCTAACCACTCATTAAGCTGAATTAATTGCAATCAGTCTGGAGGTGGTTATGTGAGCACCCTATCTAAATGGCCTCGCCATTACGCTACTGAAATTATTGCCCTACCCACTAAAGAATTACGCATTGCCGCATTAAACCAAGTGCCGGAGCAATGGCGTGATTGGGTTAGGGATTACGTTAAAGACTATTTCGCCAAACGTCATTATTTGAAGGTGCATTATGCCACTGCAAAATCCGCTACCACGTCACATCGCCGCTTTCGATGAGCAGATTAAACGTTACCACGCCCAGTTTAGTTTGCCTTATGACTGGCGGCTGCTTAAAGCGCAGTTGGTGGCGGAGTCTGGCTTAAACCCGGCGGCTACTTCGCCAGTAGGCGCAAAAGGCCTTGCCCAGTTTATGCCAGGCACTTGGGCGGAAATGCTAAAAGCCTTAAAGCTGCCTGCCGATACATCCCCTTATAACACCGATGCCAGTATTCAGTGCTGTGCTTATTACATGTCAGTGCTGCTGAATAAATGGACGGCAAAACGCGAGGATATTGACCGTTATTGCTTGGCTTTAGCCAGTTATAACGGGGGTACAGGCAATTTATTGAAGGCGCAAAAAGCGTCAAAAGGTGGTAAGGCGTTGGGTTATGGCGAGATTATCCCTGCTTTGCCGTTGATAACCGGAAAAAGTAATGCCAAGCAAACCACTGATTACGTGCAGAAAATTTTAACTGAATATTTACAGATGGTTTTTGGTTTATAGGTTTTAAGGACTCGTTGGGTCGGGTGTCAGTCAGGGCGAAAGCCCTTTTTATGCGGTGCAGTAATGATGGCTGCACCGCCTTTTTATTAGAAGCGAGGGGATGGTAATGAAAGGCTGGAAGACATGGACTGCCGCGATTTTATGGGCGCTGTATGGGGTAGCGGTTACTGCTGGTTGGATTGAAGCCAATTCTGCTATAGAAAATGGCATAAAGGCATTGGGATTAGTTGGCTTGGGGCATAAGTTGGAAAAGGCAGGGGCAAAATGAATATCAAGGTTGCCATTAATTTAACGGACTTAAGCCGTGATGATATTCGTGAGGTTGGCGCTGCTGAAAACCAGATTATTGCGGCTTCTTTAGAAGCGGCAGGCCATGCCATTTTGAAACTAGAAGCGTTGCGTTGGCAGCGGTTTATCCGTTATTGCCACACTGGCAAATTTGATTAAGGGGGCGGTATGTCATCAACTGAAATACATTTATTGCTGGGCGAAATTAAGGGAAAGCTGGAGATGGTGATCGATGGGCAAGCTGAAATCAAACAGGACATATCCCAAATTAAGACCCGTGTCAGTAAAACTGAACGGATCAATGCACAGTATGGTGTTGGCGCTGGTGCAATAGCCGCTGTTGGCATTGAATTAATTAAGAAACAAATGGGGATGTAATGGCCCATTCGCCCGAAACTGTCCAAGCTGTACGCGGCTCTTACGTTTTTGAACGGTTGCCGCTACCTGTTGCTGCCATAAAACATGGGGTGAGCCAAGGCTCGGCTCAGGCGTGGAAAAAAAAGGCGTTGGACGCAGGTGATGACTGGGATCGGGCGCGGTCGGCGGCCTTAATGGCAGCAGGTGGTCTTGGGGATGCGACTAACCAAATTTTAGAAGGCTTTACTCTACTTTTTCAAACGGCTATTCAAAAAGTACATGATGACAAAAAATTAAGCGCAGAAGACATGGTTGCATCATTGGCCAGGCTGTCTGATTCTTACGCAAAAATGCTGACATCAGCCGGGAAATCCAATCCAAAAATATCCAAATTAGCCATTGCAATGGAAGTGCTGAATGAAGAAGCCGTATTGATTAAAGCCGAGTTTCCTGATGATGTTGAGCGGTTTGCCAAAATACTTGACAGCCTTGGCCCACGGATTTGTGAGGTTTTCGGCTAATGGCAACGCTATCTGAAAAGGAATTTTTAAAGGAGTTAAAAGCCCTTTCATCCGGCCTTCAAAAGGAGATTGATGCCTATAGCCTGGGCATCGACGCATCACCTGCTGCCATTGCTGAACGCCGCAAGCGGGTGTTAATGGGCGATTTCAAATTCTTTGCTTACACCTATTTCCCGCACCACATCCGTGGTGAGCCTTCCTTCTTCCAAGCGCATTTTTGTGAACGTTTCCCCAAGCTGCTTAAGTTAAAAGGCTCACGCGACTGGTGGGTGGCCCCGCGTGGCGAAGCTAAATCTTCCTTACTCACTAAGATTGGCCCGGTATGGTGTGCCGTACAAGGCTTGCTGGAAAAGCCGGATGTCCGCGCTGAAATTGGCTGGCAAGGTAATCCACCGCCATTTATTGATTACATCATCTTACTGGGTGCTGAAACCAAGCTGCCGACTAAGCTGCTGGAAGTCATCAAGACCGAGCTGACAGTCAATGCCTCGCTTGCGCTGGATTTTCCAGACGTGTGCGGCAAAACATCAAACTGGAAGGTCGGTGAGTTCATCACCAAAACCAATGTGAAAGTTGAACCGTTCGGGGCAGAACAGGCAATCCGGGGGACATTCCACGGTTCGTCACGGCCTAAGCTGCTACTGGGCGATGACCTGATCACCGATGCCGAGGCGAAAAGCCCAACCGAGCGCGAAAACCGCTGGAACTGGCTGGAAAAGTCCATTGATTATCTAGGGCCGCCGGATGGCTCTGTCATTTATATGGGTGTTGGTACAGTGCTGAATAAGGATGATCCGATTTCCCGCGCTAAAAAGACTATTGGTCATCTAGTACATCACTTCAAGGCAATTGTCGAATTCCCCGTCAATTCTGACCTATGGGCGGAATGCGAAGAGCTGATGCACAACAATGACCGCCGTGTTGAGCTGAAATATGCTGAAAAAGGCGAAGTGGCGGATATGGAAAAGCTGCCGTCGTATAAGTTTTACAAGAAAAATAAGAAGGCGATGGACAAGGGGGCGGTGGTGTCGTGGCCTTCGGTTCGGTCGCTGTTTGTGTTGATGAAAGCCAGGGCGAAAAGCCGCACGGCGTTTGCTACGGAAATGCAGGGCGACGCGCGGTCGGACGAGGACAAGGTGTTTACAGGTTTTCAAATCTGGGTGCAGAAACTGCCGCTGTGGCTGTATTTCGGGGCATGTGACCCATCAATGGGCAAGGGCGAAAAATCCGACCCTAGCGCGATTGTCGCCGGGGGCTACAACACCGATACCCTTGAGCTGAATATTATGGTCGCTGAGCGCAAGCGCCGGACACCGAGCAAGCTAGTGGCTGATTTAATCAAAGTTCAACAGCTACTGAACTGCATGGCATGGGGCTTTGAGAACAACGGCGCGTTTGAGTTTATGCGGATGTCGTTCATCAACGAGGCCGCCCGTGCGGGTGTCATATTGCCCTTGGTGGGCGTGACTACCAGCCAGCCGCAAGAAGTTTTAATCCCGTCGCTTGAACCGATTATTTGTTCCAACCCGCCCAAAATATTGCTGGCTGCTAGTTTGACGCAATTGACGGACGAGCTGGATACCTTCCCTGAAAAACAGACCCACCACCATTACGACCTACTGTGTGCGCTGCATATTTTGTATGCCGTTGCTGTGTCTAGGGCGGGCGGGATTCCTAAGATTGTTACTCGGAAGCGAGGTTAAAAGATGCCAGCCATAAACTTTACAGTCTTCGTTGATAAAGTCGAAAGCGGGGAGAAATGCCAGACCATCAGACAACCGCGATTAAATCCCATTAAAAAAGGGGATACAGTTTATTTGTATACAGGGATGAGGACTAAAAATGCCAGAAAGTTAGGTACTGGAGTTGTGAAAGAGGTGACTTTCATCAAGATTGATGCCGTTCTCAGTGATGATGGCAAGCCTATAGAAGACACGATAACCATCTATCTTGAAGGTATTAGCATAATCCCAATTGCCGCTAAAAATCTGGCAATGAATGATGGTTTTGCTAACTTAATAGAGTTTGCCGAATTTTTTAATAAAAAATACGGCTTACCATTTTTTGGGTATTTAATTGAATGGCGGCTTAAATAATTATGATTGATCAATTTAAAAAAGGCGTTAATAGCGTTAAAAAATTGTTATTAGGCAACCAGATTGCCACGCGCCATAACGACCCGAATTTTTATGCCGCCCTGCAAATGCTGCCGAATCCTGATGTGATTCTGCGGAAAATGGGTAAAAGCCAAGAAGTGTACGATGCCATTATTTTGGACGCGCATGTCATCGGCGAATTGCGACCCATGCGGGCCAACATCATCACCAAGTCGTGGCGCATCACACCAGGCGGCGACAAGCCGGAAGACATCAAAGCGTTTGAGTTGGCACAAAAGATTTTTAGCCGCCCTCCCGTACCGACAACGCAGTCTTCGCCTGGGATGGGTTGGCCTGATGTATTTTGGAATATCCACGAGGCGATTTTACGCGGGCAACGTATCCACGAAGTGGTATGGAACGTGGAAGATGGTTTGATGATACCGTCGCTATTGTTAGACCGTCCAAACCGCCGTTTTATTTATGGCTTGGAAAACGAACTGCGCTTGTTGACCCGCGACAATATGATCGAAGGGATTCCGGTCGACAATTACAAGTTTTTGGTCTCACGGCATATGCCGTCCTTTGATAACCCGTATGGCGTGGCGTTGTTGTCGGCCTGTTTTTGGCCTCATACCTTCAAGCATAACGGCTTTCGTTTTTTCGTTAAATTTTGTGAGAAGTACGGCATTCCGTGGGCAATCGGCAAGTATCCGGCAGGCACGGGCCAGGCGCAGATTGATGAGCTGGCGGACGGTTTGGCGGCTATGGTGGAAGATGCGATTGCTGCCATCCCTGACGCAGGGCAAGTGGAGCTGCTGGAGGCGGGATCAGCTGGTAGCCAGTTGCCGCAAGAAAGATTGATTCAAATCTGCAACTCGGAAATGAGCAAGGCCATTAACTCGCAGACGCTGGCTACTGAGATTAATGGGCAAGGCAGTCGGGCGGCAGCGGAAACGCATCGTGGACGCGAGCAGAATAATGGCGATGCAGACTGTAAGCTGGTCGAATCTACCATGTGCCAGATGTTGATTTGGACAACGGAGCTGAATTTTGCCGGAGCTGCCCCACCTAAGTTTGAGTTTTATGACGAGGCTGAGGCGCGGAAAGATTGGGTGGAGGTTTTTTCTGTTGCCCGTGATTTTATGGGGATACCAGAAAGTTTTGCCCATCAGCAAATGCAGATTCCACAAGCGAAGGATGGCGAGGCTGTATTACCCAAATCAACCGCGCCCGCTGCGCCTAAACCTGCTGCGCCGATGACCTTTAGCCGTGTTGATTTTTCGGCAGGGGCTGACCCATCGCCAGTATCTGATTATAGCCAGCAATTGGCAGTAATCGGTGATCCGCTGGTATCACAATGGATCGACATCCTGCGTAAAAAACTGGATGACGCGATTGCGCGGGGCGATAGTCTGGCTGATTTTCAAGCTGAACTTATTAAATCCTACGGTGATTTGCCGACTGATGAGCTGGTAACGATGATGGAGCTGGCTTTCTCTACGGCGGATTTGAAGGGGATTGTGGATGTGGAGCAGGGTAACTAATGGGCGTTACCGTTTCCCAAGGCAGCATCACCAATCCGAATGATCGGTCGGGTTTTGTTGTCGCTTTTAAAGAACAGCAGGATTTTTTCTTACAAAAGGTCAATATCCCGACCGCGCGTTGGGATGACGTTAAGCTCGCTGCCCATGATAGGGGGTTTATGGTGGCGGGGGCTGCCAAGGCTGATTTGCTGACCGATTTACGGGACGCCGTGGAAAAGGCAGTCATCAATGGCGACGGGCTGGATAAGTTTCGGGCGCGGTTTGATGAGATCGTGGCAAAACATGGCTGGGAGTATAAGGGCGGGCGGAATTGGCGGACGAATATCATTTACCAGACCAATATTTTGTCCAGCTATGCTGCGGGGCGTTATTCGCAGTTAACTGACCCTGATCTTCTGAAAAAGCGGCCTCTTTGGGTTTATCACCATAATGATTCAGTTCGCTATCCGCGACCTATCCACAAATCATGGGGAATGAAACCTGTGGTTTTGCGGTATGACCATCCTTGGTGGCAGACGCATTTTCCCCCTAATGGTTGGTTGTGCCATTGCTGGGTGTCGGCGGCGCGGGTGGGGCAATATCAGGAAACCGCCGCGCCGGATGATGGCACGTATGAGCATATCGACAAGCAAGGCAATGTGACGGTTTTGCCGAATGGTATTGATTACGGCTGGAATTACACGCCGGGGCGGACGTGGTCGCCGCAGGTGGATAAGTATCCGAACCCTATTGCCAAGGCCTTGGTGTCAGATTATGTGCAGGATGGCGTTTTGGTACGCTGGCATAACCGTTTGGCACGGCAGCTGGATGGCTGGAAGGCTTTACCGGAGTTTGCGGGTTTAAAAGGGGACGATTTGATTGATGCGTTGCGTAAAGCAGGTGTTATCCCATTTGAGCAGCTGGTGGTAGGGGTTATTGCTGAGGAAATTAAGGCGTTGCTGGCCTCCAATAGCCAGGCGTTGATTTTGTCGGCGGATACGGTGGTCAAGCAGCTGGTGAAGCGTGAAGGCCAACCGATTGATGCCCAGACGTATGTTAATTTGCAGGCGGTGTTGGACAGTGCTCAAGTCATTAAGCAGGTGGCTGATACCAAGGTGGCTTATTGGTATAAGGATGGCAAAATCTGGTATGCGGTGATAAAGACGACCGCAAATGGAGCGGAAAACTATTTGCTTTCGTTGCGACTGACAAGGCCAGCAGATTTAAAAAACACTTTATCCGCAGAGGAAAAAAGAAAACTAGGTATTTAAAAGGTAGGCGTCGCCCGATTCGCCTATGGTTTTTGCGTAGCGGGTTCCAACACTCCGCTAACGGGACTCTCACCGCATCGGGAAGCGGTCACCAGGCTTGGTACTGGCGGCGAACGCTGGGAATATTTGCCGCAAAAACTGGGTGTATTTTAACGTAACAAGCGATGTTTCTCATGTTAAATCTTTCAATTATCCGTAACACCGGACAAATCACGCGGCGGCTTCAGGAAGTCTTGGACAGGACGGAGGATTTGCGGCCTTTGTTATTGGATATTGGGGAAGATTTGGCGTTATCGACCAAGCAACGGTTTACGACACTGAAAGACCCGGATGGCTTTGAGTGGCAAGCAAATAGCGAGTTGGTGATTCAGCGAAAAGGCCATGATATTCCGTTGACGGGTAAAACTCGCGACCTGCAACACACTATCGTATCTCAGTTACGTGGCAGTACGGGGGTTGAGATAGGTAGCCCGCTGGCATATAGCGTGGTGCAGCAGTTTGGTGGTTTGTCTTACTGGCAAGAATATCAGGAATGGTGGCGTGTACCACCCCGTAATTTTGTGGGGATGTCGGATGATGATGCCCGTCATATCTTGCATTTGACGGAAGTTTATTTGATTTAAACGGTTTTCTAAAGGGCTTAAAAACAGGTTTTAAGGGTGTTTTTAAGTGTTGGAAAAGAGAGCGACTTGGCTATGCGGGAACATAACCAAGACCTTAAAACGCAGTGCCTAAACACTGTGAGTCAAGCAAGGCTCCCTGCTGTGCACACAGCGCAGAGAGCTTATCATCTATTATTGTTGTAAGTATAGGCGGCTCACATGATTAAAAGTCCATTGTCCGGCTGGGTAGGCGGCAAGTTTCAGTTATCTAAGCAGATTGTTTCGATGATTCCAGAGCATGAGTGTTATTGCGAACCATTTTCTGGGGCAGCTTGGGTGTTTTTTAGAAAACCACGTTCAAAAGTGGAGGTTTTGAACGATATTAATACCGATATCATTACTTTGTATCGCGTGATTCAGCATCATTTTGAAGAGTTCATGCGGTATTTTAAGTGGGCGTTGGTCAGCCGGGATGAGTTTGAACGGCAACTCAAAACAAAACCGGAAACATTGACGGATATCCAGCGGGCAGTCAGGTTTTTTTATCTGCAAAAAAGCTCGTTTGGTGGGCATATCGATCATCCGACGTTTGGCTATGCGCCATCCGCAACGCCCAGACTGAATTTGTTGAGGATTGAAGAGGATTTGTCGATGGCGCATTTAAGGCTATCACAGGTCTATGTGGAAAACTTAGGGTATTCGGATTTAATCAGGCGATATGACCGTGATTACGCTTTTTTCTATATTGATCCGCCGTATTGGAATTGTGAGGATTATTACGGTGACGGTATTTTTTCTAAGGCGGATTTTGATGCGTTGGCAGTGCAACTAGGGGCTATAAAAGGGAAGTTTTTGCTAAGCTTGAACGATACGCCGGAAGTTAGGGCTATTTTTTCGGGGTTTATTATTGATCCTGTTTCGGTTACCTATTCTTGTGGCAAAACAAAGTCTAAAGCTAAAGAGGTTTTAATAAGAAATTACGAATTAGCTTAAAATCAATATCACGAATGGTGGTAGGAATTTTTTATTTTTTACCACCATTTCACCTATTTTTTACTGGTAAAAAGTATTTTTTTGTTAATTCTTTCGCAAATTAAACAGTTTTATATTTTGGTTTTATTTCTGTAAATAACTGATTATTAAAATCAATTTAGTTTATCTTGTTTCTTATATCTAATGTCTCCCCACAGGAAAATCGTTCCGGTTTCGTTGTTTGCCCACATCACCGAAACGATGGCGACTTGGTCGGACAGCAATTTTTTATAAGCTTCGATATTTAAACGACCAATCTTGTCCACGGGCATCCGGTGGACGGTGTAGCCGTCTTTTTCTAAAGAGTCGCACAGGCTTAAAATGGCCGGATGCTCAACCGTTGTAGTAATGATTTCTTTACGGTTGGGTTGGGTTTTCAACGCCGACAGAATCGCTGTGGAATTGGATTCCGTACCGCAAGAGGTGAAAATAATTTCCGAATCGTGTTCTGCACCGATCAAGTTTTGCACTTGTTGGCGGGCTTGTTTGATGCCGCGCGCCACACCGTCGGCAAATTTGTGGATGGACGACGGATTGCCGTATTGTTCGAGGAAATACGGAATCATGGTATCAACCACGGCACGGTCAACTTTGGTGGTGGCGTTGTTGTCGAGATAAATGTCGGTCATGGCTGAGTCCTGTAAAAAATGTAGGATGGGCTGACGTAAGGAAGCCCATCATTTGGCTGTTGTCGCCGTAGGATGTACCCAAGGTCATAAAGGCTGTCGTAAAAAAACATCGCGCTACAAATATTGATGGGCTTCCTATCGTCAGCCCATCCTACTTAAGCAGCGGCGATATTGACCAATTTGGACATTTCCGAAGCGGGTACGACTTTTATAAACTCGCCCATCACTTCCATCAGCCGTTGTTGGATACCGGCAATCGTCATCGCCGCCATTTGGCAGCCGTTACACGCGCCGGACATATTCACATAAGCGGTGTTGCCGATCACTTCGACCAACTCGACATCACCTCCGTCCGCCATTAATGCAGGCCGTAACGATTCCAAGACTTCTTCAATTTTTTTGATGCGTTGTAAATTGGTCAACGGGCCTTTCACTTCGGCGACTGCCGCTTTTTTAGTGACTGCTGGCGCTTCGGGATCAAATTTCTCGCCTTTTTCCGCCAAAACTTTTTCCAAAATCGCTTCAATGTCTTCATGGCAAGATGCGCAACCGCCGCCCGCTTTGGTGAAGTTAGTGACGTCTTCAACGGTACGCAGCTTATTCGCCCAGACCATTTCCTCGATCATCACCGCATCAATCGCAAAACATTTACAGATCAACGCGCCTTCTTCGTGGTCGTCGACCCATTCTTCGCCGCGATAATTGGCAATCGCCGCTTGCAAAGCTTCGCGCCCCATCACCGAACAGTGCATTTTTTCCGGTGGCAAACCTTCCAAATGATCGGCAATGTCTTGGTTGGTGACTTTTAAGGCTTCGTCGATGGTCATGCCTTTGATGATTTCGGTCAGTACCGAAGACGAGGCAATCGCTGAACCGCAACCGAAGGTTTGGAAGCCAGCATCTAAAATCACTTCGCTGTCGTCATCGACTTTTAAGGTCAAGCGCAAGGCATCGCCGCAACTGATCGAACCCACTTCGCCGATGGCATTGGCATCCGCCACTGCACCCGCGTTTTTGGGATTAAAAAAATGTTCTTTTACTTTGTCTGAATAGTCCCACATGGTGGTGTCCTCGAAATTGGCTATATTTGTAGGTTGGGTTAAGCGATAGCCGCAACCCAACAAATTCGTGCGGTCAATGTTGGGTTACGCTATCGCTAACCAAAACTACCTTAAGAGCAGGTTTTTGTGCCTGTACCGCTAGGATTCGGATTAAACGACGAACCACACGCGCAACTTTTCGCCGCGTTGGGGTTGCTGAATTTAAATCCTGAGCCGTCAATGCTGTCGAGAAAATCAATCGACATGCCATCCAGCATCGGCATGGAAACCGGATCAACAAACACTTTCACCGTGCCGCAATCAATCACGGTATCGTCGGCGGTATTTTCGGCCTCCAATTTCAGGCCGTATTGGTAGCCGGAACAGCCGCCATCGGTGACTTCAATACGAAGCCCGGCGTTAGGCGTTTCTGAACCAGCGATAAAGCGACCGACCGCGCTAATGGCTTTTTCTGTCAAGGTAATCATGGGAGGCTCCTAAAAGTGGCATTGTTCTTGTAACCCAATAATGCAACCAGTGTGCCAGTGCGTTTATTTTTATTTAAGTGATTGAATTAAAGATACTATTTATTATTTTTTGTCATGATTTACAGCGAAGAAAGCAACAATTACCTAGGTTTTGTCGGTTTCCCTACAAAACTAAATTCCAACAAGGAGATGAAAATGAGAGTAGAAGATTTGGATATTGGCGATACCGTTTACGCGGCAAAAACCATCGCAGACGATGGCTCGATACCTGGCGGTGTTGAAGGCGACATCTTGGCGGAAGCGGGTACGCGCGGTGTTATCACTATGATTGGGCATATTGAAGAACAACCAGAACGCAGCGTGTTTTTGGTACGGTTTGAAGATAAAGCCTTGAATTTAGGTAATCCAATAGGCTGTTGGCTGGAAGATTTGATGGTTGAACCGCGATTGGTGATGGATGCGTGAGGCGTAAAAACGCCCTACAGCACTGCGTAACGTAAGGTGGAGTCCAAAACATGTTTTGGATTCCAAATTTTATTCTTCCGCCCCGAAACACTTCGGGTAATCAATACAAACCTCGCAAGACGGCGCACGGCAAACGTAAATACCTTCGGCTTCGCACAATTGTTTGTAGATAAATTTTTTCCATTTCATGTCCTTGTCGTTTTTAACGGCGAGGGCAGGGAAGTTGTGGTTTAGCATGGCGCTGAGTTGCGCGCGAGACCATAAACCCAAATCTTGCCAAAGATGATCGCTCCCTAAACAACCCGCAACGATGATGGCGATCATCCAGTCGGTTTCCTGCACGTCTGGGTTGGCGTGGTTTTGCAGCAACCTGACCAAATCCTCTTTTTCTAACATGCGGCTGTAGTCTAATTGGCTGCCGGAAACCGCTAAAGTGGGTAAGTCGGCATGGGGAAATAAACGGGCTTGTAGTTGGCTAAATTGAGCAGGTTCTAAGCCGAGAAAATCAGGTAAAACACCTTCGCCGACTTGCCAACTGGCGAGCATACAGGCCAACCATTCATGATTGGGTGAGCGGATGCCGGGCGCGCTAAGCCGTTCATAAACTGCCGAACGCGAGTCTTGCTGAAATTTTGGCAATGCGGACATGAGCAACCTCACAGCACGGTAGGATGGGCTGACGATAGGAAGCCCATCAAACTAATTAACCCGATGGGCTTCCTATCGTCAGCCCATCCTACATTTTGGTGTCGTAATGTGAAACACAACCTCTAATCGATTCCGTTCGTGCTGAGCACGTCGAAGCATGATCGGAATCGATTAGTTCAGCACTTTCTTAATATTCAACCAAAATATCTTCATCACGGACGATCATTTGGCAAGCCAAGCGCCAGGGTGGCGGTAAATCGTCAACAATCACTTGTTCCATTTCTTCTTTGCTGATTTTTCCGCATTGGCGCAGCACGGCTTTTTCTTTTTCCGTCAAGGTGCCGCCCATACGTTCGAGTTTTTTATCAACGCTGCTGACTTTCACCAAGCACGTGCCGCATTCGCCGTCTTCGCATTCAAAATTGATGGGAATTTTGTTTTCGCGGGCGAGTTTCAGTAAGGTTTGCGTGTGGCTGCCTGCGACAGCGTAAACAGTTTTGTCTTTGTATTCGGGGTTTGAAAAGGTGACTAAGGCCATGATTGGCTCCTGTTAATTATTATTAGACTGGGCGGACTTTGATAACGCCAGCCAATACTTGGGCTTGGCAAGCCAAGCGGTTGTGTTTGCCCGCCATGTTTTCACGCAAAACTTTGTCTTCTAAAACCGACGGTTCGCTCAAGTTGTTGTAACCTTCGGTGACTTTCATGATGCACGTCCCGCAATCGCCTTCGCGGCAGCCGTAAGTAATACCTGAACCGACTTTTTCGGAAATTTCGATGATGCGCGTCCCGGCGGGTGCGGACACAGTGATGTTAATGTCTTCAAAGGTAATTGTTGCTTTCGCCATGTTGTTTGCTCCTGTTGGAGGGTTGTTAAAATTCTCGTTCCCAAGCTCCAGCTTGGGAATGCAGTCTAGGAAGCTCTAGCTTCCTTTCACGCGAAGCAAGAGCTTCGCGGACTTGAGTTCCCAAGCCGGAGCTTGGGAACTAGCGTAAATCCGAACTACGCCAAATCCGCCATATCAATAACCTTGCTTTGCCGCAAGCCGACCAATTCCTGCGCCAGTTCAAGACCAAAATCATGGCACAAAGCAATCTCTTCTTCCGTCGGAATCAGCTTAATCCGCAAACCCTGCACGGGCACGCGCAGCTTTAAGCCGCGCAGACGGTCTTCCACCATCCGCACGGCTTCGCCCGTCCAGCCGTAAGAGCCGAAAACGCCGCCGACTTTGGATTTGAGATTAATCACCGCCAAGGACGACAACAAATCCCACACGGGTTTGACGGCATCGCCATTAATCGTCGGTGTACCAAACACAATACCGTCCGCGCCTTCAATCAAATCCACAAACGGCTCTAACTCGCTGCCTTCCAAGTCGTACAGCGACACGCGCACTTGCTCGACCGCCATTGCGCCTTCGTAAATCGCCTCCGCCATGCGCCGGGTGTTGCCGTAAGAGCTGATGTAAAAAATCAGCAGGGTTTTCTCGTCATCGTCCTTGTCGTTGTGCAAGGCCGCGCGCGACAATTCGCGGTAGCGGCGCACGTAACGATGTGGACGGTCGCGTAATAGCGGCCCGTGCGCTGGGGCGATGTTTTCCAGCGGCAATAACGGCTCTATCAAATCCAACGCACGGTTCACGTAGTCCTTAAACGGACGCATGATGTGCGCGTAGTAGTATTCAAACGAAAACCTAAAATCGCCGACTTGGTCGTTAAACAAGCGGCTATCGCAAAAATGACAGCCGAACACGTCGCCAGAAAACAACGTGTGTTCTTCCGGTAAATAAGTGCATTGGGTATCCGGCCAGTGCAGATACGGCGTGTGTAAAAATTGCAGCGTCCTATCGCCTAGCGATACGCTGTCGCCCGTCAGTACGGGGGTAAATGCCAAATCTTCTTGCTTAAGCAAAGCTTTCAGCATGGTTTGCGCTTTTTGCGAAATATACAGCCGCGCTTGTGGCGCTCGGCGCATCAACTCCGGCAACGCGCCCGTGTGGTCGGGTTCGAGATGGTTCAGGACGATGACGCTGATTTCGTCGTAACGCGCCACGGTTTCCAAACGCGCGAAAAAATCGCCGGCGAAACTTTCTTTCACCGTGTCGATTACCGCTACGCCTGCACTGCCACGTACCAGATACGCGTTATAACTGGTGCCGTTGGCGGTTTTTAAAATGATGTCGAACGTCCGCAGGTTAGGGTCGAGTGCGCCTATCCAATGCACCCGCTCCGACAAGGCTACGGCCTGCGGGATGCCTTCGTTAATTAATAGCGGCGGCTTAACCATGACCGCAGCTTGCTTGGGCAAGCGTCTTCGGACAGCTTTCCAAATCGGCGGCAGTTTGCTCCGTTAAGCCTATCCATTCATCCAATATCAACGGATCGAAACCCACGCGTTTTTCCTCGCCGACTTGCAGCAGCGGGCGGCGGATCAGCAAGGGGTTTTCCAGCATTAAATCCAAGGCGCGTTCTTCGTCTAAAATTTCTGGTCTGATCTGACCGATTTTTATCGCTGGGGCGCTGTAGTTAAACCAATTCTGTACAGGTAGCGAACCAAAAAAGGCACGCAAGCGTTCTGCGCGCCAAGCTTCGGAGAGTAAATTTTTGGCAATCACCTGATGCCCCGCCGCCAGCAGCATGGCTTTTTGCCGCTGATTACTGACGCAGCCTGGTTTCTCGTAAAACACCACGGTAGCCATTGGTTTGTCCTGTTTAATGAGATTGCAGCTCAGCCATCGCTTCCGCCATGCGTTCCGGCGGAATGCCCGTTAACGATCCCGGCGGATTAATGGCTTCGCCTAATGAATTCAAAATTGCCCCTTCAATCGGGCAGATGCTGGCGCACTGGAACACCGGATAATCGCCTTCGCACTCCGTGCATTTGTTGGGGTTAACCTTAAAATGCGGCTTGCTTTCGAAAATCGCTTTGCTAGGGCAAACGGGTTCGCAGGCGAAGCAGTTAACACATAATTCGTTGATGGATACAGCCATGTCGGACTCCTTTAGTGCCGTTTATATAGTTCCCACGCTCTGCGTGGGAATTCATCCTGCAACGCTCCGGCGTTGCGTGACACGAAACATTACGCAACGCTGGAGCGTTGCTTACGGCATTCCCACGCAGAGCATGGGAACGATGAAAACGATAAAATTTTTCGTGTTTTTTCGTGCCTTTCGTGGACAAAATTTAGCTGTTAAGCACTCGCCCGCATCGCTTCAGGCTTAGCATCCAACTTGCCCGCTGACGCCATTTCCTTGTAAACCGCCATGACTGCTTCTTCGATAGGCTCCATCGCATGTTCGCCATTCGGAATGATGCTCGCCGCTTCCAGCAAGTCCCAAGGCTCGTAGCCAATTTTCGAACACAACACCGCTTCACAACCTGCCAAAGCGCGGACAGTTTGTTGCAACACGCTTTCGCCATCGCCGCAAGTGCTGTCACCGCCACAATATTGGTCGGCTTTACGGTGGCTGATGAAACGCACGCCGTCTGGTGAAGCTTCGTAAATCAAAAATTCTTTGGCGTGACCGAAGTGGACGTTGATTAAGCCTTGGCCTAAAGTCGCCACCGCCATCAACACCGGGCGGGTTGTCAATTTGGCTTCCGCTTTAAATTGTTCAGCCTTTTGCGCTTTTTCCAAACGCTTGCTATCCATCTCGGCTTGAATAGCGGTGTGGATCACTTTGCGTTTTTCCATCGCCGCTTGGTAATCAATTTCCATTTCTTCGATTTTATCGATGGTGAATTCATCACCACGATCTTCACCGAGCAAGCCCACCGCATCGGCACGGCATTGGCGGCAATGGCGCATCATGTTCATGTCGCCGGAGCAAGCGTCTTGCAAATCTTGCAATTCATCCGGCGTTGGCCCGCGTTGTCCCATCACACCGAAGAAGGTACCGTGTTCGGCTTCAGCAATTAGCGGCATCACATTGTGCAAAAACGCGCCTTTGGATTTGACCACGCGGCTAACTTCCGCCAAATGTTGGTCGTTAATGCCCGGAATCATCACCGAGTTGACTTTGACCAAAATGCCCTTGGCAATCAGCATTTCCAAGCCTTTTTGTTGCTGTTCAATCAAAATCTTGGCGGCTTTTTTGCCTTTAATGCGTTTGTTGTTCCAGAAAATCCACGGATAAATCTTCGCGCCGATTTCGGGGTCAACACAGTTGATGGTGATGGTGACGTGGTCTATGTTATGTTTCGACAACTCTTCGACCGCATCCGGCAAAGCCAAACCATTGGTGGAAACGCACAGTTTGATGTCCGGTGCTTCCTCACTTAAACGGCGGAAAGTTTCGAAAGTACGTTCAGGATTGGCTAACGGATCGCCTGGGCCGGCGATGCCTAATACCGTCATTTGCGGAATGGTCGCTGCGACTGCCATGGTTTTTTTAACCGCTTGATCGGGCGTCAATAATTCGGAAACCACGCCAGGGCGAGATTCATTAGAACAATCGTATTTGCGGTTGCAATAATGGCATTGGATGTTACACGCAGGAGCGACAGCGACGTGCATACGCGCGAAGTAGTGATGCGCGTCTTCCGAGTAACAGGGATGGTTCTGGACTTTTTCCCGAATCGAATCGGGTAAAGCATCCATTTGATTTTCGGTGGAACCGCAGGAGCTGGTAGAGCAGCCACTTTTTGCCGCAGGGGCTTCGTTTAAGACGGGCAGTTGCATGGGATTGACCTCTCGCTGGTGTGTTTGAGATAGGTCAAAGCAACCATTGTGCCATGATTGGTTTTATTTTTAAGGTAATGATTTAAAATGATTTTTATTTTAAAAATCGGCTAATTTTGAGGAAATTTTTTGTAGTAAAGAAGACAACTTTCTGAAAGTTTGTAGGTTGGGTTAGGCGATAGCCGTAACCCAACGTTTGCCGCTTCGATATGTTGGGTTGCAACGATCGCCTTTTATGTCTTATAGGGAAATCCACAAATGGAGTCCAAAACATGTTTTGGACTCCTATAAACCCATTATTTTTAGCGGATTGTATGCCGCCAATGTAGCCAGCAATTCAACAATCACTCAGCATCGTTAAGCTTTTGTAAGGTTTGCGACATTACAAAAACCGATAAAACCAATTAAATTCAATAGCCTATATTTTGGCATCATGTTTGCTTTAGTGACAATAAGCCCTGTTTAGCAGGAATTGTTGACTCACGCCCACGCCGCTAGGTGGCAACATGACCGAAATTCTCAAACGCAATAAAGCCTTATCGGTAAACCCGCTCAAAGCCAGCCAACCCACAGGCGGTACTTTGGCGACGCTAGGCTTCAACCGCGCCATGCCCATGTTGCACGGCTCTCAAGGCTGCACGGCGTTTGCGAAAGTTTTCTTCGTCCGTCATTTCCGCGAACCGATTCCGTTGCAAAGTACCGCGATGGATCAGGCGAGTTCGGTGTTGGGTGCGGATGAAAATGTCCGCGAAGGCATCCGCGTCATCGCTGAAAAATCCCGCCCTGCCTTGATTACCATTTTGACCACAGGACTTGCCGAAACCCAAGGCGCAGACGTGCATCGCAATGTGCGTGAATTCCGCGAAGCCAATCCTGAATATGCCGATGTCGCCGTCGTTGCTGTCAACACGCCGGATTTTACCGGCAGTGTCGAAACAGGTTATGCCGCGACTTTGACCGAAATTATCCGCGCCTTAGTGCCAGATGCCAAAGAAGCGGGGACGTTTCCAGGCAAACGGAAAAGGCAAGTCAATGTGCTGGTGAGTTACATGCTTACTCCCGGCGATTTGGAAGCTTTGCGCGATTTATTCGAACAATTCCAACTTCGCCCTGTGTTCGTTCCGGATTTGTCGGATTCCTTAGACGGTTGTTTGACGGATGACGATTTCAGTCCGGTCACCATCGGCGGTACGCTCATTTCCGAAATGGCGACTTTGGGTGACTCCTTAGCCACTGTGGTTATCGGCTCTTCGCTACAAAAACCCGCCGAATTGCTGGAGCAAAAAACGGGCGTAAAAACCTATTCCCTAGACCATCTTTATGGCTTGAAAGCCAACGATGCTTTGATTTGCGCCTTGGCGGAAATCAGCGGCAACGACGTGCCAGAACGCATCGAACGCCAGCGTCGGCAATTGCAAGATGCCATGCTCGACACCCATTTTATGCTCGGACAGTTGCGTGTCGCCATCGCCGCCGATGCGGATTTGCTCGCTGCCTTTGTTGCCTTGTTGCAAGAAATGGGCGCAGACATTGTCGCGGCGGTCACTTCCTGCAACACGCCATCACTTGCCAATATTCCCGTCGCCAGCATCAAAATCGGTGATTTGGAAGACATGGAAAACATCGGTCGCGCTAACAAAGTCCAATTGGTGATCGGGAATTCCCATGCCGTCGATACCGCTGAACGTTTTGGTACGCCAATTTTGCGGGCGGGTTTTCCTTTGTACGACATCATCGGCGGCTACCAAAAAACTTGGATTGGTTATCGCGGTACACGCCAAACGCTGTTCGATTTGGCGAATCTGGTCATCAATTATTCGCACGAAGAAATCCCCGTTTACCATTCGATTTACGGGCAAAAACCCGCCAACGAACAGGCCAAATCATGTCATTGACCCGCCGCCTAAACCTCGTACCCGATTCCGATGAGGAAAAATTTATGCAAACCGCCTTAAAAATTGCCTTTGCCACCACCGATATGGAAACCGTCAACCAGCATTTTGGCTCGGCGAAATCGTTCGCGGTCTATGCCGTCGATATGGAAGAAGCGCACATGCTGGAAGCGGCTGAATTTGGTGTGCTAAATCAAGACGGCAATGAAGATAAATTATCGGTGAAGATGGATTTGCTCGACGGCTGCGCGGCAGTGTATTGCCAAGCTGTCGGTGGATCGGCGATTAACCAATTGATTGCGCGTGGTATTCAGCCCGTAAAAGTCCATGAAGGCAGCAAGATCAAGGATTTGATCTTCGATTTGCAAAACGAAATGAAAGCCGGGCCATCCAGTTGGTTGGCAAAGGCGATCAACCAAAACAAAGGCCCAGACCCTGAGCGATTTAACAAAATGGCGGATGAGGGTTGGGATGAGTAAGCCCATAGTTCCCACGCTCTGCGTGGGAATTCATCTTGCAACGCTCCGGCGTTGCGTGACGCAGAGCGTCACAGGCGGCATTCCCACGCAGAGCGTGGGAACGATAAAACATTAAAAAATTTAAACGGAGAAACCCATGACCACAGCCACCCTAGTCGTACCCGAAAACGATGCCAATTTATCAACCGACATCGTCAAAGATTACATCAAACAATTACGTGCCATCGACACTTACGACACCTACGCGGGTTGGTCGGAAGCGAAAATCATCGACCCTGTCGTATTAACCAAAGAGCGCAAACAGAAAATCCCTGTGGTCGGCGACCCTGATGAAATCACCATCGCCCGCCTGAAAGCTTATTACAACTCCGTCGCCACCTTGCTGGAGAAAAAAACCGGACTGATGGCTGCACCGATTGTGCATTTAAGCCACGAAGGTTTCGGACGCGCTTTAATCATGGTTGGCAGGCTCGTGGTGGTCGATAAAATTTTACGCGACACCCATCGCTTCGGATTTTCTAGCTTAGAAGACTTGGTCGAAAAAACCGACAAAGTCATCGAAAAAGCCGTGGGCTTGATTGAAAAATATAACGCTGCTGCAACCGATTGAGGAGTGCCGTCATGACTGAAGTAGACATCAGACAATTGGAAAAAGAAGTCAAAAAAACCAAACGCTTAGCGAGTGAGCAAGCAATGGAATTGCACGATTTGATTGAAGATCGCTTGCCAGATGCTTATGGGGAATTACTCGGTATTGCCAACGCGACTTACGTCGCTTGCAAAAACTGGGACGAGGCCAACAAAAAACTGCAAGCCGCACAAGCGGCAGCCGCTTAAGGAGCGTGTCATGGCTGATTTTGTCACTGGCGTTACCTACGGCGGCTCGGTGTGGACACCGTCTTACGTCACCGACATCAACGCCAAAACCTGCATAGGCTGCGGACGCTGCTATAAAGTTTGCCCGCGCGATGTGTTTGATTTGGTGGAAAAATCGTCAATTATGGAAGACGACCATTTTGATGATGATTACGGCGATTTTGAAGACGATGACGAGAATATGGTCATGACCATAAAAAATGCTATGGACTGCATTGGTTGTGAAGCCTGCTCGAAAGTGTGCCCAAAAGATTGCTTCACCCACGAACATAAAGTCGCTGCGTAAATTGTAGGTTGGGGTGAGGAACGAACCCCAACAATATTGCTTAAATGTTGGGGTTCCTATCGTCACCCCAACCTACATTAGTTAGAGGAATTCACCATGCCCAGACCCGAAAAACACGTTTTTGTCTGTACCCAAAACCGTCCGCAAGGCCATCCGCGTGGTTCTTGCGCCAGTTCGGGTTGTGCGGAAGTCATGAATGAATTCATGAACGAAATCCAAGCCCGTAACTTGTTTGAAACCATTGCCCTGACCAATACCGGTTGCATGGGGCCGTGCAATATGGGGCCAACGGTGTTGGTTTACCCAGAAGGCGTGATGTACGGTGGATTGAAAAAGGACGATGTGAAAACCATCATCGAGCAGCATTTGATTGGCGGAACTCCGGTTGCTGATTTACAAATGCCAGCGGAAGTTTGGTAATCGGTTGATATGGATTTATCAAACCACATCAACCAACATCGCCCGCTTGCCGATACCATCTGCCAACGTTTGCGGGCAGAAATCGACAAATTGGGTTTTGCTGAAGGTGAAATAAAGCATTTTCCGGACTATGACCAAGCTCGATTTGAGCTAGTCAAAGACCCTTACACAGGCGCGGAAAATTTGGCTTGTCATTGGTTTAACGCTAGCAACAACCAACGCTTAGGCCGTTTGCAATTTAATAGTGATGGCAGTTTTTACGCCGAATATGATGTGGTCAAACCGCATCCTATTAAAAAGCAATGGTTTGTTGATGGGGTAAGTGCGTGGGGTAGGGCTGATGCGATTAAAGCGGAGGCGAAGTTATTGCCGCAGTTGTAAGTTTGTTGGAGCGCGTTCATCTTGACCGCATGGCGGGCAGGATGCCCGCGCTCCGTTACTTTTAAGCCGCTACTTTCCAAGGCGCAGGCGCTCGTACCGCTTCCCACACCGGACTCTCAATCGTCAAAGCCAATTGCCTGACCAATTCCAGCATCCCTTGATAACCTTCATAACCAAATTCGCGTTCTTGGTTAATGTCCAAAAACGGGATTTTCGCTTTCAAAGCCGTGTACATATTGCGGCCTCCGGCGATCAAAATATCGGCTTTATAATCGTGGACGACTTTTAGCAAAGCTTTCGGGCTGCCGTCGTTAATCATCAGGGTATCTTCGCCCATCAGTTCGCGTATACGGGCTTTGTCTTCCTCGGTGGATTTATTCGTACCCGTGGCGACCACCACCATACCTAAATCCTGCAACGCAGAAATCACCGACCAGCTTTTTACCCCGCCTGTGAACAACAACACGCGCTTGCCTTTCAGTCGAGCTTTCCAAGGTTCCAAAGCGGCGCGGATGCGGGCTTCTTCGCGGGCAACCAGGGCTTCGGTACGGGCGGTCAAATCGTCATCATTTAAGGCTTTGGCGAAATCGCGCAAGGCCAAGCTGGTGTCGGTGATGCCGTAAAAACTGCCTTCAAACCACGGGGTTTTGTATTTTTGCTGCAATTTGCGGGCGACATTCACCATCGCTTTCGAACAAACCATCATATTCACTTCGGCTTTGTGCATGGTCTGCACTTCGCGGAAACGCGCGTCGCCGGATAAAGTGCATAACACTCGCAAACCCAATTCATCCAGCAACGGCAAGACATGCCAAAATTCGCCTGCGATGTTGTATTCGCCGACTAAGTTCACATCGTGGATTTTGATCGGGCTGTTTTCGGGAAGCGGATCAGGATCGCGTGTACCAATCACATGATTGACCATCGCTTCGCCAGCAATGCGGTTGCCCAAGTTTTTTGTGCCATAAAATCCGGCACAATCAATCGGCACAACGGGTACGCCCCAATGTTCCTCAGCAGATTTGCACACAGCGTTGATGTCGTCGCCAATCAAGGCTGGAACGCAGGTGTTGTAGACAAATACGGCAGGTGGAGAGTAGGTTTCGATAGCTTGTTTGATGGCATGGAACAAGCGTTTTTCGGCACGGCCCATGACAATGTCTTGCTCGGTCAAATCGGTGGTCATGCCGATGCGGTATAAATCCGCGCCGGACGAGCGAGTGCCTCGGTTGTCCCAAGAACTGCCTGCACAAGCGATAGGCCCGTGGACGATATGCGCGACATCGGCTATCGGCAATAAGGCAATCTGTGCGCCATCAAACGCGCAACCACCCGCCGCCGAACCGGGTTTAGGTTTAGCGCAACCGGATTTTTCCTTTTTGTTATGCTCGCAAGCAGGTTCGTCGAGCAAAGCGGCAATGTCTTTGGTGGTTTTCATGGCGTTGATCCATTGACTGTGACTGTAAAAAATCATCAGCAAATATT
This sequence comes from uncultured Methylococcaceae bacterium, assembly GCA_903928685.1. Lineage (GTDB taxonomy): Bacteria > Pseudomonadota > Gammaproteobacteria > Methylococcales > Methylomonadaceae > Methylovulum. Next base: position 51,098 of record CAIYRS010000070.1, read on the forward strand.
ACGCCAAACAAATAAGTCTATGTATTTAAATAGATTATTGATTTTACACTGTGTAGTAAAACCGACAATTTAGACAACATCACAATTTGTGATTCAAGCGAATATCTATAATTTGGTAATTTCAAACACCAAGCCGTAGTTGTTATTGCTAGTGGGGGAGGGCAATTGTGCGCCTAGGGAGAGTTGCCAGTCATGCGGTAAAAACAGCACAAATCCCAGTACGGACACACTAATATCACTGCTGCCGCTGATAATATCGCCCATAAGATGCAATTTGTTTTCTATCAGTGGGTAATCGACACCTGCCATAAAGCCGAATTGTTCTTTGCTGGCGTAGGCTTTATTGACGAAATAACCGCCTAGATAGTATTTGCCATATTCCTTTAAATCCAATGCGTTATCGATGTAAGAAAAGCTGGGTAATTCGGTGACGTTGCTGTGTATGGCTGGCGTAATGCCGGATTGGCTGCCAAAACTGATCTTGTAATTGTCTGAAAGCGTGTAGCCTTTTTGGAAATTCAATAACACATGCGGGTTTTGGAATACGCCATTGGTTTCCTGAAAATCGACATTAAACAGATTAACGCCGATTTCCCATTCATGGCCTAAGCCATAATCTAAAGTGGTATTGCTAGAGCCGATATAGCTGGTTAAAAAGTTAAATTGTTGTTGGAAGAAGAACTGTCCTTGTTCGGTTATGTCTGCTGAAGGGACATTAAATAGGTTTTGTTGGGCTTGGCTGATGATGGGCAACAGGGTTATTGCCAAAGCCAGCCATTTCGCCGAAGCGGTTGGTGTTCTCATAAATACAGTTAGTTGTTTGATGGTTAGGCAGAATCTATGTTGTGGTAAATTTTGGTGCATTATTGCCAGTTACGCATCAAAATAGCGCCATGTTTCTTTAGCCACTGCCGTTGTTGTTGGTAGTCGGGCAAATGCTGGGCGACTAAGTTCCAAAAATCACTAGAATGGTTGCGTACTTTCAGATGGCAAAGTTCATGGACAACCACATATTCCAGCACGGATGGCGGTGCGGACATCAGCAGCCAATTGATGTGAATATCGTCGTGGATGCCACAGCTGCCCCAGCGGCTTTTTTGGCGTTTGATAGTCAATGAACGCGGCAGTAAGCCATAACGCGGGCTATGTTGTTTGATGATTTCTTCAACCTGTTGTTTGGCCTGTTTTTTTAGCCAGACAATCAAGGCGTTTTTAAGGGCATTGGGCTGTTCTTCTGCGGATAAAGTTTGAGGAATATGGGCTATAAATTGCTTATCAAAAGTAATTTTTATCCGTTTTAAGTTAGTTGTTTGCATACTTAAAGGATAGTTGTAACCTTGGTAGGGAATAACAACGCCATCGGTAAAAATTAACGGTGGTATTTCGGTGGCTTGATTTTTTAAAGCCATTTTCGCCAGCGCTGCCAGTACCCAATCTTGCTTGCTTTGCACAAAGCGAAGGATGCGGCTTTCGCTAACTTGTAATGGCGCAACCACTTCTACTTTATTGAAAGTAACGACCAGCCGCACATTTTTTGTGCGTGTGCTGCGGCGTATACTGTAAGAGAAAGGTAGATTTGGCATGGCGTTATCATCGGTAAAGTAGGCGGCATTATAGGCGTTTGCCTAGGGGGTGTTCTCAATTGAGCCATATTACCGTGGAAACCAAGCAGAGCATGGCCAGATAATTCCTTGCCAAGCGTTCATAGCGTGTGGCCACACGCCTGAAATGCTTTAACTTCTGGAATAACCGCTCAACCAGGTTA
>CAIYRS010000071.1 GCA_903928685.1 uncultured Methylococcaceae bacterium
GAACGCTTTAACCGCACCACCGTGGATTTTTGCCATTACAGTAGTCAATGCTGCTGTCAAGGTTGTTTTGCCGTGATCGACGTGTCCGATTGTGCCCACGTTTACATGCGGCTTAGTGCGTGAAAATTTTTCTTTGGCCATTACAATAACACCTTACTTGAATATCTACTTTGCAACTGGAGCTCATAACCGGATTTGAACCGGTGACCTCTTCCTTACCAAGGAAGTGCTCTACCTACTGAGCTATATGAGCACAACCAAGAAGTGGAGCGGGTGATGGGAATCGAACCCACGTGATCAGCTTGGAAGGCTGGAGTTCTACCATTGAACTACACCCGCTTTTACTAAATTAAAATGGTGGAGGGGGGAGGATTCGAACCTCCGAAGGCAGAGCCGGCAGATTTACAGTCTGATCCCTTTGGCCGCTCGGGAACCCCTCCAATATCGGGTAATCTTCTAATTATCTTCCGAAAAACTAAAAGCGTCAATCTATTTTTAATACAAACACAGCAGCAAGCACTGTTAATTCTATTCAAACACTTGATAAATCTTAAATAGCATTGATTTTATTCATAGCAATTGCAGTATTTCCCGACACCAACTCATCGAGACACCCCACACAATCACTTATAACAGAATCAATAAGCTCAGCATCCTTGCCTGATGAGGCCGATAAAACATAATCAGCAACAGACTTCCCCGCTACGGGCCGACCAATACCAACCCTTAATCTAAAAAAATCATTGCTTTCCAGATGCGAAATAATGTCACGCAAGCCATTATGCCCAGCATGCCCACCACCTTTCTTCAATTTAACAACACCTGGCGAAAAATCTAGCTCATCATGAACAACCAGAATTTCTTCTGGTGTTAACTTATAGTACCGAGCAACCTTACCAACAGAAAGACCACTTCTATTCATGAAAACACTAGGCTTTAACAACATAACCTTAAAACCAAATAACTCACAAACAGAAAAAATACCTTGAAATTTTGACTCTGACGACCAACTAGCACCGAAATCCGAAACCAACCGATCTAAAAACAAAAACCCGACATTATGCCGGGTTTTTTCATATTGTTGACCAGGATTTCCCAGCCCAACAATTAATTTAATCATATTAATTAAGCAACTGATCCCGCCATAGATACTACTGGCAAATCGTGATCCGCACCTTGAGACAAAGCAACAATCTCTACCCCTTTTGGCAAAACCAAATCAGACAAATGAATTGAAGACCCGACATCAAGATTATCTAAATCAACTTCTATAAACTCAGGCAAATCTGTAGGTAAACACAAAACCTCAACATCTACCATAGAATGAGTGGCAACACCTCCTTTTTTACCACCAACAGAACGCTGTTCATTTATAAAATGAAGAGGCACATGAACCTTAACTTTGTCAGCCATATTCACGCGCAAGAAATCCAAGTGCATTATTTGAAATCTCGCAGGATTTCTTTGAACACCTTTCAATATAGCTTTTTCTGTACGCCCATCAACAGTGATATCAAGTACATGCGAATATACCGCCTCATGTTCTAAATGCTTTACCACTTCATTGTGATTCAAAACCAACATTTGAGGCGCACCTTCTCCACCATAAATTACAGCAGGGACATTACCACTACGGCGCGCACCCCTAGCAGCATTTTTGCCAGATTTCACTCGGCTTTCTGCAACAAACTCAAATACATTTGACATCATCAACTCCACGCACTTGGCGCACTTAAATTTAATCTACGTAAAGGGAACTAACCGACTCGCCAACCGATATTCTTCTAATAGTCTCAGCCAGCATCTCTGCGACAGTTAATTGCCTTATTTTTCCTGAATCAATTGCTTCTTGGCTTAATGGGATCGTATCAGTAACCACCAACTCATCAAGCACAGATGCACTTAAATTTTTCATTGCCGCACCAGACAAAACCGGATGCGTACAATAAGCAAGAACCTTGACAGCCCCATGCTTTTTTAAAGCCGCTGCTGCATGACAAAGCGTTCCAGCAGTATCAACCAAGTCATCGATCAAAACACAAGTCCGACCCTCAACATCACCGATGATATGCATCACCTCGGCAACATTAGCCTTCAACCTGCGCTTGTCAATAATTGCCAAATCGGCATCATTCAACCTTTTTGCTAGCGCCCTTGCTCTTACAACGCCACCTACATCCGGAGAAACAACCATCAAATCTTTATACTGCTGACGCCAAATGTCCCCTAAAAGAATTGGCGACGCATATACATTATCAACAGGTATATCAAAAAAACCCTGAATCTGATCAGCATGCAAATCAACAGTAAGAATCCTTCCTGCACCAGCCTGCTCTATCATTTTTGCTACTAATTTAGCACTGATAGGCACCCTTGCCGACCGAGACCTTCTATCTTGCCTGGCATAGCCATAGTAAGGCATAACCGCTGTTATACGTGAAGCTGATGCCCGCTTAAAAGCATCAATCATCACCAATAATTCCATTAAATTTTCATTTGTTGGAGCGCAAGTTGGCTGGATTACAAATACATCCTTACCCCTCACATTCTCCTCTATCTCTACCGCTATTTCGCCATCACTAAACCTACCAACAGCAGCCATCCCTAAGCGCATATTGAGTTTTTTTACAATTCCTTCCGCTAACGCCAGGTTAGCATTTCCGGAAAACACCATCATGGCGGTGTCATTCATTCAAACACTCCCAGTTAGAATTAACTCAGCGATGATAATTGGCTGGGTCGCAAGGATTCGAACCTTGGTATGCGGAGATCAAAACCCCGTGCCTTACCGCTTGGCGACGACCCAATAATCAGGATATACAACAACCCGTATTTAGCTTTGCATACAAAGGCGACACATTAACAGAACGCACTAAGTAACATAACCAATCAGCTTTAAGCACTTCATAAGCAGATTCAGCTTTCTCTTTTGACTCGAACTGAGCAAAAACACATGCGCCAGTACCAGTTAATTTTGAATTAGAGAACTCCGACAAATCTGCCAACGCATTTTTTACGGGCTGATATAACTGGGATACAACCTCAAGACAATCATTCTTGTGCTGCCCAGCAATAAAGTCAGATATTGTGATAGATTTGCTATTTCGTGTCAATTCTTTAGATGAAAATATTTCCTTGGTACTAATTTCACAATCAGGCTTAATTAAAACAACCCACTGTTCTTCAACATCTATTTTTTCAATTTTCTCACCAACACCTTCTGCCCATGCACTGTGTCCAAAAACAAATATTGGCACATCAGCACCCAACGCCAACCCTAATTGCATGAGTTTTTCTTTGGATAGATTTAAATCCCATAGAATATTTAACATTACCAAAACGGTTGCCGCATCAGAACTACCTCCACCAATGCCACCACCCATCGGCAAATTCTTTTCGACTTCGATGCGTACACCCAATTTACAGCCAGTCTCTTTTTTTAATAAATTCGCCGCCCTGACCGTCAAATCATCCGCTTCATCAACACCGGGCAAGGTATTAACTAAACTGACCACGCCATCTTCTACCGGATAAAACCTAATCCAATCGCACAAATCAATAAACTGAAAAACCGTTTGCAGCAAATGATAGCCATCCTCACGACGCCCAACAATTCGCAGCATTAAATTCAATTTTGCAGGTGCAGGCCACTTTTCTGCCCATAAATACTGCTTATCTTGCATTTTCACTGTTTAAAATCCATTCATCTATAAATAATTTCAACTTGACCTGACCATTCCCTACCGACATTTTACGGGGCATAGCATCATCCTTCACTGCCTGCATTTGTAAATACTGAACCAACCACTGCATTTGGCTAAATCCATTCTCTACAGGAATATTTTTAACATCTGGCTGAGGCAAACCCACCACCCAATAACGCAATGCTTGAATAGGCACAAACAACCCCAGCTGCTGACTGACAAACACCTCAGGATTGCCTGACTGCTGCACATCGCCACCACCCCGATTAACAACAACGTGACTGCCACTAAGCTCAATCAAAGTAGCACCCTGCCCCAATGGCCCAGACAGCTTTATCTGGTCACTTTCCGGGCTATGTTTCCAAGCAATATTTGCCGACCAAGAATCCTTTTTTCCCGTTAACGCCATGCGCCCATCAAATGACCAATTGGTGACTTTATAAAGATGCTCTCTTGCCGACAAATCATACTGGCCTTCCGGTTTCTCAGGTGATGTCGCACAAGCAGCCAACAACAAAGCAACGAAACACGCAACTATCGCCAACCGCATTGTTTAAGAATCCTTATCCAAAACGCGCCGCTTAAATTCCAATAAATATTCATCATTAGGATCTTGTTTAAATGCCTCTTTAAACAATTTTTTCGCCTCGTCTTTTTTGCCTAAGATCCACAACACCTCAGCAAGATGGGCGACTATTTCCGATTCCTTTTGCTTATCGTATGCACGTTGCAAATAATCTAAGGCACTCGGCAAATTACCTTTCTTAAATTGTAGCCAACCATAGCTATCCAAAATAACCGCTTCATTGGGCGACAACTTAAGCGCATGCAATAAATATTGCTCTGCTTCCGCATAACGCTTAGTTTTTTCCACCAAGGTGTAGCCCAAAGCATTTAACACATCTGGACTATCCGGCGATTTTGCCAAAATCTTTTTGAAATCGGCTTCCGCACTATCAATTTTTTCCAATCTATCAGCCATCAAGGCGCGGGAATAAAGCAAATCTTTATTATCAGGCAATTCAACCAAGGCCTCAGACAGCATGGTATAAGCCTGTTGATATTGTTTTTGCTGATTCAACACTTCTGCCTTAGTCAACAACAAACGTATTTTCTGATTAGGATAACGCTCCGCCAGTGACTTTAACTTCTCCATTGCCGAAGCAAATTGCTTGTCTTTTGATAACAACAAAGCGGAAGAAACCCCTGCATCAAAAGCAACAGAACTGTCACCGACTTTACTATACCAATCCAAAGCATCCTGATTATTGCCATGCTTTTCTTCTAAGCGCCCCAAATAATAACGCGCCTGATCTTGCCAGCGGGATTGCTTGAGCAGCCCAGTCAATTCATTTTCAGCATTATCATCATCGCCCAACTGTATATAGACCAAAGCTAAAGCAAACTGGCTTTCAAAGTCATTAGCATCGGCTTTAACTATTTGCCGATAAACTTCCGCCGACTGCTTATAATCCTTCGCCTTAATCAGTAACTGAGCCAACAGCTTTTTGATCTTATTGTCATTAGGAAATTTTGCCACCGCCGCCCGCAAATCCAAGATAGCCTTATCGATATTCCCAGAAACCATTGCCACTTGCGCCTTGAAAGTCAACGCTTTATCCCAGGCTGGCTGTAACTGCAAAGCCTTATCTATATCCAATTCCGCCCTGGCAACGTTATTAGCCTGCATCGCCAACAAGGCTTTAACAAAATACACAGTGGCATTTTCAGGATGCTTATCGGATACCTCATTCATCACCCCATAGGCAAATACACCCTTGTCTTCCTTCGGCAACATAGAAAACAATTCAATGACGGTTTTCTCAAATCCAGCAGGGTCCAATCTCAACAAATCTTCAATATGCCCAACCGCGGCTTTTTTATCGCCTAATGTCAGCGCTGACAAGGCCGCAACTTTATGTGCCGCTTCGCTGTTTTTATCCTGAGACAACCACAAAGCCGTTGCTTCTTTGGTTTTTCCGGCATCTTTCAAATACATGGCAATCATTGCCGCCCGTTCCGCAAACCGGGAATCCTTTACCCGTTTTGCCGCTTCCAAATAACCTTCCAAAGCAATGTCGTAACGACCACGCTGACCAGCAAGCTCCGCTGTCATCAACATAAACATGACATCAGGATTGATCGCCCCGCTGGCTTTTTTAGCAGGTTTTGGTTTTGGCACAGCCACCACTTTTTCCGGAGCAACAGGCGCGCCAATATCCGCTGTAGGCTCAGGCGAACTGGCACAAGCATTTAAAAGCACTATCGAACTGACGAAAAACAATCTAAAAATTAACACTCATTAATCCCCAATGATTCATGTATAAGCTTTATAGGTTATCAGAAATAGCTGCTGCAATTATGGACAGATTCAGCTGATTTTGACAAAGCTATTCTATTTCCTAGCATACGGCGACATAATATACTGTGATTTTTACCAAAAGCCACGATGCGCCGCCCAACTTTAAAGGCAAGCAACACGCTATCGCAGCCTTAAAAATACCGCGCAAACCGAAACCCGACACCTGTTCGGACGACAATATCCCTTGCTAGTTCCGCTGGAATGAATGGCTAACCCACTCGCAGACGTTTTTGATTAAGCAACGCATGACATTACTCGCCGTAGGCATAAACTACCAGACAGCACCTGTTTCCGTCCGTGAGCAACTGTCATTTGCTGGCGACTACCTAAAACCCGCATTACAAGCATTGCGGCGCGTTGATGGCGTGCGCGAGGCCGCCATCTTATCCACCTGCAACCGCACCGAACTTTACTGCGCCGCCGACACCAACAACCAGCAACCTTTGATTGACTGGGTTGCCGAAAACAAACAACTCGCCACCAGCGACTTTAGCCCTTATCTCTACAGCCATAGCGACAGCCAACTCATCCGCCACATGTTCCGGGTTGCCTCAGGCTTAGACTCAATGATATTAGGCGAACCCCAAATTCTCGGACAAATGAAAACCGCCTACCAAGCCGCCTGCGAAGCCGGCACCTTGGGCAAACAACTGGGCAAACTGTTCCAACACACTTTCACAGCCGCCAAAAAAGTCCGCACCGACACCGCCATCGGCTCTAGCCCAGTATCCGTGGCCTTCGCCGCCGTACAACTGGCACAACAGATTTTTGACAAGCTCAGCGAACAAACCGCCTTACTGATAGGCGCAGGCGAAACCATAGAACTCGCCGCCCGGCATTTATCCCAACAAGGCATAGGCCGCATCATCATCGCCAACCGTACTTTTGAAAAAGCCCACAGCTTGGCGATGCAATTTAACGGCTTTGCCATTGAATTGTCGGAACTGCCCAACCACCTTGCTGAAGCCGATATTGTCATTTCCTCAACCGCCAGCCAGTTGCCCATATTGGGCAAAGGCAGCGTCGAAAGCGCGTTAAAAAAACGCAAGCACAAGCCCATGTTCATGGTTGATTTGGCTGTGCCGCGTGATATTGAAGCGGAAGTGGAAAAACTCCGCGACGTTTATCTGTACACAGTGGATGATTTACAAAATACCATCGACCAAAATATGCAGTCACGCCGCCTTGCTGCCGAACAAGCCGAAGAAATCATCAACACCCAAGTTGACCACTTTCTAGCCTGGCTTCGCGCCCAAAGCGCACAAACCATCATCCGCGATTACCGTTACAATGCCGAACAAACACGCGATGAAGCCTTACAAACCGCACTGGCCTCACTAAAAAATGGCGCCGCTGCCGAAGACGTACTCAACCGCCTAGCCTACAGCTTAACCAATAAACTGATCCACACCCCCAGCAGCCAAATACGGCTTGCCGCCGAACAAGAGCGCCATGATTTACTCGCGGCGGCCTTAGAAATCTTTAATCTGAACCAACCTCAATGAAAGCATCCATACAATTAAAACTAGAAAGCCTTGCCGAACGCCACGACGAAATTGCCGCACTGCTATCCCAGCCCGACACCCAAAGCAACCAAAACAAATTCCGCAGCTTAAGCCAAGAATATGCACAAATCGGCCCTTTGGTTGAATGCTATAAACGCTATCAAGACGGCTTGGCACAATTGGCTTCCGCTAAAGACATGGCAAATGACAGTGATGCTGAATTGCGCGAACTTGCCAAAGAAGAAATCAATGAAACCGAAAGCTTATTAACCAGCTTGGAACACGAGCTGCAATTGTTATTGCTGCCTAAAGACCCTAATGACACCCGCAATATTTTCTTAGAAATCCGCGCTGGCACTGGTGGCGATGAAGCGGCGATTTTCTCCGGCGATCTCTCGCGCATGTACCAACGCTATGCGGAAAAACGCGGCTGGCAAACCGAAATCATCAGCGAAAGCCACGGTGAACACGGTGGTTATAAAGAAGTTATCTTGCGCGTCTCCGGCCGCGATGTTTACTCCCAGCTAAAATTTGAAGCGGGCGCACACCGCGTCCAACGCGTGCCGGAAACCGAATCGCAAGGCCGCATCCACACCTCAGCCTGCACAGTCGCCATCATGCCGGAAGTCGATGAAGTCGATGCCATTGACATCAACCCCGCCGATTTAAAAGTAGACACCTACCGCGCTTCCGGCGCAGGCGGACAGCACGTCAACAAAACCGAATCCGCCATCCGCATCACCCATATTCCAACGGGCGTGGTGGTGGAATGCCAAGATGAACGCTCGCAACACAAAAACCGCGCCCGCGCCATGTCGTTGCTGGCGTCGCGTTTATTGTCGGCAGAACAGGAAAAACATCATGCCGAGCAATCGTTAACACGCAAGCTACAAGTGGGCAGCGGCGACCGCTCCGAACGTATCCGCACCTACAATTACCCACAAGGCCGATTGACCGACCACCGCATCAACCTGACGCTCTACAAATTGGATGACATTATGCAAGGCGGCTTGGAACAAGTTATCAATCCGCTAATTAGCGAACACCAAGCAGAATTATTGACACAGTTGGGTGAAGATTAAAATGTTTGGCGGCATGATTAACTGCACCAACCTTGGAACTTTGCGTGAATACCCGCCTCAATAACAAACCACAAGCAAGGGATTAACCCCAAACGACAACTGTTTCATGAAACTAAGCGTTGTTATTTATGAAACAGTTATAAAACACTCATCGTCAAAACAACATAACAAATTGTTTTAAAAAGAAAACCCAATACATCATCCAAAAACGTATTGGGCGAAACCACAACCGATAGCCACATCGCCTTGCTTAGGTTGGTAAATCGGTTAAAAAACCCTTAAAATGACAGCCAAATGACATCAAATTGATGTTTTTCATACTTTTCAACTACTTAACTAACGTATCGTGAAAAATAAATTATATGCCTCTTTTTTTATAGGGGTAGGTTTAGCTATTACAAGCACGTGTAGTTATGGCAAACCTCACCACTCAGCGCCTAAACGACAGGCTATTGCAGCCGCCAAGCACATACAAAGATCCATGCCTGGCCACCATTTGTCGAACCGAATCGCTGGTAAACATCAGCATATCATTGCTGACATGAAACATGCCGCCAAACACAGCCCAGGGCGAACCCATACACAATTCAGTACTAAACGCCCAAGCAAGCATCACCCAATAGAAAGACGGCTACCACCCTTTGTTGAGAACCGCTCTAAGCTCGACGAAGAAGTACAGAAAATCATTGAAGCACCAGAACCCGTCAAACTCAGCGACAGCAGACACCGCATCCACGCCATTATCCCTAGCGATAATTCCCAAGACCAAAACGAACAACCGCTAAGCCGTGAAGAAAGCGACCATCATTACGCCACGGCCCACGGCATCATCAAAACTTCATTAGCGGCAGCTGGTGAAGAAGTTGGCTTATCGGATGAATTAACTTTAGAAATCACCAATATTTTTGCTTGGGACATTGATTTTGCCACCGACCTCCGCCGTGGCGACCAATTTATCGTGGTTTACGAAAACACTTTAGATGGCGGGCAACGTGTTGCCGCCGCCGAGTTCGTCAACCAAGGCCGCATCCATACCGCTGTGCGTTTTGAAGATGACGATGGCAACAGCAATTTCTTCACGCCTGAAGGCAAAGCGATGCGGAAAGCCTTTTTAAGTACGCCAGTAGATTATGCCCGCATCAGCTCCCATTTTGATGCCAACCGCAGACACCCAATCCTCAACCGTATCCGCGCCCATAAAGGCACTGATTATGCGGCGAGAATCGGCACACCAGTAAAAGCCGCTGGTGATGGCACTATTGCCTTTGCCGGACGCAAAGGTGGTTACGGCGACGTCCTCATCATTAAACATGGTGAACGCTACGAAACCTTATACGCGCATTTGTCGCGCTTTAGACGGGATATTCAAGAAGGCGATAACGTGAAACAAGGCGAAGTTATCGGTTATGTAGGCCAATCGGGTTTGGCAACTGGCCCACATTTACATTATGAATTCCGCATAGACGGCGTCCATCAAAATCCTGAAGCCCAAAACTCCAGACAAGCGATGACACTCAGTAATAAACATTTGGTGGTATTTAAACACCAAGCACAACCTGTGTTATCCGCGCTTTATCACACCAAGGCCAAAAGCTTACTGGCTAAAAACCAACAAAAAATCAACTAAGCCATCATGCCGGAACTGTATATTGGCTTGATGTCTGGCACTAGCCTCGATGGCATAGATGCGGCGTTGGTGGATTTTAGCAATGGCAATATCCAGTTAGTTGAATTTGCCTATCTACCGTTTACGGAACAGCTTAAAGCCGTCATCCATGATTTAAGCCAAGCCGACCGCTTAATTGCTTTGCAAGATTACGGCGCGATGGACAGCCTACTCGGCGAATACTTCGCCAAAGCCGTTGCCGAGTTATTAGCCAAAAGCGGCTATCCAGCTACTGCCATTACAGCCATCGGCAGCCACGGGCAAACAGTTTTTCATGCACCGGATGGAAAATATCCGTTCTCCTTACAAATCGGCGATCCAAACTTGATTGCCGAACGCACTGGCATCACCACCGTTGCCGACTTCCGCCGACGCGATATGGCTTGCGGCGGTCAAGGCGCGCCACTGGTTCCTGCATTTCATCAGGCGGTGTTCAGCAGCAGTGAACAGCCCCGCTGTATCGTCAACATTGGCGGCATTGCCAACATCACCATCTTGCCCGCAAATGCAGCCGAGCCCGTCATTGGCTTTGATACGGGGCCAGGCAATATTTTGATGGATCAATGGATCAACAAACACCAACAGTTGCCTTATGACGCTAATGGCGATTGGGCAAGTAGCGGCATCAGCCAAGCGGATTTATTGGCATTGTGGTTACAAGATAGCTATTTCCATGCCCTGCCACCAAAAAGCACAGGTAAAGAATACTTTTCCCTCGCTTGGCTAGAAAACCAAGGCAACATCCATAATTACAGCCCAGCCGATGTACAAGCCAGCTTATGCTCGCTGACCGCCATTAGCATCTGCAGCGCGATTCGGGCATACGCACCTGATTGCCAACAAGTGCTGGTTTGCGGTGGCGGCTCACACAATACAAAATTACAGCAATTATTAGCAGAAAACTTACCCTGCCCGATAGCATCAAGCGCAGATTACGGCATACACCCAGACCATGTCGAGGCTATGGCTTTTGCTTGGCTAGCACAACAAACCATTAAGGGACTACCAGGAAATTTACAGGAAGTTACCGGGGCAAAACGCCCGGCAATTTTAGGTGGGATATATCAAGCGTAGCTGGGCAAACAAGGTTTACCCAGCGATTTAGCAGTTTAAGCAGAAAATGACGAACCACAACCACAAGTGGTGGTTGCGTTAGGATTGCGGATAACAAACTGTGCGCCAGACAAGTCTTCTTTGTAATCAACTTGTGCGCCCGCCAAATATTGAATGCTCATCGCATCAACCAGCACGGTAACACCGCCATTTTCCACCATGGTATCGTCTTCGTTGACTTCTTCATCAAAAGTAAAACCATATTGGAAGCCGGAACAACCGCCACCGGAAACATAAACCCGCAACTTAAGGTTATCATTGCCTTCTTCAGAAATTAACTCGCCAACTTTGGCGGCAGCGCTATCAGTAAAAATAATTGGATTGCTCATCGGATTTAACCACTCTACATACAAGGATTGACTTAAAAATGATTATGACTATACCTAGTATTATAGTCAACTAATCACCACGGAATTGCTCGCAGCCATTATGCCATTACTGCCCGATAAATATTGGCCCTGCAAGCTACGCGGCTTAGCCTGCGTGATAAAATAGCCCACCAAAATCAGCAAACATCTGCAAAAATATCAGGAATTACTATGCAATCAGCCACCCGCCCCGCGCCATCATTGCTCGCCGCTTGGCTGGTAACGGGCATAATGTCAGCAATCTTATTTAGCTACTTGGTTTTTTGCCTCACACAGGGCAATACCGCCATTACACCGTTACCGGAAACCGATCGGGTGGCTTTGCGGACGGCATTTTACGTTATCGCCATCATCACCTTCCCGATTACCAACCTTATCCGCCATATCCAATTGCGATTAAACCAAACCATGCCGCTACCAAAAGCGGATTATCTCAGCGTGGCAAAAAGCCGTTATTTACTGACTGTTATCGTTTCCCTAGCGCTAATCAGCAGCATTGGCAGCTTTGGCTTCGCTATGTTCCTAATGGGCGATACCTTAAATAACCTATATATATTTGTCGGCATGTCCGCATTGGGGCTATTCCTTTATCGCCCTAAAGACCAAGAATTCGACGCTATAGTCAGCGCACTGGCAGAAAAAACCCTTGGATAATGCCATGGATAATTTATTGGCAGACGCGGATCTGTGCGTCAAATGCGGCTTGTGCCTGCCCCATTGCCCCACTTACCAAAAAACGGGTGACGAAAACGAATCGCCACGCGGGCGGATTGCCTTAATCCAAGCTTTTGCGGGTGGGCAATTAGAACCCTCCACCAAGCTCACCGACCACATAGACAATTGCCTGCTATGCCACGCTTGTGAACGCGCCTGTCCAGCAGTCGTACCTTATGGACGCTTGATTGATAACTTCCGCAGCCGTACCTACAGCAAACACAAATCCTCAATGGCATTGTCACTGGTGAAAAAATTGGCAGATGGCAGTATTTCCCAAGCCGCTATACGCCCAAGCCTTCGTTTTTATCAACACAGCGGCTGGCAAAAAACCGCACGCTGGTTGAAATTACCAAAATTATTGCAGTTACAGCCACTTGAAAGGCTGTTACCGCCGCTGACATCACCTGCCATCGAACTGGCAGCAAGTTATCCGGCAACCAGCAAAAGTGTAAAAGGCAACGTCGGCTTATTTACTGGCTGCCTAGGGGCGCTATTGGATCAACAGACCATCACCGCCGCTATCTCCGTGTTAACCGCCGTAGGCTATAACGTGCATTTACCCAGCACGCAAACCTGTTGTGGTGCATTAGCGCAGCATGATGGCGATCAACTTAGCGCCGGGCAATTGATGGCAACCAACAGCAATGCGTTTGCCATAGACGATCTAACCGCCATTATCAGCCTAGCGAGCGGTTGCGGTAGCCAATTGCAAGCCTACAAAGACCCACAGTTTGCCGATAAGGTTTTGGATATTAGTGATTTTTTGATTCGCCACGCAGACTTGTCTGAGCGCCTTAAACCCTTGCCAATCAGCATACGCTTGCACACACCTTGTTCGCTAAAAAATATCATGCGAAGCGATGCCGCCGTTGCGCGGCTATTGGCAAAAATCCCTGATTTGACTATTCGCCCGTTAGCTAGCACACAGGCATGTTGTGGCTCGGCAGGGTCTTATATGTTGGAACACCCGAAAATGGCGTCGCTATTATTGGATGATGTTTTAGACAGCGCATTAACCGAACCAGCGGATTATTTAATCAGCTCCAATATTGGTTGCGCTTTGCATATAGGTGCGGGATTACGGGAACGCGGGACAAACTTGACGGTATTGCATCCGGTAGTGCTGATTGCCAGACAGTTAATATCGGCTGAAGACGGCACTGAAAAGTAACCAGATGCCAAGGGAAAGTAACAATGCAGTGGCTGTTCCAGCAGCCACTGCATTGCCAATACTAACGGATTTCGGTATCAACCGTGTCGTATTTACGGCGGAAATTATGCCCGTAAAAGATTTCTGACATTTCTTTTTGCAACTTGCTTTCAATTTCCAGCTTTTGGTCTGCTGACAAATTACTTTCTTTTTCAAACAAATAATTCTCAAGTTCAGTTTCTTTGAGCATCATTTTGGTATGAAAAATATTTTCCTGATACACGTTGACGTCAATCATTTGATAACTTTCAAGGGTATCGCGGGCAATGTAATTTTGGATAGAGGTGATGTTGTGGTCGATAAAATGTTTTTTACCGGAGACATCACGGGTAAAACCACGGACTTTATAATCCAAAATCACAATATCTGATTCAAAGCTGTGGATCAGATAATTCAACGCTTTCAACGGCGAAATCTGCCCACAAGTCGAGACATCAATATCCGCACGGAAAGTACTGATGCCATTATCGGGATGGCTTTCAGGATAAGTGTGGACAGTAATATGGCTTTTATCCAAATGGGCAAGCACGGTATCGGGTAACGGCCCTGGTGATTGGGTGTTCATGCTTGGCGGCGGTGG
Source organism: uncultured Methylococcaceae bacterium (assembly GCA_903928685.1). GTDB lineage: Bacteria > Pseudomonadota > Gammaproteobacteria > Methylococcales > Methylomonadaceae > Methylovulum. The sequence goes on from CAIYRS010000071.1 coordinate 14,308, forward strand.
CGCATCGCCTTCAGAAATCAGCATGGTGACACTGGCACCTTGAGGTTCATAATCCTGGTGGGCAATATTCAATATTTGCGCGCCGATAATATCGGCAACATCCCTAAGGATTTGCGTCAGTCGTTTGGCATTATAGGCTTCATCAATATACTCAATGTAAGCTTGCTGTAATTCTGCTGGCGCATAGCAAACATCATATATATTAAAACTAAGCGACTTTGTTAAATTGTTAAAGCCTTGTAATTGCAACTTTTTCAAATTATTAAACCTCGATTACTTCAAAATCATGGGTGATCTCCACCCCCGCATTGCCCAGCATAATGGATGCAGAACAATATTTTTCAGCCGACAATTGTACGGCGCGTTCAACCACTGACGCTTTTAAATCCCTGCCGCTGACGACAAAATGCAGATGGATTTTGCTAAACACGCTGGGTACAGCATCAACGCGCTCGGCAGTTACAGTAGTTACACAATCCATAATCTGCTGGCGGCTTTTTTGTAAAATCTGCACCACATCAAATGATGAACAACCACCGACACCTAGCAACAACATTTCCATTGGCCTAAAGCCCATATTGCGGCCGCCGTGATCGGGCGGGCCATCCATTACCACCGCATGACCACTTCCACTTTCGCCGACAAACATCACGCCATCAACCCATTTTACTGTTGCTTGCATTGACACTCTCCCCAGTGAAAAAAGACGCATAGGGTAGCACAATAATTACTTTTTAATGTTGATTTTTTGTTTAATTCCTGCATTGCATATAGAATAGGCGATTGCAAAATTATGCCGCCATCAACCTTCATAAGTAAAAATAAAATGGTAACAACACAGACACCGCCTGCCATGATTCCTAACATACAAAAAACCCCTGTTTACCAAGAAGCCATTGATAACATGCTCAAGCTTTGCATTATCAAAAGCTATCCCAGTAAAACCACGGTAATCAAAGAAGGTGATGCTGGCGATAGCCTGTATTTCATTATTAGCGGCTCAGTCACCATTTGTACCGAAGGCACTAACGGTAAATATGAATTGGTATTGGCCTACCTAAACAAACACGACTTTATTGGCGAAATCGGTTTTTTTAAAGGCGCAGAAACCCGTAAAGTCGCGGTAAAAACCCGTACCCAATGCCAATTGGCGGAAATCCATTACGACAAATTTAAAAAAGCCCTAAAAACCGAACTTTTGCCGTATGCGCCTGACTTGCTGTTCATGATTGGCGACCAGCTTTCTACCCGCTTATTGATGACCAGCCGCAAATTTAGTGATTTGGCATTTATGGACGTGGAAGGCCGCATCGCCCGTACGCTGTTGGAACTGTGCAAAGAACCCGATGCCATTACCCATCCCGATGGCATGCAATTGCATATTTCCCGTCAAGAAATTGGTCGCTTAGTCGGCTGCTCACGGGAAATGGCAGGCCGGGTCTTAAAAGAATTGGAAAACAAAAAATTGCTCACCGCCCACGGCAAAACTATTGTGGTATTCGGCACACGATAAGCATCAGCGGCATTTTTTGAACACTAACAAACGGTTATTGGCAGGCATCGCCACATCCTTCTGCAAATCCAAGCCGCTATCCGCAGCCAAGGCAATAACCGCTTCAAAATCCCTGATGCCACTTAACGGATTGCGGCTTTTTAAAAAGCCGTCAAAATCCGCATTACTTACGCTGGTGTATTGCCCGTAATAATTGAACGGCCCGTAAATACAAACTGGCGCAGCTAGGCTTAGATAATCCGCCAAGCGGGCAAAAAATACCGTCACTTCCAACCAACTCATAATATGCAGCGTGTTGGCGGTAAATAAGCCCGCAATTGCCTGACAAGGCCAAATTGCCGCATTCACATCTAATTCCTGCGGTGGTAATAAGTTTGCCAATCCGGCACTTTCCCGCCACGCAGCAATCCCTGCTATCGCCTCTGCCCTATCAGTAGGTTGCCAAGTAATATGAGGTAACTGCTCCGCAAAATAACAGGCATGTTGGCCAGTACCGCTGCCAATCTCCCAAACCGTCATAGTCTGGTCAAACACCGTCTGGATTACTTCTAAAATAGCTTGTTTGTTATTTTCACAAGCCTGCGAAAAAGGTTTGTTACCATTCATCATCAATTCCACGCAATTAACCAAGTTTAATAGCCCAATTACCATTCAATGATGCAAGCCAAGCTAATCCATTCCCTCACTGAAATCCCAAGCGACCATTGGAATGCCTTAGTCGGCATGGATTATCCATTCATGCAACATGCGTTTTTATTGGCATTGGAGCAAAGCGGCGCGGTTTCTGAAAAAACTGGCTGGTCGCCACATCATCTGTTAGTCACTGATAATGACCATATCGTCGCCGTGATGCCTTTGTACCTGAAATACCATTCCCGTGGCGAATATGTCTTCGATCAGCAATGGGCTAATGCCTGCCAACAATCAGGCTTGGACTATTACCCAAAATGGCTGACAGCAATCCCTTTTACCCCCTGCCAAGGCAGCAGAATAGCTATTGCCGCCCATGTTGAACCCATGCAGGTATTCGCCTTGATACTGGCGGTTATCAAAGATATATCCGCTCAGCACCGCATATCTTCCTGGCACTGTTTGTTTCCGGAAACTCAGCAACGAGACCAGCTACAAGCCTTAGGGCTTAGCATTCGCGAAGATGTACAGTTTCAATGGTTTAACAAAGGCTATCGGGATTTTACCGATTTTTTGGATACGTTAAGCGCCAGCAAACGCAAGATGATTAAGCGTGAGCGCCGTAAAGCCAGCGAACAGGCGATTGAATTGCAGCAAATTTTGGCTTCTGAAGCCACCGAAGCACAATGGCAGGCTTTTTATAGTTTTTACGCTATGACTTATCTAAAAAAAGCTTCCCAGCCGTATTTAAATTTAGCATTTTTCCAAAGCTGCGCGGCGACAATGGGCGAGAAAATGTTGCTGGTGTTGGCGGTTAAAAATGGCGAATACGTTGCCGCAGCGTTAAGTTTTATCGGTGCTGATACGCTGTATGGGCGCTATTGGGGTTGCCATGAAGACTATGATGCTTTGCATTTTGAAGCCTGTTATTACCAAGGCATCGATTATTGCCTTAAACACGGCTTGCAACGCTTCGACTCCGGCGCACAAGGCGAACACAAAATTGCCCGTGGCTTTGAACCCGTCAGCACCTATTCTGCACATTGGCTTAGAAATCCGGCCTTTGCCCAAGCGGTTGAAGCTTTTTTAATCCAAGAACGCCAACAAGTGGAAATCTATAAAAAAGACGCGACCCGTTATCTGCCTTTCAAGCAAGCCAATTAAATTTGTGCTCTTTCAACTTCGGTTTTGGCAACTTTATCCCGCAAATAAACAGGCATGGCTTGCTCGACTGGCACAGCCAAACCTTGTTGGTAATAATAACCGCCCAACAAGGCAATTGCCGCTGCTTTAGGCCATACGTCATTCGCTACACGGCGCTGTACTCGCAATCCTAAGCGTGTAGCCAAGACTTGCTGATAAACCGCCCAACCAGATCCTAAGCCCACACCTTGCACATCAGGAAAGGTCACTTGCTCGGCGGGGGTCACTGCTTCTTCACCTAACAGTTGCACGTAACCTTGGTTATTGCGCTCATAAACACCCCAAAAGATTTCCTCCATACGCGCATCCATAGCAGTAAATGCAATGCTTTCGGGATTGTTGTTGAAAAAGTCTTGGGCGATGGCGGCTAGCGTAGAAACTGCTGCTACGGGTAAATCGGCACCAAACGCTAATCCCTGAATAACGCCTGTGGCTATGCGTATGCCCGTAAACGAACCAGGACCACAGCCGAAAGCCAAGGCATCGAGTTGCGTCAACGTTAAACCAGCTTCTGCCATCAAGCTGTCTATCATCGGTAAAATCAACTTAGTATGTATGCGCGGGGCGAGCTGCCAGCGCTCATGGATTTCGCCATCGATAAGTAAGGCTGCCGAACAGGCTTCGGTTGCCGTTTCCACCGCTAATAATTTCATTAAGGCTGTTCCTGATTAAAAAAAGCGACCACATCGGCGATGTCGCGGGTACGTTTCATGGGTGGCACGCTGTCCAAAAATAGCTGCCCGTAACTGCGTTTTAGTAGTCGTGGGTCACAAACCATCAAGACGCCACGGTCGGTGACATCACGGATTAAGCGGCCTATGCCTTGGCGTAAAGCGATAACGGCGGTTGGCAATTGATGCTCAAAAAATGGATTTCTACCTTGTTTTTCCATTGCTGATAAACGCGCTTTTAAAACTGGATCACCCGGTGATGAAAAGGGTAGTTTGTCGATTATCACGCAGGATAAGGCTTCGCCACGTACATCTACCCCTTCCCAAAAACTAGACGTACCCAACAATACTGCGTTGCCTAGGCTTTTAAATTCTTCCAATAACATGGCTTTTGGTCGGCTGCCTTGCACTAATAAGGGATAGCTGATGTTGCCTTTCAGCAAGGTTTCCGCTTGTTGTAAGGCGCGATGGCTAGTGAATAGGAAAAATGCCCGGCCTCGGCTGGCTTGTAAAACTGGCAAGGCAAAGGTCATGATACGGGGGATAAAATCGTCTTCTGTTGGCTGAGGCAAGCCTTTAGGGTGATAAAACAAGGATTGCTGGGCGAAATCAAACGGACTTTCCCAGCTGGCGTTGTTGGCACTATTAAGCCCTAAATTAAGGGCAAAATGGTCGAATTTATGCGCCACGCTCAAGGTAGCGGAGGTGAATATCCAAGTCGCCTTGTGTTGCTGCATAAACTGGCGAAATTCTGCGGCTATATCTAATGGGGTGCGGCTGAGGGTGAAGGTTTTTTTGTGGGTTTCGTACCAGCGTATCCATTTGCCGCTGTTATCGTTCAAGATAATATCCAGTTGCTGGCGTAATTCTTCAGCGCGTTTAAAGCAGCCATCCAAGCCTTTGGATTTAACTGAGGCCAATAGCAGTTGCTCTGTAACCCGTTGCAATTGGATTTTTACGGCATCCAACCCAGCTAAAATTTTGGGGTTGTCGTCAATTTCTTGCCATTCGCCGCGTTTAAGTTCTATGCCAAACGCCAAACGTAAATCCCGGACTTCATGATCTAAATCTTCACAAGCAGTTCTTAATGCCGGAATGTCGGTGGCATCTTTAAAATATTCAATTAAGGTGTCGCTTGCCAGTTCGTTTAGTTGTTTGGCGCCAACATGCAGCCCTAAAAAATTGGAGGCTGTTGATGCTAACTGGTGGGCTTCGTCAATAATCACCACTTCTACGCTAGGTAATAGTTCACCAAATCCGCTGTCGCGTATTGACCAATCGGCACATAACAAATGGTGGTTAACTACCAACAGCTCAGCTTCTAAGGCTTGTTTACGGGCTTTAATTAAATGGCAATCGGCATAGTCTGGGCAATCTTGGCCTAAGCAATTATCGACTGTGGAAGTTGCCTGATACCAAATTGGATCGCTTTCTGCGACATCAGACATATCGGCAATATCACCTGTTTTGGTTTTCTTGGCCCAGGAGTTGATTTTTGCCAATGCCAAAGCATCTTCTTTGCTAAATCCAAATGAGGAGTTAATGGCGTTTTTTAACCGATAAGTGCACAGATAATTGCCACGCCCTTTTAGCAACGCCGCCAAAAAAGGCTTTTTAATGGCTTTGCGTAGAATCGGTACGTCTTTGTTAAACAGCTGGTCTTGTAGGTTTTTTGTACCCGTGGAAACAATGGTTTTTTTGCCGGATAAAATTGCGGGTACTAAATACGCAAAGGTTTTACCTGTGCCAGTACCTGCTTCGGCAATGAAGTCCTGCTGTTTGGCAATGCTATCGGCAATAGCGGCAGCCATTTCAATTTGGGCGGTACGCGGCTGATAACCTTGAATTATTTTGGATAACTCGCCGTCTGTGCCGAAAAAGATTTCGATGTCTGTCACGTGGCTACATAAATGCAATGGAATTAATCTTGCATGGTAGGGCAATACGCTTGCAAATACCATCCCTTTAAAAGCGAATTATTAGCTTATCTTCAGTTGGGATTTGTTGGCTTAAAACTAGGGAATTTTTGGAGGTCTAACGGGGAGGTATTACAGGGGGAATATCTTCATCAAAACCCCTCCGAATCTACAACTAGTTAGGTAGTACGGAGGGGGAAATGCTATTTATTTGCCAGCCATTTGTGCTGCGCTGCTGTTGTTGCTTGTATGTCTTTTTTCGATTTTAGAGAATGTTTCAGTTTGTAACTGTGCTACTGCACCGCTTTTCAAATGCTCAGTCTCTCTGCCTTTCAAAACGCCAACCAAAATAACGGTAGTAAGAATCAAACCACCAACGATCAACCAAAAGTTATCTTTTTCTTGTACTTCAGACATTTTAAAATCCTCTTAATATTTATTAATAATTATTATTTTCCTCAAGGGAGCAACTCAAATAAAACCGCAAATCTGAGTTGGTTGTTGAAGTTTTCACAAACAACGGGTAATTTTTATCATGAGAATAGGTGTTGTGTCAAAACTATAAATTAAAAACTTTCGCCTCGAATTATTTATTATTTGTTGACTATATGTTTTTATATAAAAAACATATAGTTAATAAACCTGTAACAATTCACCTTTTTACACTATTTAAAAAAATTTGTTCTTTCGGCAGCCATCACTTGCCAGCAGTTTTTAACCACCCTAAAACACCTTTAGCGGCAGTTTTTCCACTTGCTAAACATGCTGTCAAAAGGTAACCGCCCGTAGGCGCTTCCCAGTCAAGCATCTCCCCTGCACAAAACACACCTGGCATATCAGTAATCATTAGGTTTTTATCAACGGCTTCAAAAGAAACACCACCTGCTGTGCTGATGGCTTCATCTATAGGTCTTGTTGACAGCAATGTAATTGGCAATGCTTTTATCAATGCCGCTATTTGCGCGGGATTGTTAAATTGCTCGGGTAATGCTATTTCTCTTAATAAGCCCATTTTCACGCCATAAATCCCTAAGCGCTTTCGAAATAAGTTGCTGAGACTTTCTTTAGTTGATTTTTTAGTGAGCTTATCGATAACCGCTTTCAACTCCCAGTCTGGTAACAAATCCAGATAAATTATTGCCTGGCCTTTTAAGGCAATTTCATCACGCAAAGGTGCAGATAACGCATAAATTAAACTACCTTCAATCCCTGATGAGGTTATAGAAAACTCGCCTCTTTGAGTGAAACTCAACTGGCTCGCATTTATGAAAGATAAACTGATAGATTGAATTGGTGTACCTGCAAAACGCTGGCTAAAATGCGCCGACCAACCAACATTGAAGCCACAATTGGATGGCTTTAGTGGCGAAACAGTAATATTTTTATTTTTAAATGAAGCAACCCATTCGCCATTTGCACCCAATTTACGCCAACTTCCACCGCCCAAAGCAAAAACCACGGCATCAACACTAGTTTCAATCGTCCCTTGGGAAGCCGTAAAACTCAACTTTGTATAATCGTCTGAAGTCCAGCCTGTCCATGTATGTCCCGTGTAAAAATCAACTTGCTGACTTCGCAACTGACGAATCCAAGTACGCAATAACGGCGCGGCTTTCATTTCACTGGGAAAAACCCGACCTGACGAGCCAATAAATGTCTCAAAACCCAAATCACTTACCCATTGCCTTAAGTTATCTGGAGTAAAGTCTTTTACCATTGGCGCAATAAATTTGCGGCGATCCCCGTAACGGGTTAAGAACAATCCAATAGGTTCAGAATGGGTGATATTCATACCTCCCTTACCTGCCATCAAAAACTTGCGCCCTACTGAGGGCATAGCCTCAAATACGCAGACTTTAACACCCTCGCCAGCCAATACACTTGCCGCCATTAAACCCGCAGGGCCGCCACCCACTACAGCAACTATCTTTTGTTTAGGGGGCTGAGCATTACCTTTCGACAAATGAACCAAATCACTCATGAATTAACTCTATGGAAGATTTCAATTGGAGGGGACAGGATATGAAGAATTTCGGGCAAAAAAAAGCCCGACTGTTTAGTCGGGCTTTGTGTGTGTATGCCTGGCAATTCCCTACTTTCGCATGGCAAAGTGCCACACTATCATCGGCGCTAAGCGGTTTCACTTCCGAGTTCGGGATGGGATCGGGTGGGCCACGCTCGCTATGGTCACCAGGCAA
>CAIYRS010000072.1 GCA_903928685.1 uncultured Methylococcaceae bacterium
GACGCCACCACGCCCCAGTACAGGACGCTCAGCACCGAGGCCGCCAGCGCGATCGCCAGCACCGCCTGCTGGAAGGGCTTCTCTTTGCGTTTGCTTTGTATGCTCATTTCGGCAAGGTGTCTTTGTAGGCTTTTAGGGCGTTATTGCCGTTATTGGCATGGCTTAAATAGCGAAGCTTTTCGCTAGCATACCAAAAGATTTTCGATTCTAGCAAAATTGTTCTGATGTTTGTGATTCAGATTTGCACATAAAATCGTGGTTAATTGCCATTCAATGGTTGTTGCTGAGGTAGCCATGTTGTTGAAAAATCCTGCAATAAATGTGCGTCAATGCCTTGTGTGACTTGGCCGGAATTAGCCGTTGTCCATAAAACAATTTTAAATTCGGATGATTGTTGGCCTGATAAACGTTTCAGTAATTGTAGCAATTTGGCTTTATAAGGATTCGCGGTGGCTTCCATACCAATTTGATACCAATCAAATACAAGAAAATAGTTGTCGGTATTGCCAAGCAGGGTTTTATTGACGGCTATGGATTTATCGCCAATGTTCATAGTTGCTGTGCTGCTACTTGCGACATGCCAGCCGTCGCCATGATTGGGGATAAGGCGGTTTTCTGAGTTCACTAGCTCATGCCCTTGTGATTCATTGCCAAAGCTAGCAATATGTAGGCCAATGATGGCATCGCCTTTACTAAAATAAGCCGTTTGCCGATTGGTTGCGGCTTTAAAATCGGGTTGCCATTGCATCTGGACAGAATCTGAACTTTGCCAGTCCTGCGGTTGGATTATGGTTATCTGATCGGCTTGGAGGTTATTGCTTTGTTGGTTGATTAATTTATTGCTGCTGTAAGGCCAAATTAAAAAGCTGGCTGTAATGAGTATTAAAATGCCGTAAATGTGTTTGGCATTGTAAATATAGCCGTCATTATCTGTATTTATGTTGATTGCTGTAAAAGGCGTGTCGCGCCAAAATGAGCCGATATAAAACACCGTAAGGATGACTGCACCAAAAAATACAGCGCCGTAAATAATATGGTCAACGCCAACGGCTAAAGTCATGTTACTGAGATGACCAATCATCACAATCATAAATGCCCGCATACCGTTAGCAATAATAGGCACAATGCAGCTAACCAAGATGAATGCGGCGCGCTTCCAATAGCTGGCGTAATTTAAGTACGCATACACCAATCCTAAGGTAATTGAGGCGATGAGATAATTGATGCCGCTGCATTCCTTTACCACCGACCATTGCCCGGTGGTTAATGTCAGCATATTGCCTTCGCGGTATACCGGAATGCCCGTTAAGCGAATCATGTCCACAGTGAATGAGGCGGTAAAGTTGACCAACGGCGGTACTAATTCTTCCCCTACAGGTACCATAAGGAATAAAAAGCCTAAAGGAAATGCCAAGTTTAAGGCAACGGTATTGCCTAAAACGCCCCAAATACCGCAGAGCAATAAGGCTACTACCGTGAATTGCTTAATGATTAGGACATTACTAAGTTCAGCGGATAACCACAGCAGGCCAATTGCCAGAATGGCGGCAATCGCCAATAAAGAAATACTGGGTTGAAGGTGGAGATAGCGTTGCCGTTGTTGCCAAATCAACCAAAGGCTGATGGGGACAACAAAAAAGCAATGGTTGAAAGTGGATGAATGCACCCATGTTGTCACGATGGATTGCCAAGTATCAAAAAAAATACTGATACAGGCGACGATTACCAGCAGCACAGCAATTAAATGCTTTTGCCAAACAGTCGGTAAGTTTAAAAATAGCGGCTTATCTGGCACCCTTACCCCACAAAACCACTTCCACTGTGTTGAACATAATGGATATATCTAAGAACAAACTGTAGTTTTTGACGTAATAAAGGTCGTATTGCAGCTTTTGGATGGCATCGTTTTCATCGGCGCCGTATGGATAGCAGAGTTGCGCCCAACCTGTTATGCCGGGTTTTACCCGATGCCGCTCACTATAATAAGGGATGGTTTTTTCAAAATCGCTAACAAACTCCGGGCGTTCAGGGCGTGGCCCAACAAAGCTCATCTCGCCTTTTAGTACATTGAAAATTTGCGGTAATTCATCAATACGAAATTTCCTAATGATAGCGCCAACGCGCGTGACACGGTTGTCTTGTGATTGCGCCCATTGCGCGCCATTTTTTTCAGCATCGACGTGCATACTTCTAAATTTAAGGACTTCAAATAGGGCATTGTTTTCACCAACACGCACTTGCCGATACAGTACCGGCCCCTTGCCACGGCTTTCTAACAAAATAGCCGCCGCAGTCAGTAACATGATGGGCCACGCCACTATAAATAGTGCAATGCTAGCGATTAGATCAAAAAATTGTTTTTCTATTTGCCGTAAACCACCTTGGGCAAAGCCATCAGAAAAGATTAGCCAGCTGGGCTGTAGGTTTTCTAGGGAAATCAACGCCTGTTCGCGCTCATAAAAACTCATTAAATCTAAAATAGTCGTACCTGACATTTTGCAATCCAACAAGCCATCTAAGGGCAGGAAGCCGCGTTTGTCATCCATAGCGACAACAATTTCGTCAATTTTGTATTCCTTGACAATATCCGCAAATGATTTTTTAGAGTGGATGATTAATGACGGATCAATAACCCCAGTTTCTTTTTTGTTTGTGGGTATAAATCCGGCAACAAAAAAGCTTTTATGGATAAAGGTGTTGTTTATCTTGGTAAGTTGCAGGGCTTTTTTACCCGCACCAATCACTAAAACCCGGCGTTTTAACTGCTCTAAATTGGCAATTCGGTAGAAAAAATGCCGGGTTACGATAATGCCAACAAAAGCGACAATTGCGGCAACTAATAAGATTTCTTTGGCGGTATTAAAATCAGGGATTAGGAAATTTAGGGTAATGACACCCATGATGGCCATTAAAAAACTGGCGGCAATACGGGACAGTAAGTCGTAATCTTCAAGGCTTAAGCTGCGCCGATACAAGCCAATTCCTGCACAACATAGGCTTAAAAGGGATGAAAATGCCAAGCAGGTAAGCAGCGTCTCTTGGGAGTTTTGCGGCGCATTCAAATATAAGTAGTTACCTAGGAACATGGCGCCAAAAAACACGCCAAATTCAACTATCAATAGCCAGAGATAGGCCTTGGAAATATAGTGCCTAAAAATGCGTATCACAAATTGTTCCTAATGCTGATTAAAGTAGAAAAATAAATGAACAGAATGCTAAATGCAATGTTTTCTTAAAATAACAATGGTTTAAGAAAATTGATGGGTACAGCATAAGTGATGCCGCTAGGTTTGGATAAGGCTTGTTCTTTGCTTTCTTGTACAAAGACTTTATTGATAATGCCAATGACGTCCCCCGTTTCAGTCTTGTAAAGCGGGCTGCCGCTGCTGCCTGGATAGGCGGTGGCATCTAATTGAAACACAAAAAAAGGCTTTTCCAACTGGTGAATTAATTTGCTGTTGAGTTGAGAAGCCGTCAGCATGGGGATAGCATTCGGTACGATTGCCGAGATTAGTCCCCGATGGGTTGCCGGAAAAAGCCCTAAAGCCATACCGATAGGGAAGCCCGTAAACGCATAAATTTCACCTTCTTGCACACTAGCCGAATCACCCAATTTAAGCGGCGGCAACGTTTCCCCAGATAATTTCAAAACAGCCAAATCGTGGACAGGGTCAATAGCCAAAACCTTGGCCTCAGCCTGTAACTCCTCGCCATGCTTGTGATAAAACACTGCCAGCTTTTCTTGGTGCGCGGCATCCATTTCCGCTGGGATAACATGGGCATTGGTGACAATAGTATCGCCTTTGCCAACTGCAAACCCTGTGCCTAAAACCGTAGCGCGTGGATTGCGGCTAGCCATAAACGTGCCGATAGCGACAATGCTTGGCTTTATAGTCGCCACCGTTTGCGGCAATGTCTGTGCAGATAGCAATAATGGCACGAACGCTGAAACAACGCCCAGTAGCATATTTAGTCGCTGTCTTGGTCCAAACTTGTCGGTATTTGACATAATCGCCGCTTGTTTTTGGGGATAATAGTGGTTAGATAGCATTAAGTAAGTGCTTTTACCGATAAACACTTATAGTCTACCAGCACAAACCGAGTATTAAGTTAAAACTTTATTTCAGCGACCAACGATTTTACAATCTCGGCTAAATGGCTAGCCGCCACTATTTTTCCTATAACAGCAAACCAGCAACTATGGCTCAATATATCTATTCCATGAACCGGGTCGGCAAAATTGTCCCCCCGAAAAAATACATCTTGAAAGACATTTCCTTATCCTTTTTCCCTGGCGCAAAAATTGGCGTATTGGGCTTAAACGGCTCTGGAAAATCAACGCTGCTGCGTATCATGGCAGGCGTTGATAAAGAAATTGAAGGCGAAGCCATTCCCTTAAAAGGCATCAACATTGGCTATTTATCACAAGAACCGCAACTAGATCCCAGCAAAACCGTGCGCGGTAATGTCGAAGAAGCCGTTGCCCATGTAAAAACTGCCTTAGCGGAATTGGATGCCGTCTACGCCGCTTACGCCGACCCTGATGCTGATTTTGACAAGCTAGCGAGCGATCAAGCGCGCTTAGAAGACATCATCAACGCCATGGACGGACATAACATTGACCGCAAACTCGAAGTTGCCGCCGATGCCTTGCGACTACCGGATTGGGATGCTGACGTCACCAAATTATCTGGTGGCGAAAAACGCCGCGTTGCCCTCTGCCGCCTGCTGCTCTCTAACCCCGACATGCTGTTACTGGACGAGCCGACCAACCATTTGGATGCCGAATCTGTGGCCTGGTTAGAGCGCTTCCTGCACGATTTCACTGGCACCGTGGTTGCCGTCACCCATGACCGTTACTTCCTCGACAACGTTGCAGGCTGGATATTAGAACTGGACAGAGGCGCAGGCATTCCTTGGGAAGGCAATTACTCCAGTTGGCTGGAGCAAAAAAGCAATCGCTTATTGATTGAAGAAAAACAAGAAACCAACCGCCAAAAAGCCATGAAGCAAGAGCTGGAGTGGGTGCGGTCAAATCCCAAAGGCCGCCACGCCAAAAGCAAAGCGCGTCTGGCGAAGTTTGAAGAATTGTCATCGGTGGAAGTGCAAAAACGTAATGAAACCCAAGAAATCTACATTCCACCAGGGCCGCGTCTGGGCGATGTCGTTATCGAAGCTGACAACATCAGCAAAGGTTTCGGCGACCGTCTGCTCATCAGCAACTTAAGCTTCAAACTGCCACCGGGCGGTATTGTCGGCATTATCGGCCCTAACGGCGCAGGTAAAACCACCTTATTCCGCATGATGGCAGGTTTTGAACAACCGGATTCTGGCACGTTAACGTTGGGGCAAACTGTGCAAATGGCCTATGTTGACCAATTACGTGATGACATGGACAACAGCAAAACCGTATGGGAAGAAATTTCCGACGGCTTAGACGTCATCACCGTTGGTAAATACGAAACCCCATCCCGCGCCTATGTAGGCCGCTTTAATTTCAAAGGCGGCGATCAGCAAAAACGTATCGGTGAGCTCTCTGGCGGTGAACGCAACCGTGTGCATCTGGCAAAATTGCTGAAAACTGGCGGCAACGTCTTACTGCTTGACGAACCCACCAACGACTTAGACGTAGAAACCTTGCGGGCATTGGAAGACGCCTTATTATCATTCCCTGGTTGCGCGGTGGTCATTTCTCATGACCGCTGGTTTTTAGACCGCATCGCCACCCACATTCTGGCATTTGAAGGCGATAGCAACGTCGTCTGGTTTGAAGGCAACTATCAAGACTACGAAGCCGACCGCCATCGCCGCTTAGGAACGGATGCGGATAACCCAACACGGTTGAAATACAAAAAACTGGGGTAACGCTAAGTTTTAGGCAATAAAAAACCCGCTAAGCCAAAAGCTTAGCGGGTTTAGAATTCTGGGCTTGCGTTAAACGTAAGATGGTACCGAGAAAAGGACTTGAACCTTCACGACCTTGCGGCCACCAGCACCTGAAGCTGGCGTGTCTACCAATTTCACCACCTCGGCAGGGAGCGTAAAACGAAGAGAGGGCGAACTATACTTACCCAGTATGTGTTTGTCAACAAACAGATAATGCGGCTGAGCCTTTTATCTTGTACCTTAATAAGCTAAGCCTGTATCATATAGGCCTTATGAATTACCCCACATCTCCTATCTCCTAAATGCCCTCCAAGTCTAACAAAGACGTTGATTTTAGTTCAACACCCGATCCCTACGCTCAGCGCGAAGCGGAAAAGTATGACAAACCCATCCCCAGCCGTGAGCTGATACTCCAGTTTATAGAACATGCCGGTAAACCGATGTCCCGAACGGACATTGCCGAAGCCTTTACCTTAGATGAAGAAGAACAACTAGAAGCCCTGCGCCGCCGCCTTAGAGCCATGGAACGCGACGGGCAGTTACTGTTCAACCGGGGGCAGCGTTATTGCCTAGTCAACAACAAAGATTTAATTGTCGGGCGCATTATCGGACACGCCGATGGCTTCGGCTTTATCCGCCCCGATGACGGTTCGGAAGATTTGTTCTTATCGCCCCGCGAAATGAACCCGCTGCTACACAATGACCGCGCTATGGTGCGCATCGTTGGCATCGACAAAAAAGGCCGCCGCGAAGGCGCGGTGGTCGAAATTCTGGAGCGCAACACCCATCAAGTGGTCGGGCGGCTCTACAAGGAAGACGGCTTCACCTACGTTATCCCCGACAACAAAAACATCTCGCAAACCGTTTTGCTGCAAAAAGACGGTGTCGGCAAGGCCAAACAAGGCCAAATTGTGATTGCCGAAATTGTCGAACAACCCACCAAACTACGCCAACCCATAGGCCGCATCATTGAAGTGCTGGGCGATCATCTCGCGCCGGGCATGGAAATCGAAATGGCGATCCGCTCGCACGAATTGCCGCACAAATGGCCTGAGCAAGTTTTAGAAGAAATCAAACCGCTGACACCCGAAGTGCCGGAAGCCGCCAAAGAAGGCCGCATTGATTTGCGCGACATTCCGCTGGTCACCATCGACGGCGAAGATGCCCGCGATTTTGACGATGCCGTTTACGCTAAAAAAACTCCCAGCGGCTGGAAATTGTTAGTCGCTATCGCCGATGTTTCGCATTATGTGCAAATCGGCACTGCGCTGGATAACGAAGCCAAAAACCGCAGCACCTCGGTGTATTTCCCCGAAAACGTTATCCCGATGTTGCCGGAAATTTTGTCCAACGGCTTGTGTTCGCTGAATCCGCATGTAGACCGATTGTGCATGGTCTGCGAAATGCTCATCGACCACGACGGCAACGTCACCCGCGCCAAATTCATGGAAGCGGTGATGAATTCCCATGCCCGCATGACCTATACCGAAGTCGCCCAAATTTTGGTGGAAGATAATGCCGAGTTAAAAGAAAAATACAAACCGCTGCTTAAGCATTTAAAAGAGCTGTACGCGCTCTATCAAGTGTTGCGTATGAAACGCGAACAGCGCGGAGCGATGGATTTTGATACTCAAGAAACCCGCATTGTGTTTGGCGACAACCGCAAAATCAGCAAAATCGTGCCGGTCACCCGCAACGATGCCCACAAGCTGATTGAAGAGTGCATGATTACAGCCAACAGCGTCGCGGCGAAGTATCTGAACGGCAAAAAAATGCCGAAGTTGCTGCGTATCCACGAAGGCCCCAGCACCGATAAGTTGTTTAATTTAAAAACCTTTTTAGGTGAAGTCGGCTTGCGGCTAGGTGGCGATAATGACCCACAGCCTTTAGACTACATGCACTTGGTCAATAGCATCAAAGACCGCCCGGACGCGCATCTAATCCAAACCGTGTTGCTGCGCTCGCTGTCACAAGCCGTCTACAGCCCTGAATTAAAAGGTCATTTCGGTTTAGCACTCGATGCTTACGCGCATTTCACCTCACCCATCCGCCGCTATCCCGACTTGCTTGTCCACCGCGCCATCCGCCATTGTCTGCAAGGCAAAAAAGCCGAAAGCTTTTTCTACGGCGTACCCGACATGGTCATGCTCGGCGAGCATTGTTCTGCCAACGAACGCCGCGCCGACGATGCCACCCGTGACGTGGTCAGCTGGCTGAAATGCGAATACATGATGGACAAAATCGGCGACGAATTCAGCGGCATCATCTCAGCCGTCACTTCGTTTGGTTTCTTCGTCGAACTCGCAGAAATTTATGTTGAAGGCTTAGTGCATATCAGCAACCTAGGCCAAGACTATTTCCACTTCGACCCCACCAGCCACCGCCTATTAGGCGAACGCACCAACACCACCTACCGCTTGGGCGATAGCGTGAAAGTGAAGGTCGTACGTGTGGAATTGGATGAGAAGAAAATTGATTTTGAGTTGGTGTTGAAAACGGGTTCTGCGAAGAAATCCGAAGCTACCAAAGCAGTTGTCAATACTGAAAAACCTAAGAAAAAACGCCGTAAAAAAACCAAATCGAAATCCGCCAAGAATACCAATACCAACTAAGCGGCAACGATCCATAAGCGAGAGGTTTTAACGATGGAAAAAATAATCACCCTTCACATTGAAAAGCTTCCTGAAGGTGTTTATCTGGCAACATCTGATGACATAAACGGATTAGTCGCGCAGGGGCGTACCCTGACGGAGACTTTGGAAATTGCCCGTGATGTTGCCAAAAAACTTTTAGATGCCCAGACAGAACGCCATAACCCTATCCAATTCAAAGCCGTAGAAAATACTTTCGATTATCCGTTGGTGATTGGCGTTTAACATGGGGCAACTCAGTGGCTTTCGTTACCGCGAAATAATCCAGCGCCTAAAGCAATTAGGTTTGCAATTTGATCGGCAAGCCGCAGGTAGCCATGAAATCTGGTACAACCCAGCCAATAATCGCTATACCACCATCCCCAACCATCCTGGTGATATGCCAGAAGGGACATTGCGGGCCATTTTGAAACAGGCAGGGATTTCCGTTGCCGAGTTCTTGCAACAGTAAGAGCAAAAGCTAGCTAAGGAATCTATCAACAAAGCCTTCGACAGGCTCTCGGCAACTGCTCCCTGCGTTGCTAAGCCACAAGGATGTGGTGAATGCAGAAAACGCAGGAGCGGTTTTCTGTCTACCTCCTGCATCCATGCAGTCGAGGCGGAACGGTAACTAATTGATTACGTTCGTGCTGAGCGTGTCGAAGCATGAATGGAATCAATTAGTTCAGCGATTCCCTAGTGGATGCTTTGTTTTTTTACCATACACGCTTTGGGCCAAACCTTTAATAGGCAAAGTAGCGGCGCTAAACAATTAAGAAATTCCGTTTTTCAAATTCACGAATACTGACCAATAACGCCAGATGAAATCCTCCAAACTCTACGGCCTACATTCCGTTCAAGCCGCACTTGATTACTCGCCAAAATCCATCAACAAAGCGTGGATAGACGAGCAACGCCAAGACAAACGCTTAAGCCAAGCCATTGATGCTTTATTAGATTTAGGCATAGAGCCAGAAAAAATCGACCGCAAAAAACTCGATAAGCTGGCGGAAGGCAATAACCACCAAGGCATTGTCATTGAAGTCGATATGCCGGGTGAATTGTCGGAAAGCGATTTAAAAACTGCCGTGCAAAGCTTAGGCGAAACCGCGCTGTTTTTGGTGCTGGATAACGTCCAAGACCCGCACAACCTCGGCGCGTGTTTGCGTAGCTGCGATGCCACTGGCGCACATGGCGTGATTATCACCAAAGACAATGCCACGGGCATTACGCCAACGGTGTGCAAAGTCGCCAGTGGCGCGGCGGAAACCGTGCCTGTCTACCAAGTCACCAATCTCGCCCGCACCCTGCGTTGGTTGAAAGACCAAGGCTTATGGGTTTTCGGCGCGGCAGGCGAGGCCGAACAAACCGTTTACCAAGCCGATTTGACCGTGCCGATGGCATTAGTCATGGGCGCAGAAGGCAAAGGGATGCGCCGTTTGACCCGCGAGCAATGCGATGTGTTGGTGAAATTACCCATGCAAGGCAAGGTGGAAAGCCTGAATGTGTCAGTGGCGACAGGTGTTTTGTTGTATGAAGTGGTGCGGCAACGGCGTGGTTAATTTGGGTTTTATATTTAAGCAGCGTTAAAGGGCATGGACATCGCCTAATTCGGCGAGTCCAGCCTACTTACAGTCAATTTTTTTCAATTCGGGTACGAATGCCAGCAGGCATTTCCAGCTTTTCCCTATCCCAACCTTCCATCGTTAAAATCTCATCCAAACACTGCTCCATCAATTGGTGCGCTTGTTTGGTGGCATCGGCAATACGCAGATGCACGTCAATATGCACATTATTGTTCAAAGGTGCACTAATACAAGTCTGTTGATAATCAAATAATTTACGCAAATTAATGATTTGTAAGCTGACATGCACCGGGCAAGCACAGGTATAAAGCGAGGCCTGCTCGTTAATTAACGCCAGCTGTAACGCCGAAAATTTACTCTCAAGATTCATAAATCCTCCTCATAATTATTATTTTAATGTCGGCCGTTAGTTATTAATGGCTTATCCTGCAAATCGACCGTAATTGCGGGGTAAATCATAACCCTATTACCCGTGCTTGGCGAATGGTGGCGATAAATTGTTGATAAAATTGCGGATAACAAAAACGCAGATAAGCGCATAATCACCTTGGAAATTATGCCGTACCCATAAAGTTTAAGGATGTTTTTATGACACAATTATTTGAAGACGCTTACCGATTATTAAAAACCATCGGCGATACAGAAAACCAGCACGAAGCCGATCTGCCACCCATCAGCACCGCCGCCATTCCCAGTGCCGAAGAATCCGCGCCGCTGCATACAGGCAGAAGGCGGATTAAAGAAAGCTACACCAGCCATTGGGATTTGGATTATCTGCCAAGAGACGAGGCGGATGCTGTTTTGATGGCGATTGAGCAGGGTAAGAAGGGGTGACTTATGGAGGAGTCGGTGTGTTATTACAATTTACGAGTTGAATAGAATTTAGCATCCTTGCAGCTCTCCTAAAAATGGCTAACTGATCGTTTCAAACACAGGATTGAAAACCCCAATATTTTCCATTTCGCAGATTGTTATCAACGCTTCATCAGACGTGATCAATGTCACAGGCTGTTGGTTTTTTTTAGATAACTCGCGTACTAACGCCAAATGAATTGCATCAAGAGAATCTATTTTTTGTTTCTGAATGCCGTATTTATAAGTCAGCTTTTGGGCGGCAACTAATACATGGGAAGTTAATGGCGTTGTTTCGATCTGCAATTCCGAATCTTTTATCGCTTTTCTGAGCTTCCTAAAAATCAACTCGATATTGCGTTGCTGGTCTGCCAATGTTTCCCCGAAAATTTTACATTTTTGGTTATCGCGGTATTTTTTCAACAGCGTGTGCCAACATTCAAGCAAAGCAAAATTGGAACAATAAAAAATTCCCTCACCGCTTTGTATCAATGACCTTACCGTTTCCACGCCGTCTTCTTGCCGAGAATGCCTTACCAAATATTCGTGATAAAACGAATACTTGATGATGGCGTTGGCATCCAGATAATACAGCTTCGGCATGATTATGCCGCCGTTTCAAACATCGAGAAAAAATCGTCCAATTTGTCTTCTGGAATCACTTGCGCCAATTTTTTAACGCGTTGGTAAAAATCATCCATATCATATTTACCTTTGGCAAACCACGCATGGACGATGCCACCCATATTCAGCGCGGCAATGGCTTCCTTCTCGCCACCGTGACCTGTCAAAATGGCAATGCTAACTGGGATTAGCTCGGCATTGATGGTTTCAATGACTTCAAGCCCGCTCATCGTTGGCATACATAAATCAATCAACGCAACATCAAAGGCTTGATGGCGCAATTTCTCCAAACCTTCTTCACCACTTAAAGCTGTTGTAACGGTGAAATCGCGTTTTTCAAAATAACTCTTGATTTCATCCATAATCGGCTGTTCATCGTCAATCACAAGCAAATTATATTTCTGGGCCATCGTCAATCCTGCTGTGCGGGTAAGCTGATTTTGAAGCCTGCACCGCCTAATGGTGAAGGGTAATAGTCAATACTGCCACCTAAATCATGGGCAATTTGGCGGCAAAAATACAGCCCCAAACCCATGCCTTCTTCTTTGGAACTTAAAAACGGCGTGAACAATTTCGGCAAGTTTTCTGCGGCAATGCCATCGCCACTGTCTTCAATACAAAAGCCGACTTGCTGGTCTTGTTGCCAAGTTTTTATCGCCACTTGTTTCTGGGCTTTATCCTTGACCGCCGCCCTGGCGTTGCTTAATAAGCTAATCAACATCTCCTGCAAAGCCCATTCATTGGCATGGGCAATTGGCGATGCGCTGAATTCTTTTTGCAAGTCGATTTGTTCCAATTGATATTGGGCGACAAATAGCAATTGATAAATGGCTTCAATGACAGTGTTCAAATTGACCGCCGATAAAACCGTCCGGTCACCACGGGCAAAATGCCTAAAATTACCCATCATGTCACTTAATCGTTCAGTTTGGGCGAGCAGTTTTTCTAACAGGGGTTTGAGTTCGGTTTCAGTGTTAAACAAGTTTTCATTAACATCACTCAACGCGCCGGATGCCGCCATACGCAACACGGCTATCGGTTGATTGATATTATGCGCCATTAGGGTTGCCATTTGGCCTAGATATTCGAGTTTTTTGCGTTGGTAGAGAGCGGCTTGGGTTTCGAGCTTTTCGTGTTCTAATCGAATTAATTGCTCTTGTAGTTTATCGTGATTCTGTTTAACTATTTTGGTCACTGGGTGGTCATTATGTAGGCGGAATGCATCTAAAGCTTCTTTAGCATATTGAAAATACTGGGCAGCTTTTTCAACTTTCCCTTGATCTTCGTAGATACAACCGAGGTTATTGAAAGAACTTGCCGTATCAGGATGGTTATTGCCAAAAATATTTTGCCGAATAGCTAATGATTTTTTATGTAAATCTTCCGATTGATTAAGCTCCCCTTTATCCTGAAATACGGTACCTAAATTATTTAACGTAGTGGCAATTTCGCTGTTTTTATTTCCAAGCATTTCCCAAATAACTAAAGCACGCTGATAATAATTTTCGGCTTTTTGAAGATTTTTTTTACCGTAATTAACTACTCCTAAAAGATCTAAGATCTTTGCAGTATCAAAGTTATTTTTTCCTCGTTTTTCATTAATAACTAAAGAGCGTTGCAAATAATCTTCTGCAAAATCATATTGTTTAGAATCGAGGTAATTAAGCCCTATATTGTAAAAACATGCCTCAATTTGTTCGGGATATTTATCTTGTGGCAATAAATTTACCGCTTTCAAATAGGCTAAGGTAGCTCCTTCTAAAAAACCATTTTTTCTTCGCTCCCCTGCTTCCTTTATAGCATCATTATATTGCCGCTCTTTTTTACGAAAATTATCAGGTTTCATATCGCTTCTTAATTAACCCGTTTTACGAGGTGATACTTGAATACCATATTCCTGCCGTAATTTTTGTACTTTCTCAACAACCTCTGCGCTGGCAGGTTTATAGCCCTCTATAGCTTGACTGGTTTGGATGATTTTTTTCAATTCGCCCGTTGTGAATGGATTTTTGCTCATGTTACGTTTCCAGATTAAAACGGATTGACTACGGAAAGAGTGCCTTCAAATATCTGCCCATGTTGCATGTCTTCGGAATAAAGTGTCGCACAATCGGCAAGTAAAGCAGCGGCAACAATCAAACTATCCCAATGCGATAATGAATACTGTTTTGCCAAAGCAATGGCTTTACGGATAGTTTGTGCATCAACGGCAACCACTTCGCACAAATCCAATAAACTTTCAGCAATTTCATGAGCTTCGGATAAGGAAAAAGCGTATTTCTTAGTCAGTACACTTACCGTTTCATTGATGACTTGCGTGCTAATAACGGGTGATATTTCAATTATTGCCAACGCCTTCAGCGCTTTGATAGGGTCTTGCGCTTCCGCGTAAACAAACAAATTGGTATCAGCAAACACTTTAACGGTCATAACAATCTTCACGCTGAAACGGCTCAGCCTTAAAACGGCCTTGGTATTTTGCCAATGTAGCTAAAGCGGCCTTTCTGCGAGCAACTTGATCTTCCACCTGTTTAGCTTGTAGCCTTTCGGCGAAGCTCAACACTTCACAAGCGGTATGTTCGGGTAATGTTTTTACTGTTTCGTAAATGCGTTCGGCAATATTCATGGAATCATCCTCTGTGAGCAAATTCATTTTTGTGTCTGGCTTAATCTGTTTCCAGATTTTAGTGCCTTATCACCTAACAAGGAAAACTTTTCGATTTTTTAACAAGATATGCAATTCAACGGCTACAAAAAAGCCGGAAAGGTTGCCCTGTCCGGCTTTTTTGTTATTCAGTTTGTGACAGCATTATTGCTTAGCCAACAAATAACTCAACCAAAGATTAGATAATTTCTTCTGCACGGTATTTTTCCGCAACCGGGCGTTCAGATGCGGGAAGTCCACTTTGTTCAAATCCTAGTCTTGGTTGTTGTAAGAATACATAAAGACTTCTAAACCAAAAAATTTGAACCCATTTTCCTATGTCAGTTGGACTTTTAATGATGCAAATGCGCTGCCAACCACCGTGCCGCGACTTCTTCCGCAATCCCTTTCCGTTTAGCATAGTCACTTAATTGATCCTTATCAATTTTCCCAACATTAAAATACTGCGATTCAGGATGTGAGAAGTACCAGCCGCTTACAGCAGAAGCCGGATACATGGCGAAGCTTTCGGTCAGTTCGATGGTGGTGTGTTCGGTGACGTTGAGCAATTCGAACAATTTCGCCTTTTCGGTATGGTCGGGGCAAGCCGGATAGCCGGGGGCGGGGCGGATGCCTTGGTAGGCTTCGTTGATGAGTTGGTCATTGTCGTGGTTTTCGTCTTCGACATAACCCCAGAAATCTTTGCGGACGCGCAAATGCAGGTATTCGGCGAAGGCTTCGGCTAATCTGTCCGCCAAAGCTTTGAGCATGATGCTGCTGTAGTCGTCGTGGTCGGCTTCAAATTCTGCTAGTTTGGTTTCGATGCCGATGCCAGTCGTTACCGCAAATCCGCCGAGGTAATCTGCTACGCCACTGGTTTTCGGCGCGATAAAATCGGATAAGCAATAATTCGGGCGGCCTGGGGCTTTGACGTTTTGTTGGCGCAGGTGGTGCAGGGTTTCCAAGACTTCGCTGCGGCTTTCGTCGGTGTACAAAATGACATCGTCTTCGTCGCTGAAGGCGGGGAAGAAACCGACCACGGCTTTTGCGCCTAGCCAGTTTTCGGCAATGATTTGTTTGAGCATCGCTTGCGCGTCGGCGAATAGTTTGCGGGCTTCTGTGCCGATGATTTCATCTTGCAGGATTTTCGGGTAGCTGCCCGCCATTTCCCAAGTTTGGAAGAACGGCGACCAGTCGATGAATTCGGCGAGTGTTGCCAAGCTCACATCATCAATGACTTTCACTCCTAAAAACTTAGGCTTTACTGGCTGATGTTCGCCTCTGAATTTATTGGCGCGGGCGGCTTCAATGCTGTGTTGCTTGGTTTTCGATTCTTTGCCTTTGTGGCGTTCGCGCACTTCCGCGTATTCGGTGCGTAAACCTGCGACAAATTCGGCTTTCAAATCGGTGCTTAACAAGTTGCTGGCAACGCCGACCGCGCGGGATGCGTCGGTGACGTAGACGGTTGTGCCTGTGTAATTCGGTTCGATTTTCACCGCCGTGTGGGCGCGGGAAGTGGTTGCGCCGCCGATCATCAACGGTATCGTAAATCCTTGGCGCTGCATTTCTTTGGCGACATGTACCATTTCATCCAGCGACGGTGTAATCAAGCCGCTCAGGCCGATAATATCGACATTTTCCAGCCGTGCGGTTTGCAGGATTTTTTCGGTCGGCACCATTACGCCCAAGTCGATCACGTCATAGTTATTGCATTGCAACACCACGCCGACGATGTTTTTGCCGATGTCATGCACGTCGCCTTTGACGGTCGCCATCAGGATTTTGCCGTTGGTTTGGCGGTCGCCCGCGACTTTGTCGGCTTCCATGAAGGGCATTAAATACGCCACGGCTTTTTTCATGACGCGGGCAGATTTGACCACTTGCGGCAGGAACATTTTGCCTGCGCCGAACAAATCACCGACCACGTTCATGCCATCCATCAACGGGCCTTCGATGACGTGCAGCGGGCGTTCAGCTTCTTGGCGGGCGGCTTCGGTGTCTTCGTCGATGAAGTCGGTGATGCCTTTGACCAGCGCGTGTTCGAGGCGTTTGGAGACAGGCCAGCTGCGCCATTCCAATTCTTCGGGCTTGGCATCATTGGTGCTGCCGTCACCACGGTATTTTTCTGCCAGTTCCAGCAGTTTTTCCGTACCGCTGCCGTCGTGTCTGTTGAGGATTACGTCTTCTACGGCATCGCGCAAATCCAACGGAATGTCTTCGTAAATCGCCAATTGTCCGGCGTTGACGATGCCCATCGACATGCCCGCTTGGATGGCGTGGTACAAAAACACCGCGTGGATGGCTTCGCGCACCGGATTGTTACCACGGAACGAGAATGACACATTGGACACGCCGCCGGAAATCAGCGCGTGTGGCAGGGTTTGTTTGATGGTGCGGGTGGCTTCGATGAAATCCACGCCGTAATTGTTGTGTTCTTCAATGCCTGTGGCGACTGCGAAAATGTTGGGGTCGAAAATAATGTCTTCGGGCGGGAAGCCGATTTGTTCGACCAAAATTTTATACGCGCGGGTACAAATTTCGACTTTGCGTTCTTTGGTGTCGGCTTGACCGACTTCGTCAAAAGCCATGACAATGACCGCCGCGCCGTAGCGTTTCACCAATTTGGCTTGGCGGATGAAAGCTTCCTCGCCTTCTTTCATAGAAATGGAGTTGACGATGCCTTTGCCTTGGATGCACTTCAAACCTGCTTCGAGAATGTCCCATTTCGAGGAGTCGAGCATGATCGGCACTTTGGCGATGTCGGGCTCGGAGGCGATCAGCATCAAGAAGCGCACCATGGCTTCTTTGGATTCCAACATGCCTTCATCCATATTGATGTCGATGATTTGGGCGCCGTTTTCGACTTGTTGTCTGGCTACGTCTAGGGCTTTTTCAAAATCGCCTTCGATAATTAATTTTTTAAATGCCGCCGAGCCTGTGACGTTGGTGCGTTCGCCTACGTTGACGAATAAACTGTCTGGGTCGATGGACATGGCTTCCAAGCCGGACAATAGGCATTTTTTCGGTAAGTCAGGCACTTGGCGCGGCGCGTGTTTTTGCACCGCTTCGACAATGGCTTTGATATGCGCGGGTGATGTGCCGCAACAGCCGCCGATGATGTTTAAATAGCCGCTGACTGCCCAGTCTTCGATTTCCGCCGCCATCGCTTCTGGTGATTCGTCGTATTCACCAAAAGCGTTCGGCAAGCCTGCGTTGGGGTGAGCGGAAACGTGGGTGTCGGCGATGTTGGACAATTCTTCGATATGTTGGCGTAATTCTTTCGCACCTAAGGCGCAGTTGAAGCCAAAGGAAATCGGGTTGATGTGTTTCAAAGAATGCCAGAACGCCGCGACGGTTTGGCCTGACAAGGTACGGCCTGAGGCGTCGGTAATCGTGCCGGAAATCATAACGGGCAGTTTATAGCCAATGGCATCGAAAACATTTTCGACGGCGAACGCGGCGGCTTTGGCGTTGAGGGTGTCGAAAATAGTTTCGATCAAAATAATGTCCGCGCCGCCGTCGATCAGGCCATGCGTGGCTTCGGTGTACGTTACAACCAGCTCATCAAACGAAATGTTGCGGAAGCCAGGGTCGTTAACATCCGGCGACATGGAGGCAGTACGGCTGGTTGGGCCTAAAACGCCCGCAACAAAACGCGGTTTGTCAGGGTTTTTTGCGGTGTATTCGGCGGCGGCTTGTTTAGCCAGTTTCGCGCCTTCGACATTCAGCTCATAAACCAAGGCTTCCATGCCGTAATCGCCCATACCGATACTGTTGGAATTAAAGGTGTTGGTTTCGACAATATCCGTTCCCGCTTCAAAATACGCGCTGTGGATGGCTTTGATGATGTCGGGTTGGGTCAGCGTCAGCAAATCGTTGTTGCCTTTTAAATCAATTTCCCAGTTGGCAAAGCGTGTGCCACGATAATCTTTTTCTTCGAGTTTGTAGCTTTGGATCATCGTGCCCATTGCGCCGTCGAGGAAGAGGACGCGTTGTGCGAGTAGCTGTTTGAGTTGTTCTGTTTTGCTCATTATGGCTGGGGCTATTTGGTAAAGACGGATAATAATTGCTTAATATAACGCCAAAGACTATTATTTTCGTCTAATTTTGTGGGAGACGGGAATGTCAAAGCCAACGATTATCGAAATAGTCAAAAGCGTTTTTGCGGCTTTTATTGGTGTGCAAAGCAATGCGAATAGGCAAAAAGACTTTACGGAAGGTTCGTTGAAAACTTATATTGTCGTAGGTATTTTGTTTACGATAGCGTTTATTGCCACTTTGGTTTTTGTGGTTTCAGCTATTTTGGGGTAGTTAAAACGCAAAAAAGCCCGCATTGGTATGCGGGCTTTTTTTTGGCTCAGGATTTTATTCTGATTTTTCTGAATCTGATGGTGCGCTGTCTTTAGATGGTTTTACGACGCTGCTTTTCATAGTGTCCAAAGCGTCTTTGGCAGTACTTGCAAACATGTGTGTTAAGCCACTGAATAACGCAGGGATAGAGAAGGCGTCTTTAGTGATGAATTTGATGCGGATAAAAGCCACAATCAAAAAGCCAGCCAATGGTGGCATCAATTCCAAAAATAATGATAGCAATACACCGCCAGCACTTTGGAATCCACCTTCATTTTTACGGTCACCAACGCTGGATAAGTCGCGTTCGTAGTTGTTGTCGCCTTCACCGCCTCTAAAGGCTTCCAGCAGGTAAACATTGGCATCAATCAGTAAAACCTGTGATGCCAGAAAAACTGCGCCGACAATCCCTACCCACATGACGACGTTAGGGGTTTGTGCTTTTACGGCAGACTGATAAACCCAGATAACTGCCAGAATCATTACTAATGCACCGATCATTGTTATATCCTGTTTAATTTATTATAGTTTTGTTAAAAAATAGAAGAGATACGTACATTTTAACACCATTTTGTCGCTATCTTTTTCAAGCACGTTGCATGATTCGTATTTGTCACGACCAGGTGTGGTTTGTTTTTTGATGTCGCCATCTTCAACGAAGTATTTAATGGCAATTTTCATTTCCTTGGTACGGCCAACAGAGTCTGTTGATGTTGTCTGCAAAGTGCCGTCAGCTTGAAAATCCCATTCAACTTGAATTTTCTTTTTTTCGCCGTCTAATTTTGCTGCTTCTGCATAGACATTCCATTTACCCAGTATATCGGTGTTATTTTTTAATGCCACATCAGCGTGTGCAGAAAAACCAATTAAAGCGGCGGCGAATGGAATTATTTTTATATATTTTTTTATCATGTTTACTGCCCTCATAACATATTTAGCGTAGAACATGAAGTTTAAACTATACCACACTCGCTATCGAGCTTTAAATTAGTAAAGCGGATTTGCGGGGAGTGTTTGTTGCGTGTTATGTGATTCTAAAAAGCGGGTTTATAAACTAATGTTACAGTTAGGCATCTGGTTTTACAGACAATTAGCTCTTGACTTTAGTATTCTCTAAAGTATCATGGCGCTTCCATACGCTATACATTAGCATTTCTAAAATACAAATAATAAAGGTAGGACATCCATGGGGTTCATCTTAGATCTCACATCAATGTTGAAAGAACCAGCCGGTATGGTTGGTGCAGTTGTAGTTATCGGCGCTGTTTATGCTTTATTGAAATGGGTATTCGCTGAGCACCCAGACGACGAAAAATAAGCCGTCGGCAATATCTTTATATATTTAAGGCCGCTAACCGTTCCCTCGGTTAGCGGCCTTAGTTGTTTCTGAACATAGCACTGCATAAAATCCCCTAAGTATTTTATACTGCCTATATTTTGTTTTTCATTGCAGAATGTATGGTTAATCTCCCTAGCAAAATCTTTTCCCTTCTAAATAAACCAGTACCCGTCGTTGGGATTGGCTTGTTCCGTGTACTTTATGGTCTGGTAACCTTACAGGAAATTATTTTCCTCAATTATTTCAGCCATTTAATTTTTGATCCTATCCCTTATTTAGACGTTGAGTTCCCAACCATCCCGCTTTTTCTTTGTCTTTGGGGTGTCATTGCTTGCTTTATTGTTGTTGGCTACCGCTATCAGTTTGCGGTTGTCAGTAATTATTTGTTCTGGATAGTCTTTGTAAATTTCACCTCCATGCAGCGCGATTTTGATGGCGGGTTTGATTTATTCATGATTGCCATTGGCTTTTTCCTGTTATTTTTGCCTGCTGACCGTGCATTTTCTATCGATAATTTACGGCATAAGTTAAGTACGCCGTTTGTGCATTACAGTAAGTATCCTAAGCCTACAGTGACGGTTTTGGCCTACTATTTGCCGTTGGCGATTTGCTTGGGCTTTCTTTATTTTGATTCTGCCATCCATAAGTTATTCGCGGAACATTGGCGAAATGGTTTGGGTTCTTGGTTGCCAGCAACTCAGCCTTATTACGTATCCGCTTTCGATATGTCTGTTTTATTAAATAATGAGTGGCTGGAAAAAACCCTTGGCTACACCATTTTAGTTTTTCAATTTACCTTTCCGTTTTTGTTTACCAACCGCAGATTAAGGCCGCTGTATCTATTGATCGGCATTGGCTTACATCTTGGCATTACCCTTTCCTTAAATATTTATCCATTTGGCATGGGGATGTTGATTTGTTACGCCCTTATAGTGCCATTTAGTTGGTGGCGGGCTATCGCTTCGGCAATAACTGCAAAACAGCCAGCATTAACGGTTTTTTATGACCAGTTATGCCCACTCTGTAACCGCACCGTGCTTATCATTAATCATTTTGATATTTTTAAGCGTATAGATTTTAAAAATGCCCAAGAATACGCGGCGGCTTATCCGCCATTAGCAACGATAAGCCCAGAAACCTTGCTGACGGATTTATACGCCTTAGACAGCCATGGCGCTATTTATTCGGGCGTTGCCACATATAGGCAAATCCTCATAAAGATGGGCTATTTAATGCCTATTGGATTGCTTATAGGCCTTCCTGGCATTTATCAGCTCGCTTGTAAGCAATACCGAAAAATTGCCGATAACCGTAGCCGCATTGCTTGTACATCGGAATGTGCCATATCGGTTAAACTCAAAGACGACACTTGGTTTCACGCGGTTTTTGAAGGTGCGGCGGCACAAAAGCCCAAGGCATTTTCAAGGAAATTGGCAAAAATACTGATAGCGCTGTTTATCTTGCAGATGAATAGCACGGTGCATTATGGCTTACTGTATCGCTTCAAGGTTGATACCCGCGAAAACGCCTTTGCATCAGCGCTAACAGACGGCAGCAATGCCATATTGGGATTATCGCAAACGTTTTTTGGCATTGCCCCACATGCTTTATATCTGCATGACCATTTTGCTGGGTATGACCATATCCTTGCCATTACTTACTTGGATAAGCAGGGTAAGGAGCAGTGGTTGCCTTTCGTTAATGAGCAAGGGCGTTTGCTTGCGCCAAATTGGGGGCGGGTGCATTCCATGTGGGCAAACATTGCCGTAACGCCGACTATAAATAATGCCCGGCTACGGAAATTCCTAATGAAAGTCACCGCATTTTGGGGGCAAAACGTGGGGATGGATTTAAATGACGCGGTGTTTTACATAAAAATGAAAAAAATTGAGGCACCGACTGAGTGGGTTTTCGATCAATTGCATCGGAATTTTAATGCGCCGTGGGTCACAATTGGCAAGGTCACTTGGGTGGACAGAACGATTAATTATGATCTTCCGATTGACATCAATGCGTTATAAGAGTACCTGTGCATAAAAACTTTTGTTATTGCATCGATATTTTAGTCATGATATAAATTGCCTGTGCTTTTAAAATGAGCGCGCAATAAAAAAAATATTTAAACCCATTGGAGGATAATTTTATGAAAAAGATCGTAGCACTTTTAGCAATGGCATTGGTAGTTGTTGGTTTAGCTGGCTGTATGGATGATCCAGACGGTTCTAAACAAAAAGTTTCTAGCTCAATCCAACTGTAATTTCAGTTAGATTTAGCCGCAGTAAAAAAAACCCAGCTTTTATGGCTGGGTTTTTTTATGCCTGAAGATTTGTAAGCGCTTGGCTTATTCGACCAAATGCGCCCACAAATCGTGTTCATCGGCTTCTTCAATAACGACTTGCACAAAATCGCCGACTTTTAAATGCGTTGCGCCATCAATAAATACCAAACCGTCAATTTCCGGCGCATCAGCCTTGCTTCTTGCCACCGCGCCTTCGTCAACAACTTCATCAATTAATACCGTTTCAATGCGTCCTATGCGTTGCTGTAGGCGTTGTGCGCTGATTTCTTCTTGATGTGCCATAAAACGCGCCAGGCGCTCTTGTTTGACCGCTTCTGGCACGGCATTCGGTAAATCATTTGCTGTTGCGCCATTGACGGGTGAATAGGCAAAACAGCCAACCCGATCCAGTTGCGCTTCACTGAGGAAATCTAACAATTCCTCAAATTCTTGTTCTGTTTCACCGGGAAAGCCGACGATAAAGGTGCTTCGCAGCGTAATATCAGGACAAATCGTCCGCCACGCTTGAATGCGCTCCAGATTGTTTTGGCTGGCGGCAGGGCGTTTCATCAGCTTTAAAATACGGCTGGAGGCATGTTGGAAGGGAATATCCAAATACGGCAAGATTTTACCTGCTGCCATGAGCGGAATAACGTCATCCACATGCGGATAAGGGTAAACATAGTGCATTCGCACCCAAATGCCCAAATCGCCCATCGCTTCTGCCAAATCATAAAAACGGGTGTTGTAGCTACGTCCGCGCCAATCACGGGCTTGATACTTCATATCTAAGCCATAAGCGCTGGTATCTTGTGAAACCACCAGCAACTCTTTTACACCCGCTGCTGCCAGTCGTTCAGCTTCGCGCATCACTTCGTCAATCGGTCGGCTAACCAGATCGCCGCGCATGGATGGAATAATGCAGAAGGTACAGCGATGGTTGCAGCCTTCGGAGATTTTTAAATAGGCGTAATGTTTAGGGGTAAGTTTAATGCCTTGTGGTGGCACTAAGCTGGTAAATGGATCGTGGCGTGGTGGTAAGTGTTCATGGACGGAATTGACCACTTCTTCCAGCGCATGGGCGCCAGTCACTTTCAGCACATTGGGGTGTCTTGCCCGAATCTCGGCTTCGCGCGCGCCCAAGCAACCGGTAACAATGACTTTGCCGTTTTCCGCCAAGGCTTCGCCAATACTATCTAATGATTCTTCAACAGCGGCATCAATAAAACCGCAGGTATTGACCACGACCAAATCGGCATCTTGGTAACTGGGTGAGATGTTGTAGCCTTCAGAGCGCAATTGGGTGAGGATTCTTTCGCTATCGACCAAGGCCTTAGGGCATCCAAGGCTAATAAAGCCAACAGTAGGGATATGATTCATGTTATCTAAAAATAAAGTTAAGAATGCCGCCAGCCTGATAGGGGCAGGCGGTTAGGTTTAAGGGTAGGGGTAATACGAATTAAGCAAGCAAAGAGGATAGCAAGCTGGATAATTTGGTTTGCTGTACATCAATGCTCAGCCTATGGGCAATGATGATACTTTTTAAGGCAGCTAAAGCTTCTTGGAAGTCATCGTTAACTACCAGAAAATCAAACTCGCCATAATGCGACATTTCCGCCACAGCATCCCGCATACGCCGCTGGATGATGGCCTCACTGTCTTGGCCGCGATTTTTCAGGCGCTGCTCTAAAATGGCAATCGACGGTGGCAAGACAAAAATAGCCACGCTTTCCGGAAACAGTTTTTTGACTTGCTCTGCACCTTGCCAATCAATTTCTAAAATGACATCCAAACCGGCAGTTAATTGATCTTTGACGGCTTGCTCGGATGTGCCATAAAAATTATCAAATACTTGGGCAAATTCAAGAAAGGCTTGCGCCGACAACATGTTTTCAAATTCTGCTGTAGAAACAAAAAAATAATCTTTACCGTCAATTTCCCCGGGACGCATTGCCCGTGTGGTATGGGATGTTGATACCGTCAATTGCGGCACATCAGTTAACAGCTGTTTTACCAAGCTGGTTTTGCCTGCCCCAGACGGTGCGGAAATAATATAAAGTTTGCCAGAAACCATAAATGAAGTCGTAAGTAAATGAATAATGGTTATTTTGTCACATGTGGGCGGCTTGCGATATAAGCAATAATGCCAGCGACCTGTAATGGCTTATTTAGAGAGTGTTAGGATTTTGTTCCAAACGAAGTTTTGGCGTAAAAAGCTTTATTTATGGGGTATTAGTAATAGTTGCCTATGTTTTAGGCATACAGGTAGTGACATTTATCCAACACCTGCAAAAGCTTAATGGACAAAAATTATTATCAGAATGGATTTATGGATTTAAGAAGCAGCTTGTGTGGCTAGCACAAACCTTAAGAACAGGGTGTCAGCGGCATTGCCAACACCCTGTTCAAGCCAGACTATTTTTCTGTGCTTTTGGCAAGCTTATCTGCCAATGCGTTTTTAACATTGGAACGCAGATTGGTATTGGTTTGCAATATCGCGCTCAATCCAGATGGGCTTAGTAATTGGTTTTCCACGGTGCGCTCTGTCCAATCGGTGTATTCCAGCATGGCGTAGCTGTTAAACAACAATTCTACAGCGAGTTTATAGTACTCAAAACGGATTAGGGATTCGCATTCCTGCCTTAACACGTTTGCCAACATATTTGGATAAAACGCTTGGTTTTCTGCGGCTATCAAATCAATGGCTTTTTGGTATTGCGGCCATTCGGAATTGAATTTGATAACATAGCCGTGGCTATCCCATTCGGCAGCATACATCTTTGTTTCTGAATCAAATTCACGCCAAATTGAGTTAGGTATGTTAGAACGGAAAGTATCCGGGTTTAAGGGTTTCGGTGGTTCTGTTGATGGTGATTTGAGTGTTGTTTCAGGTTTTGGTTTGCCTCTGTTAAAGAAGGCAGCGGCAAATTGCCGCATTTTTGCATCGGTATGTATGTTCAATGCTTGTAGGTTGTCTCTAATTAACTCAATGCTTTCTCCGGAAATATTGTCGGAAAGAAAGCTTTTTTGAAATTCCACCAATTCTATTGGCATTTTTTCTGTGAAACGTTGGCCAAAATCCGAAGCATTTAGCTCGCGATGTTTGTACATCAATTTAGTTCGAGACGGATGTGAGTCTACTAAATCAGGTTGGCTGGGTTCCAGATAAATGACGACCCGCTCTTCGCCAAAGTGAATGCCAAAGCCGTTGAGTTGTAGGCGTTGTCCCCGTTGAGATTCGTTAGGGTTATAGTAGAGTTCATTTTTCCAAAGTAAGCCTACATGGCCTAAAGCATTAAAAGAACCGACTTCATCTTTTGCTGTAGCGGATAAAATCCACCAATAAGCAGAAACCTGTAAGCCTCCAGATACTAATTGGGTTTTTCCGCTTTGTTCGGCACAACGATCCAAAAAGGCTTTTTGTCCGACAACGGTATGCCAAAGCAGGCTGCCATCTTCTTCGCGCTCGGCGACTTTTACGTCTAAACCAGTTGCCGGGATAGTGTAATAGCGGCTATTGAGAAAATAGTTTATGCCTCTACGGACTTGCTCAGTGCCGATTTGGCGGGAAAGCAGCATTTCAGACTTTTTGTAAGTATCTTCGTCTAAAGTGTTGCCCATTAAGGTGGCGGATGCGCCGCTGCCACGGAGTTGGATAGCTGGGGCAAATTCTTTTAAAGGGACTTTACGGTAATGTTCAACATTTTTACCATTTTGCCACGCTTTGATTTCGTATAAAAAGGTATTGGGGTTTTTCCATAAGGTAAACTCAATGCCTTGTTTTTCGCCAAATGGTAGTGTCCGGTAGACCATACCTTGGGTGTTTTCTGGTAACGCGGAGGTTTTGGCGCCAATCCCAAAATTACTGGGGGATGATGGCTCACCAACGCCGCCCGTGGTATGACCAACATTGCCGGAATTGACCAGCTTGGCAAGGTGGTTGGTGACTTGTTCAAAAGTCATGCCGATGCCATCGCCCCAAAAACACAGTTTGTTGGGATTTTCAAAATCCGGCTCTATACGGATGATGCCTGTAAAATCCGACTGCCCTAAGGTTTCTTGTTCTTTGTCCCAACGGCGGTAAATGGCATCCAATTCATTTTGGAACAATTCACGGGCATACATATAAGATGGCGTGCTGCGATATAACATATCAACAATGATAGTTAACGCGGTTTCACCTGATGTTGACAGGGAGATGCCTTTGGGGGTGGCCTGAGTTTCTTCGGAAGGAATATGCTGATTTAGCATTTGCGCCAAGCGCATTTCATATTTAGATTCTTGTGGGCGTAATTCCACGGCTTTACGGTAGGCGGCTATAGCAGGCTCAACTTGTTTTTGCTTATATAAAGCATCGCCTAATAGGGCAAAAATAGCGGGGTTGGTTTTTCCGCCATAAATATCGATGACTTTAGCGCAAGTACGCGATATTTCCGCAGCCGATTGCCGTACTTTTTGCCATTGCTTTAAAAAACTAACTTGATTTAACTGGTTTATATCAACGCGTTTTAATTCGCTAGCTACGCGGTTGATAAGTTGGACGCTGGCAAGCCAAAAATGATCCTCGCCAATATCAATATATATATCAAATAGATACTCTGATTTCGATGGATCCAGATTAAGCACAAAATTAAATGCGCTCCGTTCTGCATGGGCAACGCCTGGAAAACGGGTGCGTAAATCTGGCCGTGCTGGCAAAGGTGTTGTTTCTGCTAGCCAGGTGTTTGATTCATATAAGGTTGCAGTGGTAATCGGTTCGGTTAATGTGACAGCCCAAAAGCCCAAATTCAATTCATGACCTGTAAAAATGATTTTTTTTGGTAGCTGATTTAAGGATATGCCAACAAAAAGATCATCATAGACATCAGGGAATTGTTTGATTTCATTAACATACCAAACATTGGTATCGTTCGATTGCGTAGTGTTTGTCCAGTTCATTGGTAGTAATAATATTAGAAAGGTTGGAGATAAGGTATCAGGATTTTATGTTGGCAATCCTGAACTCGTAAGAGCTAGATTAACGGCAGATAGGTTTAATTTGGTGATATATGGGCTCGAATATAGGGTAAATGATTCTGCTTGCCAAAGGATTTTTTTTTGGTTTTTACTAATCGGGTGGCTAGGGGGTGTTCTCAATTGAGCCATATTACCGTGGAAACCAAGCAGAGCATGGCCAGATAATTCCTTGCCAAGCGTTCATAGCGTGTGGCCACACGCCTGAAATGCTTTAACTTCTGGAATAACCGCTCAACCAGGTTA
>CAIYRS010000073.1 GCA_903928685.1 uncultured Methylococcaceae bacterium
CATCCTGTTATCAAGACAGGTTGGCGTACCTTATATTGTTGTGTTCCTGAACAAAGCCGACATGGTTGACGACGAAGAGTTGATCGAACTGGTTGAAATGGAATTGCGCGAACTGCTCGACATGTACGAATTCCCAGGCGACGACACCCCAATCATCCGTGGTTCAGCCTTATTGGCCTTACAAGGCGACCAAAGCGACATCGGCGAAGCCTCTGTTGTCCGTTTGGTTGAAGCGCTTGACAGCTATATCCCAGAGCCAGAACGTGCCGTTGATGGCGCATTCTTAATGCCAATCGAAGACGTATTCTCGATTTCAGGCCGTGGTACTGTAGTAACTGGCCGTATTGAACGCGGTATCATTAAAGTCGGTCAAGAAGTTGAAATCGTCGGCATCAAAGCCACCGTGACAACAACCGTAACTGGCGTTGAAATGTTCCGTAAATTGTTGGATCAAGGTGAAGCAGGCGATAACGTTGGTTTATTGTTGCGTGGTACTAAACGTGATGACGTGGAACGTGGCCAAGTATTGGCGCACAAAGGCACCATCAAGCCGCATGCCCATTTCAATGCAGAAATCTACGTATTGTCAAAAGAAGAGGGTGGTCGTCACACGCCATTCTTCGACGGTTACCGTCCACAGTTCTACTTCCGTACCACTGACGTAACTGGCGCAGTTAAATTACCAGAAGGCGTTGAAATGGTAATGCCTGGTGACAACATCTCCGTTAGCGTGAAACTGATTTCACCAATCGCTATGGAAGAAGGTTTACGTTTTGCAATCCGTGAAGGTGGTCGTACTGTCGGCGCGGGTGTTGTTGCATCGATTATTGAATAATAGATTCAAAAGATTTATTATATCCAGCTTTGTAAGTTTTGTCTGAATAGGTCAGTAGTTCAATTGGTAGAATAGCGGTCTCCAAAACCGCGGGTTGGGGGTTCGAGACCCTCCTGGCCTGCCATTCAGTCAAGCCCTTCAATATATTTCTCAAGAAAAATACATGAATACTCAAGCAGAAGCTGCTACATCAGTATCTGATGTTGTTAAGCAGGTTTTTTCCGTTATCTTTATCGTTGCTGGTATTGTTGCGTTTTATTATTTTTCCGAAATACAGCTTTTATATAGAGTTTTGGGCTTGTTAGTGATTTTTATTGTTGCATTGGCAATGATGGTTACTACGCAGCTAGGTAAGTGGGTTTTGGCTTTTGTTATTGAGTCTAGGCAAGAAGTTAGAAAGATTGTTTGGCCAACAAGAGATGAGACAGTAAGGACGACATTGTTGGTGTTTGCCATGGTTTTCTTGGTTGGTTTGGTGCTTTGGTTGCTGGATATGTTTTTGTTTTGGGGTGTTAGGTTGTTGACTGGTCAGGGTGGTTGATATGTCGCTCCGTTGGTATGTTGTTCATGCATATTCAAATTTCGAAAACAAAGTAAAGCAGGCTCTTGAAGAACGAATTAAGCGTGAAGGCTTAGAGCAGTTTTTTGGAAAAATATTGGTTCCCACTGAAGAAATAGTGGAAATGCGTTTAGGTCAGCAGCGTAAAAGCGAAAGAAAATTCTTTCCCGGTTATGTGTTAGTGCAAATGGAGTTGACGGACGAGACATGGCATTTGGTTAAAGATGTGCCAAAGGTACTCGGCTTTATAGGCGGCACTTCTGATAGACCAGCGCCAATTACTGAAAAAGAAGCCATGTCTATCCTAAATAGGGTAGAAGAAGGCGTAAATAAACCAAGACCCAAAGTATTATTTGAGGTTGGTGAAGTAGTAAGGGTTGTAGATGGGCCGTTTAAAGATTTTAACGGCGTAGTTGAAGAAGTTAGTTACGACAAAAATAAATTAAAAATATCGGTACTAATCTTTGGTCGGTCGACTTCGGTTGAGCTTGGATTTGCACAAGTAGAAAAAAGCTAATTAGTTGAATTAAATAAATCCTTGCCTATTAAATGGGTAGGGATTTTTCTGTCTAGGGGAGCTGGAAAGCGTTTGTACCCACATTTGGAGTAAGAAATGGCAAAAAAAATCACGGCATACATCAAGCTGCAAGTTAAGGCGGGTGAGGCTAACCCTAGTCCCCCAGTTGGTCCTGCATTAGGTCAACGCGGCGTTAATATCATGGAGTTTTGTAAAGCGTTCAACGCAAAAACACAAGATGTTGAAAAGGGATTGCCTTTACCAGTAGTTATTACGGTATATAGTGATCGTAGCTTTACCTTTATCACTAAAACACCACCAGCAACTATTTTGATTAAGAAAGCAGTTGGCATCAAAAGTGGCAGCAGCAATCCAAATACCAAAAAAGTTGGCACGATTACTCGTGACCAGTTGGAAGAAATCGCCAAAATTAAAATGGAAGATTTGAATGCTGCAAATATTGATGCGGCAATTAAAACAATTGCAGGCAGTGCGCGCAGCATGGGCTTGAACGTGGAGGGTTTGTAATGGCTAAGCTAAGCAAAAAAGCGAAATTAATCAAAGAAAAAGTTGATCGCACAAAACAATACTCAGTCGTTGATGCCGTTAAGTTGTTAAAAGAATTTGGAACAGCAAAATTTAATGAAGCTATTGATGTTAGCGTAAATTTAGGTGTTGATCCTCGTAAATCTGATCAAAACGTCCGTGGTGCAACAGTACTGCCAAATGGCACCGGTAAAAATGTCAGAGTTGCTGTATTTACACAAGGCCCTAATGCTGAAGCCGCGAAAGCCGCTGGTGCAGATATTGTTGGTATGGATGATTTAGGTGATCTGGTTAAAAAAGGTGAGATGAACTTTGATGTTGTTATCGCATCACCAGACGCTATGCGCGTAGTTGGTCAATTGGGTCAAATTTTAGGTCCAAGAGGCTTAATGCCAAACCCTAAAGTAGGTACGGTTACTGCCGATGTTGCAACTGCTGTAAAAAATGCCAAGTCAGGTCAGGTTAGATACCGTACTGATAAATCAGGCATTATCCACTGCACATTAGGTAAATTGACATTTGATGAAGCGGCAATACAAGGAAACTTAGAAGCCTTAATAGCCGATTTGAAAAAAGCAAAACCAGCGACATCAAAAGGTGTTTACATTAAAAAAATCACTTTGTCTTCAACCATGGGTCCAGGCCTTTGGTTAGATGCAAGTAGCTTTTCAGCATAAAGAAAAGCAAAGGAACTTTGGGTTGCCGTTATAAACGGTAACCGTCAAAGACCGCAGGTGCTTAGGCTTAATTTCCTGCGTAGACGGAAGCCCACGCCTAGATTGATAGGTAAGGGACCGTAAGGTGCAATTTATGGCAATAACTTAAATTGTGTTTTATTCATTCTGATAATTTTCAGAAACATATCGGAGAAAAACTGTGGCACTAAATTTAGATGGCAAAAAAGCTGTCGTAGAAGAAGTTGCTGCAATTGCTGCTAAAGCTCATTCTGCTGTTGCAGCAGAATACCGTGGCATGACAGTGACGGAATTGACCGCATTGCGTAAAACGGCAAGAGAAACAGGCGTTTATCTGCGTGTAATAAAAAACACCTTAGCCAGACGTGCTGTAGCTGGAACCGAATTTGAGTGTATGCAAGAAGGGCTTGTTGGGCCTTTGTTGATGGCATTCTCAATGGAAGATCCAGGTTGTGCGGCACGTTTGATTGGTGATTTTGCTAAAGATCACGATAAATTAATTCCGAAAGTTGTGGCAATTGGCGGTCAAGTATTTGGACCAAGCGAAATGAGTCGCTTAGCAAGCTTGCCGACCCGTGACCAAGCAATCAGTATGTTGATGGCA
This sequence comes from uncultured Methylococcaceae bacterium, assembly GCA_903928685.1. GTDB lineage: Bacteria > Pseudomonadota > Gammaproteobacteria > Methylococcales > Methylomonadaceae > Methylovulum. The sequence goes on from CAIYRS010000073.1 coordinate 3,757, forward strand.
GTCATGAAAGCCCCAATCGAGAAATTTGTCCGTACTTTGGCGGAACCACATGCTAAGTTGGTTCGCACAGTCGCAGCAATTAAAGAACAGAAAGAAGCTGCATAAGCTTTAAAACAGTTAAACCTATTTACCTGAGGCATTATAAAAATGGCAATATCAAAAGAAGATATCTTAGACGCTATCTCTAACATGAGTGTAATGGAAGTTGTTGATCTGATTTCAGCAATGGAAGAAAAATTTGGCGTATCTGCTGCTGCAGCTGTTGCTGTTGCTGCACCTGCTGCTGGCGGCGCTGCTGCTGTAGTTGAAGAACAAACTGAATTTGATGTCGTATTGACAGGTTTTGGCGAAAATAAAGTTGCCGTAATTAAAACTGTCCGTGGCATCACTGGCTTAGGTCTGAAAGAAGCGAAAGATGCTGTTGAAGGCGTACCAACTGTCTTAAAAGAAGGCGTTGCTAAAGCTGAAGCAGAAGACATCAAAAAACAACTTTTGGAAGCAGGTGCAACTGTCGATATTAAATAATCATTTCGACACACCTCTGGCGTAAGCCAACTCTAGTATGGCTGGTGACTTATGTCATCGGCCTTTTACTGTTTACAAAACTTGTACAGTAGAAACAATTCATGACGAAAAAGTTTGGAAGCGATATGTCCTATTCTTTTACCGAAAAAAAGCGTATTCGAAATAACTTTGGCAAAAGCACTGAAGTGCTCGAAGTTCCCTATCTTTTGGCAACGCAAATAAATTCGTATGCCAATTTCCTGCAATCCGGTTTTCCTGCTGATAAGCGGGCTGATATAGGGTTACATGCAGCCTTTTCTAGCGTATTTCCCATAGAAAGCCATTCCGGTTATGCGGTGCTCGAATATGTTAAATATCGGTTAGGAGAGCCTGTATTTGATGTCAGAGAATGCCAACAACGTGGCGCGACATTTGCCGCACCGTTACGGGTATTAGTCAGATTAGTCATTTACGATAAAGAAGCCGCAGCAAACGCGAAAGTCGTAAAAGACATCCGTGAGCAAGAAGTCTATATGGGCGAACTGCCTTTAATGACCGATAACGGTACTTTTGTAATTAATGGTACTGAGCGCGTTATTGTGTCGCAATTACACCGTTCGCCGGGTGTATTCTTTGACCATGACAAAGGCAAAACCCATTCATCGGGTAAATTATTATTCAATGCCCGGATAATTCCATACCGTGGCTCTTGGTTGGACTTTGAATTCGACCATAAAGATTGCGTCTACGTGCGTATAGATCGCCGTAGAAAAATTCCTGCTACTGTGTTGCTAAGAGCGTTGGGTTTTGATAACGAAGAAATGATTAAAATGTTCTTCGAAACCAATAGCTTTACTATCACTGCTGAAAAGTGCCTATTCCAAATTGTCCCTGAGCGCTTACGTGGTGAAATCGCCGCGTTTGATATTAGGCATGGTGAGGCTGTCTTAGTTGAAGAAGGCCGTCGCATAACCGCCAAGCATATTCGGGAAATTTCCAAAGCGGGTTTGACTGAGGTAGAAGTACCTAGAGATTACTTGGTCGGCAAAATTTTAGGACATAACATTATTGATGAAAGCACTGGCGAATTGATTGCCAATGTCAATGATGAAATGACCGAAGTATTGATTGACCGTTGTATTGATGCAGGCATTCAGCAGATCAATACGCTTTATGTTAATGATCTGGACAGAGGCCCTTATATCTCTAACGCTATGCGTTTGGATGTAACCGCTAATACCTTGGAAGCTTTGGTGGAAATTTACCGGATGATGCGTCCTGGTGAGCCACCAACAAAAGAATCAGCGGAAAACTTATTCCAAAACCTGTTTTTTACTGATGACCGTTATGACTTGTCTACCGTTGGTCGGATGAAGTTTAACCGTCGTTTGGGCCGCGAAGAAATTGTTGGCACAGGTACGTTGACCAAAGAAGACATCATTGATGTCCTAAAAGAATTGATTAACATCCGTAATGGTAACGGTAATGTTGATGACATCGATCATTTAGGCAACCGTCGTGTGCGTTCTGTTGGCGAAATGATTGAAAACCAATTCCGTGTTGGTTTGGTTAGGGTTGAGCGTGCAGTTAAAGAACGTCTGACCTTAGCGGATTCTGAAGGCTTAATGCCACAAGAAATCATCAACGCGAAACCAGTATCTGCGGCTGTTAAAGAGTTTTTTGGTTCCAGCCAGTTGTCGCAGTTTATGGATCAAAACAATCCATTGTCACAAGTCACCCATAAACGCCGGGTATCCGCTTTAGGGCCAGGTGGTTTGGCTCGTGAGCGTGCAGGCTTTGAGGTGCGTGACGTACACGCCACCCATTATGGTCGGGTTTGCCCAATTGAAACGCCTGAAGGACCAAACATTGGTTTGATCAACTCCTTGTCGGTGTATGCGCGCACTAACGATTACGGCTTCTTAGAAACACCATACCGTAAAGTAGTTAACGGTTACGTAACTGACCAAGTTGATTATTTGTCGGCTATTGAAGAAGGCGAGTTTGTTATTGCCCAGGCCAGTGTGGCAGTTGATGAAAAAGGTAAATTGGTTGATGGCTTGGTATCTTGCCGCCATAAAGATGAATTTACTTTGGCGATGTCCGACACCGTGCAATACATGGACGTTTCTTCCAAACAGATCGTTTCGGTAGCGGCTTCTATCATTCCTTTCTTAGAACATGATGACGCGAACCGCGCGTTAATGGGTTCTAACATGCAACGTCAAGCCGTACCAACACTGAGGGCTGAAAAGCCATTGGTGGGAACAGGTATGGAACGCACCGTTGCTAAAGACTCTGGCGTAACAGTTGTTGCGGCACGTGGTGGTAGTATTGAAATGGTCGATGCGGCAAGAATTGTTGTCCGCGTTAACGATACCGAAACAGAAACTGGTTCATCAGGTGTTGATATTTATAACCTGATTAAATACACCCGCTCTAACCAAAACACCTGTATTAACCAAAAACCATTGGTCAAGCCGGGCGATATAGTTAGTAAAGGTGATATTTTAGCCGATGGTCCATCGACAGATATGGGTGAGTTGGCATTAGGTCAGAATATGTTGGTGGCATTTATGCCATGGAACGGCTACAACTTCGAAGACTCGATTTTAGTCTCTGAGCGTGTAGTAAAAGAAGACCGTTTTACCACCATACACATCGAAGAAAAAACCTGTGTTGCCCGTGATACTAAACATAGCCCAGAAGAAATAACCGCTGATATTCCAAATGTCAGTGAAGAAGCCTTATCTAAATTAGATGAGTCGGGCATTGTTTATGTGGGTGCTGAAGTTAAAGGTGGCGATATTCTGGTCGGTAAAGTGACGCCCAAAGGCGAAACCCAATTGACGCCAGAAGAAAAGTTATTACGGGCTATCTTTGGTGAAAAAGCAGCGGATGTTAAAGACACCTCTTTGCGCGTACCTAGCAGCATTGAAGGCACCGTCATTGACGTACAAGTATTTACCCGCGATGGCGTGAAAAAAGACAAACGTGCTTTAGATATAGAGCAAGAAGAAATCAAGCGTTATCGCAAAGACTTGGATGACCAGTTAAAGATTTTAGAAGGTGATATTTATGCACGTGTTGCCAAAATACTCATCGGCAAAGTCGCACAATCAGGTGCTGGTGGTTTGCGCGCAGGTGATGAAATATCAGACACCTACTTACAAAGCATCAAACGCTCCGATTGGCTAAAAATCAAAATGAAAGATGAAGAAATCAATCTTCAGCTGGAAATGGTTGTTGCCCAAATTGAGCAGCAACGGAAAGATTTTGATGAAAAATTTGAAGTTAAACGTAAAAAAATCACTATGGGCGATGATTTAGCCCCTGGTGTATTAAAAATGGTCAAAGTCTATTTGGCTGTAAAAAGACGTATCCAGCCAGGCGATAAAATGGCAGGCCGACATGGAAATAAAGGTGTTATTTCTATGATTAGACCGATTGAAGATATGCCTTACACAGCTGACGGCAATCCAGTTGATATAGTCTTGAATCCACTGGGCGTACCTTCGCGTATGAACGTTGGTCAGGTATTGGAAACCCATTTAGGCTGGGCTGCTAAAGGCTTGGGTATCAAAATCGGTAAAATGTTGGAAGCGAGAGCCAAAGTGGTAGAAATCCGAGGCTTCTTGGAAAAAATCTATAACAGCAGTGGACGTAAAGAAGACTTAGAATCCTTTACTGACGTAGAAATTATAGAATTGGCTACTAACTTAGTCGGCGGCGTGCCTATGGCAACACCTGTATTCGATGGTGCTAGCGAAGATGATATTCGTACGATGCTTAGTTTGGCGGATTTACCTCAACACGGACAAACTGTTTTATATGATGGTTTGACAGGTGAGCCGTTCGAGCGTGAAGTTACCGTTGGCTATATGTATATGCTCAAGCTAAACCATTTGGTTGATGACAAAATGCACGCCCGCTCTACAGGCCCATACAGCTTGGTTACCCAACAACCTTTGGGTGGTAAAGCCCAGTTTGGTGGTCAGCGTTTTGGTGAGATGGAAGTTTGGGCATTGGAAGCATATGGTGCTGCTTATACCTTGCAAGAAATGTTGACGGTTAAGTCAGACGATGTCACTGGACGTACCCGTATGTATAAAAACATCGTCGATGGCGATCACAAGATGGAAGCAGGGATGCCGGAATCCTTTAACGTATTGATTAAAGAAATCCGCTCGCTTGCTGTCAATATCGAATTGGAACGGGAATAAGTCAGGCTTAAATATCACCAGTAACCAAAATGGTTGCTGGTGATTTTCTTCATTTTTTAAGACAGCCTGTACTGGATTACACCAGAACCTATTTAAAGAGGATAAGCTTTTGAAAGATTTAATGAATTTCTTAAAGCGTCAAGGTCGTGCCGATGATTTTGATGGCATTAGTATTGGTTTGGCGTCACCAGATATGATTCGTTCATGGTCTTATGGTGAAGTAAAAAAACCAGAGACCATTAATTACCGTACCTTTAAACCGGAGCGGGATGGCTTGTTTTGCGCCAAAATTTTTGGCCCAGTCAGCGATTACGAATGTCTTTGTGGCAAATATAAAAGATTAAAACATCGCGGTGTCATCTGTGAAAAATGTGGCGTTGAAGTCACGTTATCAAAAGTGCGCCGTGAGCGTATGGGGCATATTGATCTGGCTAGCCCAGTTGCCCACATTTGGTTTTTAAAATCATTGCCGTCCAGAATCGCCTTGTTGTTGGATATGACTTTGCGCGAAATTGAACGGGTTTTGTATTTTGAATCATTCGTTGTACTTGAGTCCGGTTTAACGCCTTTAAATAAAGGCCAGTTATTAACTGATGACGAATACCTTGATGCCGTTGAATTACACGGCGATGACTTTGTCGCCAAAATGGGCGCAGAAGCCATTTACGAGTTGTTGAAGGCGATTGATTTGAAAGAACAGGTTGATATTCTTCGTGAAGAAATCAATTCCACCAGTTCTGAAACAAAAATTAAAAAATACGCAAAACGTCTAAAAGTTATGGACGCTTTGCTAAGTTCTAAAAATCGTCCCGAATGGATGATTTTGCAAGTCTTGCCAGTACTGCCACCAGAATTGCGCCCATTGGTGCCATTGGATGGCGGTCGTTTCGCGACTTCTGATTTGAACGATTTGTACCGTCGGGTTATTAACCGCAACAACCGTTTAAATCGCTTGTTGGACTTAAATGCGCCTGACATCATCGTCCGTAATGAAAAACGGATGTTGCAAGAATCAGTTGATGCCTTGTTAGATAACGGTCGTCGTGGTCGCGCTATTACCGGTACTAACAGAAGGCCGTTGAAATCGCTTGCCGATATGATTAAAGGCAAACAAGGCCGGTTCCGCCAAAACTTGTTAGGCAAACGGGTTGATTACTCCGGTCGTTCTGTGATCGTGGTAGGCCCGACATTGCGCTTGCATCAATGTGGCTTGCCGAAAAAAATGGCATTAGAGTTATTTAAGCCGTTTATTTTCAGTAAATTGCAATTCCGTGGCTTGGCGACAACCATTAAAGCTGCCAAGAAAATGGTAGAGCGTGAAGGTACTGAAGTTTGGGATATTCTTGAAGAAGTAATTCGTGAACATCCTATTCTGTTAAACCGTGCGCCGACTTTACACAGATTGGGTATCCAAGCGTTTGAACCGACCTTAATCGAAGGTAAGGCAATCCAGTTGCATCCGTTAGTGTGTAGCGCTTTCAACGCCGACTTTGACGGTGACCAGATGGCGGTGCATATTCCATTGTCTATCGAAGCGCAGTTGGAAGCGCGGACATTGATGATGGCGACTAATAATATCCTTTCGCCAGCAAACGGTGAGCCAGTCATTAACCCATCACAAGACGTGGTTTTGGGTTTGTACTACATCAGTCGTGAAAAAATCAATGCGAAAGGTTCTGGTACTATTTTTGGTAGCGTCAATGAAATCCATAAAGCATTAATGGAAAAATCGGTTGAATTGCAAACCAAAATTCAACTACGCATTACTGAAAAAGTCGAATCAGAAGCGGGTGGCTTAGTCGATAAAACTCATCGCGTCAACACCACGGTAGGCCGTGCGTTGATTTGGGAAATCGTTCCTGATCGTATGCCTTACGATTTGGTTAACTGCGATATGACTAAGAAAAATATTTCTCGGTTAATCAATTACAGTTACCGTTATTTAGGCAATAAAGATACCGTCGTACTCGCCGACCAATTGATGTACCTAGGCTTTAGATATGCCACTATTTCTGGTGTATCGTTTGGTATTGAAGACATGGCGATTCCGGCTAAGAAAGTCGACATCATTGCTGCGGCTGATGCCGAAGTTAACGAAATTCAAAGTCAGTATGCTTCAGGTTTAGTTACAGACGGCGAACGCTACAATAAGGTTGTTGATATTTGGTCGCACGCTAACGATCAAGTAGCTAAAGTGATGATGGATGGTTTGGGGGAAGAATCGGTAATTGATGCTGATGGCAAAACCGTCAAACAAAAATCCTTCAATTCTATCTTTATGATGGCAGAGTCGGGCGCTAGGGGTTCTGCTGCACAGATTCGTCAGTTAGCGGGTATGCGTGGTTTGATGGCGAAACCGGATGGTTCGATTATTGAAACGCCTATTACAGCGAACTTCCGTGAAGGCTTAGACGTATTGCAATACTTTATTTCCACACATGGTGCACGTAAAGGTTTGGCGGATACGGCTCTGAAAACTGCCAACTCTGGTTATTTGACCCGTCGTTTAGTGGATGTTGCCCAAGACTTGGTTATTACAGGTATTGATTGTGGTACATCAAACGGCTTGATTATGATGCCGATTATTGAAGGTGGCGATGTTGTTGAGCCTTTATCTGAACGCGTATTGGGCCGAGTTTCCGCAAGTGATGTTTTGGATGGTACTGGCGAAAACATTATCGTACCCAAAGGCACTTTGCTAGATGAGCATTGGGTATCTATTTTGGATGAGCAAAGTATTGACCAAGTGTTAGTCCGGTCAATCATTACTTGTGAAAATAGGCATGGTGTTTGTGCTTCTTGTTACGGTCGTGATTTGGGTCGTGGACACTTTGTTAATATTGGCGAGGCAGTTGGTGTTATTGCCGCGCAGTCCATTGGTGAGCCTGGAACCCAGCTGACTATGCGTACTTTCCACATTGGTGGTGCGGCATCGCGTTCTGCGGCAATTAGTAATGTACAGGTTAAGTCAGCTGGTACAGTGCGGTTGAATAATTTGAAATCCGTCATTAACCGCGAAGGTAACTTAGTTGCGGTATCTCGCTCCGGCGAGGTTGGTGTGGTGGATGATTATGGTCGCGAACGTGAGCGCTATAAAATTCCTTATGGTGCGGTGTTATCAGTACAAGAAGGCAGCAAAATTAATGCTGGCGATATCATTGTTACATGGGATCCATTTACACATCCTGTTATTACTGAAGTTGATGGTATTGTTGAGTTGGAGCACTTTGTTGATGGTGTTACCGTTCAAAAACAATCAGATGAAGTTACTGGTTTAAGTTCGTTGGTTGTTACAGATCCTAAACAACGCGGTAGTGCAGGTAAAGAATTACGGCCTATGGTGAAGTTGCTTGATGCTCAGGGCAATACCATTTATTTACCAGGCACTGAAATTCCCGCGCAGTATTATTTACCAGCAGGTGCTATCGCTGGTATTAAAGATGGTGGCGAAGTAAAAGTTGGTGACGTATTGGCAAGAATTCCGCAAGAATCGAGTAAAACCCGTGATATTACAGGTGGTTTACCTCGCGTTGCTGATTTGTTCGAAGCCCGTAAAACTAAAGATCCAGCTATTCTTGCAGAAACTAGCGGTACTATTTCTTTCGGTAAAGAAACAAAAGGTAAGCAACGCGTCATCATTACCGATGGTGCTGGTGAGCAAGTTGAAACGCTGATTCCAAAATGGCGGCATATCACCGTGTTTGAGGGTGAGTATGTAGAAAAAGGCGAAACCATTGCTGAAGGTGAATTGACGCCGCACGACATTTTAAGATTGCGCGGTATTGAAGAATTAGCCAATTATTTGGTTAAAGAAATTCAAGACGTTTATCGATTGCAAGGTGTAAAAATCAACGATAAGCATATCGAAGCAATTATTCGTCAAATGTTAAGAAAAGTAGAAATCACTGCTTCTGGTGACACAACTTTCTTGAAAGGCGATCAAGTGGAGCGTGCTGCAGTTCGTCAAGAAAATGATCGCATGGAATCAGAAGGTAAGATTCCAGCAAGCTATGAATCTGTCTTGTTAGGAATTACCAAGGCTTCATTGGCTACTGAATCATTTATATCTGCTGCGTCTTTCCAAGAAACTACGCGAGTGTTAACTGATGCCGCAGTCCGCGGATTAAGTGACAGTTTGCAAGGCTTAAAAGAAAACGTAATTGTCGGTCGATTAATTCCTGCAGGTACAGGTCTTGCTTATCATGAAGCAAGAAAAAACCGTTATAATCAACAGCATATAACTGAAGCAGAAGTTGAGCCCGCAGTTGATGCTGAAGAGCAACTAAAGCAAGCTTTGAATATTTAGCAATAAATTAAGCTTGACCCATCTAAATTTAGCAAGTATCATAGCCTGCTAACATAAGCTAACGTGCTTTAATAAAGCTGGAATAAATTAACCGTCAGTGATTTTCACTAGGCGGTTAATTTTTTATTGCCAGTGGTTAAATTCTATGTCGGAGTAAATTAATATGGCCACGATCAACCAATTGGTTCGTAAGCCGCGTGCTAAAAAAGTAGAAAAAAGCAATGTACCTGCGCTAGAAGCTTGTCCTCAGCGTAGGGGTGTTTGTACACGCGTATATACAACAACACCAAAAAAACCAAACTCTGCCTTGCGTAAAGTTGCAAGGGTCAGGTTGACCAATGGTTCTGAGGTTAGTAGTTATATTGGTGGTGAGGGTCATAATCTTCAGGAGCATTCCGTGGTTCTGATAAGAGGTGGTCGTGTTAAGGATTTACCTGGTGTCCGTTATCACGTTGTCCGCGGCAGCTTAGATGCCTCTGGCGTAAATAATAGAAAATGTGGTCGTTCTAAGTATGGCACAAAACGCCCTAAGAGCTAATTAACTGGTTGGTGAAAGATGTCTAGAAGAAGAGTTGCTACAAAAAGAGAAATCATTCCTGATCCAAGATTTGGAAGCATTATGCTGACCAAATTTATGAATATGATTATGGAAAGCGGCAAGAAATCTGTTGCTGAAGGAATTGTATATGGTGCATTGGATGCTATAGAAAATAAAGGTCATGCTGTTCCTTTGGATGTATTGTCTAAAGCATTAGAAAATGTGCAGCCTCGGGTTGAGGTTAAATCTCGCCGTGTAGGTGGTGCAACCTATCAAGTTCCTGTTGAGGTTAGGTCTTCGCGTCGTGTGGCTTTGGCTATGCGTTGGTTGATTGATGCTTCGCGTAAACGGAACGAAAGAGGTATGTCTGCAAAATTGGCTGGCGAATTAATGGACGCTTTTGAAAACAAAGGTTCTGCAGCTAAAAAACGCGAAGATACACATAGAATGGCGGAAGCAAATAAAGCGTTCTCTCATTATCGTTGGTAGTTTTTAAAGGCACACTGTAGTGGCGCGTAAAACATCAATTGATCGCTATAGAAATATAGGGATCATGGCTCACATAGATGCCGGAAAAACAACAACAACTGAAAGGGTGCTTTATTACACTGGTGTGTCTCACAAAATAGGTGAGGTTCATGACGGTGCTGCAACCATGGATTGGATGGAGCAAGAGCAGGAGCGGGGTATAACTATTACCTCTGCTGCAACAACCTGTTTTTGGAGTGGCATGGAAAAGCAGTTCGAGCAGCATCGTATTAATATTATCGATACGCCTGGACATGTTGACTTTACTATTGAAGTAGAGCGTTCTTTGCGTGTTCTTGATGGTGCATGTGCGGTTTTTTGTGCTGTTGGTGGTGTTGAGCCTCAGTCTGAGACCGTGTGGCGTCAGGCAAATAAATATAAAGTTCCTCGGCTGGTTTTTGTCAATAAGATGGATCGGTCTGGGGCGAATTTTTTACGCGTAATTGAGCAAATTAAAGCAAGATTAGGTGGTGTTGCTATTCCAATGCAGCTTCCTATTGGTAGTGAAGAGCAGTTTGAAGGTGTTGTAGATCTGTTAAAAATGAAAGCCATTTATTGGGATGAAGCCAATATGGGTATGACTTTCAAAGAGACGGAAATACCTGAAGAAATGGTAGGGATGTGTGCTGAGTGGCGGGAAAAAGTTGTAGAGGCCGCAGCTGATGCAAGTGAAGAATTAACAGAGAAATATCTTGAAGAAGGTTTTTTGAGTGTTAATGAAATAAAGCACGGCATACGTTTACAGACACTGGCAAATAAAATAATGCCGGCTTATTGCGGTTCCGCCTTTAAAAATAAGGGTGTTCAGGCAATGTTGGATGGTGTGGTTGAGTATCTTCCCGCGCCTAGCGATAAAGACGCAATAAAAGGCTTGTCAGATAATGGATTGGATGACGTTACCCGCATTGCAGATGATTCTGCACCATTTTCTGCGCTGGCATTTAAGATAGCAACCGATCCATTTGTCGGTACTTTGACTTTCTTTAGGGTTTATTCCGGTGTCTTAAGTTCTGGAGACAGTATTTATAACTCGGTAAAAAAGAAGAAAGAGCGTGTTGGCAGAATTGTACAAATGCACGCCAATAGCCGCGAAGAAGTTAAAGAGGTTTTTGCTGGTGATATTGCTGCAGCAATAGGATTGAAGGATGTGACAACAGGTGAAACTTTGTGTGACATCGGTTTTCCGGTTCTCTTGGAAAAAATGGAATTTCCAGACCCCGTTATTTCTGTAGCAGTTGAGGCTAGAACCAAAGCAGATCAAGATAAGATGTCTTTGGCGTTGGCAAAATTAGCGCAAGAAGATCCCTCATTTAGGGTTCATACAGATGAAGAATCGGGTCAAGTTATAATTTCTGGGATGGGTGAGCTACATTTAGAGATTGTAGTTGACCGGATGAAAAGGGAGTTTAGTGTCGATGCAAATGTCGGTGCTCCACAGGTTGCTTATAGAGAAACTGTACGTAATAGTGTTGAGCACGAAGTGAAATTTGTTAGGCAATCTGGTGGTAGAGGCCAATATGGACATGTGTGGCTGAGGATAGAGCCACTAGAGAAAGGTAAGGGATACGAATTTGTTAATGGCATTGTTGGTGGTGTAGTTCCAAAAGAGTATGTTCCTGCAGTTGATAAGGGTGTTCAGGAACAGCTTAAAAGTGGGGTGCTAGCTGGCTTTCAAGTATTAGATGTAAGGGTCACATTGTTTGATGGCTCTTATCATGATGTTGACTCAAACGAAATGGCGTTTAAAATAGCCGGCTCGATGTGTTTCAGGGAAGGCGCTAGGAAAGCAGATCCTGCATTGCTTGAGCCAATAATGAAAGTTGAAATAGTCACCCCTGAAGAATACATGGGTGATGTAGTTGGTGACATCAATAGGCGCAGGGGAATCATTCAAGGAATGGATGACACACCTTCAGGAAAAACCTTGAGTTGCGAAGTACCGTTAGCAGAGATGTTTGGATATTCCACTGATTTGCGTTCGGCAACACAGGGGCGGGCAACATATAGTATGCAGTTTGAAAAATATAATGAAGCACCTGCGCATATTGCTGATGCCATCATTAAAAAATCTTCATAAATTGAAAAATAAAAAGGTATTGACTCATGGCCAAAGAAAAATTTTCACGCACTAAGCCGCATGTAAACGTGGGCACAATCGGACACGTCGATCACGGCAAAACAACCTTGACAGCAGCATTGACTACTGTAATGGCAAAAATCCACGGTGGTGCGGTTAAAGCGTTC
>CAIYRS010000074.1 GCA_903928685.1 uncultured Methylococcaceae bacterium
GCTTATTTGTTTAGAATTGGTTGAGAACGCTCCCTAGTAAATTTAAATATAACGATATGATTTTAGAAATAGATTGATAAAAAAAAGTATTTCAGTATAATAGCTGAAATCAATCGCGGGGTGGAGCAGCTTGGTAGCTCGTCGGGCTCATAACCCGAAGGTCGTAGGTTCAAATCCTGCCCCCGCTACCAGACAAAAAAACCCCATTTATGGGGTTTTTTACTTTATGGGCAATGTTATTTGTAATGTCCGTAAATGTGTCATTATTTTAGTTAGTTATAGAGGGAGCCATTGGCTCTTTTTTTTTGTGCGAAAGTAAGCGAGGAACAATGAAACAGGCTCCTGAACATTTGGTCAACCTAATAGAGCCAATTGTCGAAGGCTTAGGTTATGAATGTGTCGGCATTGACTATAATCCACATCCGAAAAATGGTCTGTTAAGAGTTTATATTGATAGCGAAGCAGGCATTCTTGTTGAAGACTGCACGAAAGTAAGCCATCAAATCAGTGGTGTTTTGGATGTGGAAGATCCTATTCCAGGCAATTATCAGTTAGAAATCTCATCACCGGGTGCTGATCGCCCATTTTTCAAAGTTAGCCAATTTGAACGCTATATAGGAAGTACAGTTTTGGTTAACTTGTTTAAGCCGATTGCTGGCCGTCGAAAAATAACCGGTGTCATTGAAAAAGTTGAAGGTGAGGAAGTCACCCTTTTGGAAGAAGGGCAGATTTATCTCGTGCCATTTACTGCAATGAGCAAAGCGCGCTTAGTTCCAGACTATAGTTTTATTCAGCAAAATATCGAAAAAGGAGATCGAAATGGCAAATAAAGAAATTTTATTGGTAGTAGAGGTTTTTTCAAACGAAAAGGAAATCGATAAGGATGTCGTATTTCAAGCAATTGAATCCGCATTAGAAGCGGCAACTATCAAACGCTATCCAAACCAAGTAAAAATTCGGGTCTCAATTGATAGAAAAACAGGTGATTACAGCACCTTTAGGCAATGGGATGTGGTTGATGCCAACGAAAATTGTGCAGGTGATGTGGAATTCCCAACCACACAAGTATTGCTGGAAGTAGCAAGATTTGAGGATCCAAACATTCAAATTGGTGATGTGGTTGAAGAAGAAGTCGAGTCAGTAGAATTCGGTCGGATTGCCGCACAACATGCCAAACAAACCATCATCCATAAAGTCCGGGAAGCGGAACGTAAAAAAATTGTCGACGCTTACTACCCAAGAATTGGTGAGTTGGTAACCGGTATTATCAAACGTATTGAGAAGGGCAGTGTTTACATGGACTTAGGTGGTCATGTAGAAGCCTTTATTGCTCGTGAAGATATGATTCCTAGAGAACCTGTGCGCGTCGGTGACCGCATTCGTGGTTACTTAAAAGATGTGCGATTGGAACAGCGTGGCCCGCAATTATTTGTTAGCCGTACCGACCCTGAATTATTGATGGCGCTATTCCGCTTGGAAGTACCCGAAGTAGGTGAGGGCATGATTTCCATCATGGGGGCCGCCCGTGATCCTGGTTCGCGCGCCAAATTAGCCGTGAAAAGTAACGATCCAAGGCTAGATCCCGTCGGTTCTTGTGTGGGTATGCGTGGTTCACGCGTACAATCCGTTACCAACGAACTGGCAGGCGAGCGCATTGACATTATCCTTTGGAATGTCAGTGAAGCGCAGTTTGTGATAAACGCCATGTCGCCAGCGGAAATTCAATCTATCATCGTTGATGAAGACAAGCACAGCATGGATTTGGCGGTGAATTCCGATAACCTTTCCCAAGCAATTGGTCGTGGCGGTCAAAATGTCCGCTTAGCAACGCAATTGACAGGCTGGGAATTGAACGTGATTGATGCGTCCAAAGCTGAACTGAATAGCGAAGCCGAAGCCAATAAAATCAAACAATTATTTATTGACCAACTCGATATTGACGATGATATTGCTTCCGTATTAGTGGAAGTGGGCTTCAATACTGTGGAAGAAATTGCCTATGTACCTGTCAGTGAAATGATGGATATTGACGGTTTTGATGAAGACTTGGTTAATGAATTAAGAAGCCGGGCAAAAGATGCCTTGCTAATTAGTGCGATTGCCGCTGAAGAAGAAATTGATAGCCCTCAGCCAGCTGATGATTTATTGGCTATGGAAGGCATGGATGATGAATTGGCTTTTGAATTGGCAAGCCAAGGCATTATCACAATGGACGATTTGGCAGAACAGTCGGTCGATGATTTACTGGGATTTCCAGGAATAAACGAAGAACGCGCAGCAAAATTAATCATGAAGGCTCGTGAGCCTTGGTTTGCTGAATGAAAGTAAAGGGGTAGGACATGAGCGATAAAACAGTACGGCAGCTAGCCGAAATAGTCAAAATTCCTTTGGAACGATTATTGGCCCAGTTACAAGAAGCAGGTTTGGCTGCGCGTTCGCCAGACGATGTGATCACCGAAGATGAGAAAATGCAGCTGCTTAGCAGTTTGCGTAAGCGACATGGTAAAGCCGAAGGCGATGCGGCAAGCGCACCGCGACGGGTTACCTTGGAGCGTCGCAAGGTGATGGAAATCAAGCAGACTAGCTTGCCCGGTGCAGGCGCTAAAACCATTAGCGTTGAAGTCCGTAAAAAGAAAACCTATATAAAGCGCGAAACCCCAGAAGTTGAAGAGGTTAAGTTGCCTGAGCCAGTCGTGCCAGAAATCCAGGCAACTGCCCCTGAAGAAACGCCGCCATCACAACCAGTAATGCAATCAGAAACCACCGAGCAGGCGGTTGAAGTTGTCGCCGTAGAAACGGTGGTTGAACAAACTGAAGAAGCCGTGGTTGATGCGCCTGTGTTATTGCCTTTGGAAGCCGAGCTGGATAACGAGTTGGATGACGAGTTTGCCATCGTTAAAGTTAAAGACGATAAGAAAATCAAACACGACAAGCCCATCAAAAATAAAGAAGTTGAAGAAGCCAGAAAAAAACAGCTGGAGAAAGAGCAGCGTTTGGAAGAGGCCATCAAGAAAAATGCCGAAAAAGTAAGGCAACAAGCCGCTGTTAAACAAGAACAGCAATACCGTAAAAAGCAGGAAGAAGAAGGCAATATCAAATCGGTTAGCAAAGGCAATAAAAACAAGAAAAAAGGCAAACAAACCGGGCGTTCTAGCAATAACCAGCCAGATGTCCGTCACCAATTTGAAATGCCTGTCGCGCCTATCGTTAAAGATGTGACTATTCCTGAACACATCATCGTTTCTGATTTGGCGCAAAAAATGAGCGTTAAAGCCGCTCTGGTCATTAAAAACCTAATGAAATTAGGCATTATGGCGACCATCAACCAAAGCATAGACCAAGAAACCGCGGCTATCTTAGTTGAAGAAATGGGCCATAAACCCATCATGCAAAGCGATGATGATTTTGAGCAAGAGTTGTTGGCTGCGGAAACCAAAGCCGATGATAACCGCGTCGAATTGCCGCGTGCGCCGATTGTCACCATCATGGGCCATGTCGATCACGGTAAAACTTCATTATTGGATTACATCCGTAAAACCCGCGTTGCTGCTGGCGAAGCGGGCGGTATTACCCAGCATATCGGTGCTTATCAAGTAAAAACCGATCATGGTTCAGTAACTTTCTTAGACACGCCAGGTCACGCGGCATTTACTGCCATGCGGGCTAGAGGCGCGGATGTCACTGACGTGGTTATCGTGGTGGTTGCTGCCGATGACGGGGTGATGCCACAAACCAAAGAAGCGGTTGAACATGCGCGGGCGGCAAATGTGCCGATTATCGTTGCCATGAATAAAATCGATAAGCCAGATGCGAATCCCGATAAAGTCATGCAAGAGTTGTCGACCATTAACGTGTTGGCAGAAGAATGGGGTGGCGATGTCCAGTTCCTGAAAATTTCTGCAAAAACGGGTGAAGGTATTGATGACTTGATTGAATCGTTAATCGTCCAAACTGAAATTCTGGAGCTGAAAGCCCCAGTTGAAGGTGCGGCATCCGGCATTGTCATTGAATCGCGATTAGATAAAGGCCGTGGTGCTGTTGCTACCATTCTTGTGCAAAAAGGCACATTGGAAAGCGGGCAAATGGTGTTGTGTGGTCATGAATTTGGTCGTGTCCGGGCGATGTTTAATGAAAACGGTAAAGCCATTAAAGAAGCTGGCCCTAGTGTGCCAGTGGAAATTTTAGGCTTATCGGGTACGCCGAATGCGGGCGATGAGTTCTTGGTCGTACAAAACGAACGCGTTGCCAAAGACTTGGCTAAGCATCGTGAAGAACGCAAACGTTCTAGCCGCCATGCTGCCCAACATGCGTCTAAATTGGATGAGGTTTTCTCCAAAATGACTTCTGGCGAACTGGCTAGTGTCAATTTGGTACTGAAAACCGACGTACAAGGCAGTTTGGAAGCCTTGCGTGGTTCTTTGGTGAGCTTGTCAAATGACGAAGTGGAAGTAAAAGTTATCTTCGGCGGCGTTGGCGGTATTAATGAAGGCGATGTCAACTTGGCCTTGGCTTCAGGCGCAATTTTGATGGGCTTTAACGTCCGTGCCGATGCTACTGCCAGAAAACTGATCGAAGAAAAAGGCGTGGACTTGCATTACTACAGCGTCATTTACGATGCTATTGATGAAGTCAAAAAATCCATCAGCGGTATGTTGGCACCGGAAATCAAGGAACAAATCGTTGGCTTGGCAGAAGTGCGTGATGTCTTCCGTTCACCTAAATTCGGCGCGATTGCCGGTTGTATGGTGGTTGATGGCTTCGTTAAACGTAACTTGCCGATTCGGGTATTACGTGAAAACGTGGTTATTTATGAAGGCCAATTGGAATCGTTACGCCGCTTTAAAGATGATGCTGCTGAAGTCAAAATGGGCATGGAATGTGGTATCGGTGTGAAAAATTACAACGATGTCCAGGTCGGTGACCAGATCGAAGTATTTGAACGTACCGAAATCAAGCGGGTATTGTAAGCATCATGGCAAAAGAATATGGGCGTAGTGACCGTGTCTCCTCGCAAATGCAAAAAGAGCTGTCGTTTATCTTGCAGCGCGAGGTAAAAGACAGCCGCTTGGGCTTGATTACCATTAATGAAGTGATGGTCAGCAAAGACCTTGCTGTCGCTAAAATTTATATCACCGCTTTAACGGTGGGTGATATTGATAAGAAGGCGCAAGTAAAATGTTTGAATGAACTTGCCCCAGTTATCCGTCATGCCTTGGCAAAACGTATGCGCCTGCGGCATATTTCCGAACTGCGGTTTTTTTATGACGATTCCTTTGATACGGGGATGCGCGTCGCTGAATTGCTTAGTGATGTGGTAAAAACTGCGCCTACGGATGAGCTGTAAGCATTGATGTTTTGCTATGGGTAAACGTACATCAGGCCGTAATGTCCACGGCATTATTTTGTTGGACAAACGCTTAGGCGTATCGTCAAACCGGGCTTTGCAAGAAGTCCGGCGGCTATTTAATGCCAATAAGGCGGGGCATACTGGCGCTTTAGATCCATTGGCTAGCGGATTATTGCCTTTGTGTTTTGGTGAAGCGACCAAGGTGTCGGCGTTAATGTTAGACGACGACAAGCGTTATCAAGTCACCGTGCAATTGGGCGTGATGACGGATACTGGCGATGCCGAAGGCGTGGTGATCGCGACCAAACCCGTGCCAGCATTGACGCTTGCTGAGCTTGAAACGTGCCTGCAAGCGTTTACTGGCGCTATCGACCAAGTGCCGCCAATGTATTCGGCGCTAAAGCATAATGGTAAAAAGCTTTATGAATTGGCGCGTGAAGGCATTACCGTAGAGCGCAAAGCTAGGCATATCCATATTTATGAATTGCATTTGCTGGCATTTTCCGAAAATCAATTGATACTGGAAGTAGCTTGTTCCAAAGGCACTTATATCCGTTCCTTAGCAGAGGATATTGGTGATGCCTTGGGAACTTGCGGCACGGTAACGGCTTTACGGCGCTTGAAAGCGGGCAGGTTTAGCATCGCCGATGCTTACACTATTGAACAATTGTCGGACATGGATGGGCAAACCTTAAACGCCGCATTGCTTGCTGTTGATGTACCGTTGCAAGACATTCCCGCCGTGCAATTGACCGAACAACAAGCTATTGCTATCCGATATGGACAAACCATAAACCACGAAAATGCTAGTCTTGGCACAGTACGTTTGTACCATGACGCGGCTTTTTTGGGTTTGGGGGAAATGCTATTGGATGCTAAAATAGCACCGAAAAAGTTGTTTAATATGAACAACGAACAGCATCCAGCCATTGCTGGAAGTTGATAACCGGCTGGCTTCTACACCCTATCGCGGAAGCCACGCTAACCCCAAAGTCGCCAATGGCGACTTTATTTTTTATTTAAACTTAATAATAGGGATTACCTAAATGCCATTTACTGCAGAACAAAAAAAAGCCGTTGTTGAAGCTTACCGTTTATCTGAAACCGATACTGGTTCCCCAGAAGTCCAAGTTGCTTTATTGACCGCTCATATCACTCATTTGACACCGCATTTTGCTGCACACAAAAAAGACAACCATTCACGTCGTGGTTTATTGCGTATGGTTAACCAACGCCGTAAATTGTTGGATTATTTGAAAGGCAAAGACGTTGCCCGTTACCGTTCATTGATTGAGCGTTTGGGCTTACGTAAATAAGGGCATTTGCAATTAAGGACAGCAAATGGCGCAAGGATGCGCCGCCAACAAAGAATCGCACAATTTCCACGTAAAAGCCCGCTAAACGGTGCTTTTGCATGAACCTCTACACAAAGGAAACTTATAGTGAATCCTGTTAGGAAAGAATTTCAATACGGCGAACATAAAGTCACCTTGGAAACGGGCGAAATTGCCCGCCAAGCGGATGGGGCCGTCATTATTGATGTTGATGGCACAACCTTATTGGTGACTGTCGTCGGTAAAAAAGAAGCCAATGGTGGCGACTTTTTCCCATTGACCGTCAATTACATGGAAAAGGCCTACGCGGCAGGTAAAATCCCGGGTGGTTTTTTTAAGCGCGAGGGGCGCCCTAGTGAGCAAGAGACTTTAATTTCTCGATTGATTGATCGGCCTATCCGTCCGTTATTTCCTGAAGGTTACACTAACGAAGTTCAAATTGTTGCCACCGTCGTCTCGCTGAATCCTGAAGTGGATACAGAAATTCCGGCGTTGTTAGGCGCATCAGCTGCTTTGGCAGTTTCTGGTTTACCGTTTAACGGCCCAATTGGCGCGGCTTGTGTTGGCTATCAAGACGGCAATTATTTGTTGAACCCATCGCCAGCAAGTTTGAAAGCATCGCAACTGACTTTAGTAGTTGCTGGTACTGCCCAAGCGGTATTAATGGTGGAATCAGAAGCGGTAGGCTTATCTGAAGAAGTCATGCTTGGTGCGGTGTTGTTTGGACATCAACAAATGCAAACTGCCATTAGTGCAATCAATGAATTCGCTGCCCAAGCGGGTGCTGGCGTGGTGGAATGGGTTGCCCCTGAAGCTAACGAAGCCTTAGTTGCCTTAGTGACTGCGGAAGTTGAAGCAGAAATTAAAGCCGCTTACCAAGTGGCGGAAAAATTGGTTAGACAAGAACAGTTGAAAGCCATCCGTAATGGCGTGGTTGAGAAATTGACTGCCGATGGCGATTATGAAGCCAATGCCATCCGTAACATTATCGAGCATTTGGAATACCGTATTGTCCGTAACGCCATCCTTAACGAAAGCAAACGTATTGATGGACGCGCGTTAGATTCTATCCGTCCGATTAGCATCAGAACAGGCGTGTTGCCCCGTACCCACGGTTCAGCCTTGTTCACCCGTGGTGAAACCCAAGCGATTGTTGTTGCCACTTTAGGCACTCAACGTGATGCACAAATTATTGATGCCTTGTCTGGTGAATATAAAGAACCTTTCATGCTGCACTACAATTTCCCTCCGTACAGTGTTGGTGAAACAGGCCAAGTTGGCTCACCAAAACGTCGTGAAATTGGTCATGGTCGTTTGGCAAAACGCGGTGTTGCTGCGGTATTGCCAAATATGGAAGAATTTCCTTACACCATCCGTGTGGTTTCAGAAATTACCGAATCAAACGGCTCTAGCTCAATGGCTTCTGTTTGTGGCAGTTCTTTGGCGTTAATGGACGCAGGCGTGCCAATTACTGCACCTGTTGCGGGTATTGCTATGGGCTTGATTAAAGAAGGCGACAGCTTTGCAGTATTGTCCGACATCATGGGTGATGAAGATCATCTAGGCGACATGGACTTTAAAGTGGCGGGTTCTGAACAAGGCATCACTGCTTTGCAAATGGACATCAAAATCGACGGCATTACTGCAGAAATCATGCAAGTGGCTTTAGAGCAAGCCAAACAAGGCCGTTTGCATATCCTAGGCGAAATGAACAAAGCCTTGGCAAGCACTCGTGAAGAAATGTCTGATTTTGCACCACGCATCATCACATTCAAAATCGATCCTAGCAAAATCCGCGAAGTTATCGGTAAAGGCGGCGCAACTATTCGTGGCATCACCGAGCAAACTGGTGCTAGCGTTGATTTGACCGATGACGGTATTGTCAAAATCGCTTCTGTTGATAAAGCCGCTGGCGAAGAAGCCAAGCGTTTAATTGAAGAAATTACCGAAGAAGTTGAAGTTGGCAAAGTCTACGAAGGCAAAGTCGTCCGTTTGATGGACTTCGGCGCATTTGTCACCATCTTGCCTGGTAAAGACGGTTTGGTACATATTTCCCAAATCTCTGATGAGCATGTCGGTAAAGTTAGCGACAAACTTAACGAAGGTGACGTTGTTCGCGTTAAAGTCTTAGAAATCGACCGTCAAGGCCGAGTAAGACTGAGCATGAAAGAAGCGGATAAAGAAGAATAAAATTCCGCAAAAAAGAAAAGGGCCGAAAGGCCCTTTTTTTATGGGAAAACACGAGCTATTTGTTAAATACAGCTTTCATAACAACTTTAAGCAATTAATTGTTTTTATTAAAACATGAGTTTGTTCACAGCAAAGAAGACTCAGTTTGCTTTGCTAGATAGTGCTAAGTATATTTATAAATACTTGGGTTGTTTCTAGGTCAATAATAAGAAATTTTAGAATTATGAGGAAAATTCGATGAAAAAACCTAAATTAATTACGTTAACAGCCGCTATTGCATTGTTGCTAGGCCCTGCTGTTGCGCCAACATCAATCTGGTTTTCCAAATTGGGCGGGGTTGCTTTTGCAGCGACTAATAACGTAGATAACGATAGTGATAATGACGGTATATTGAATGCTGTCGATAAAGACGATGATAACGATGGCATTTTGGATGCTGTTGATTTTGATGATGATAACGACACTATCCTTGATGTTACTGATACGGATGATGACAACGATGGCATTATTGATGCAAAAGATAGGCAAGATAATGACGGCGATAATGACGGTGTCGCTGACGAAAGTGATATAGACGATGATAACGATGGGGTTGCCGACAGTGCCGATACTGATGACGACAACGACGGTATTCTGGATTCGGTTGATAAAGAAGATAACGATGACGATAACGACGGCATAGCTGACCAGTCTGATACCGATGGCGATAATGACGGTATTTCTAACAGCATCGACAAAGATGATGACAATGATGGTCTATCTGATGTTAAAGAAAAATTGGACGGTACTGATGACGATAGCGACGGAATTCGTGATGCCAAGGATAAAGATGATGACAACGACGGTATCCCCGATGTTTCCGACAAAGACGATGACAATGATGGTGTTGTTGATAAAAAAGATAAAGATGATGATAACGACGGCATTGAGGATGCTCTTGACAAAGACGATGACAATGATGGCGTACGCGATAAAGACGACGAAG
Source organism: uncultured Methylococcaceae bacterium (assembly GCA_903928685.1). GTDB lineage: Bacteria > Pseudomonadota > Gammaproteobacteria > Methylococcales > Methylomonadaceae > Methylovulum. The sequence goes on from CAIYRS010000074.1 coordinate 9,857, forward strand.
CTGGAAACGATGATGATAACGATGGTATTGTCGATGATGCCGATGCTGACGACGACAATGATGGCATATTAGATGTCAACGATACCGATGATGATAATGATGGTATCGCCGATGATAAAGATTTGGATGAATACGACGATGACGAAGATGGCATTTTAGATCATAAAGATCATGATGATGACAATGATGGTGTCTCAGATGACTTAGATAAAGATGATGACAATGACGGCGTCACCGATGCACTTGATAAAGACGATGATAACGATAGAGTTACCGATATAAATGATACCGATGACGATAATGATATGTTGGCCGACCACCTAGATGAGAATCCAGCCAAAGATTTAGATAATGATGGTGTTACTGATAAAGATGATCTTGATGCAGATAACGATGGCGTTACTGATGACAATGATAAAGATAGCGATAACGATGGTGTTGGTGATAGCGATGACCACGATGAAGACAACGATGGTGTCGGCGATGATAGCGATCACGATAAAGGCAATGATGGTATCGATGATGCCAGCGAAACCGATGACGACAAAGCTTAATTGCGGTTAACTGCTGTGCTCTAGTTAAGAAGGGCGCAGGGTATACAAAGGAAGGGGCTAAATTGCTAGCCCCTTTTTTTATGAGATTGAATTGGTACTCAGGTTATTTCGGCTTGGCACAATATATTTAAGCGTTATTTACTGATGCTTGGTATTGCACAGTAAAGTCCGCCAAATTTGCCAAAATCATTGGCAGGTAGTCGGCTTTTGCTGGTGCGAAGGCGTTGACACCGACGCGCGACAAATAAAACACCTGATCGGGCATAAAATGCCCAATAGCGCGAATTTCACCTTGATAGCCATAGCGGCTGCGTAACAACCATGCCGAAGAAAATAACCGCCCATCGGCAAAATCGGGGAAATCCAGTTCAACCAAAGCAATTTTATCTAAATCACTGGCAATGCTGGCGATAGCATCGGCAGAGCCAATACGCACACCCAGTTTGCCTTCGTGATTAAGCAATTGCGTTTCAGCTTGTTGCCATTTGTTGAAGGATACAGAAATATCCCCTGCTGGTAGGTCGGCATCATCGGCGATAAATTGCCAAGCGTTGTCACACAGCTGGTTGTCTTTAATGATTTGCATATACTTGCTCCTTGAAAGGGTCAATACCTACCCGTTTTACCATGTCCAAAAAGCTTTCGTCGTCCATGCGTTGTTTAACGTAAACATCAAGGATGGTGGTGATGGCGTTAGTAACTTCATCTTTAGCAACCGCTGGCCCTAAACGCTCGCCGATTGCCGCTTCATTTTCCGAAGAGCCACCTAAAGTGAGCTGATACCATTCCGCACCTTTTTTATCGACTCCTAAAATGCCGATGTGGCCAACACTTTGGTGGGCGCAACCGTTCATGCAGCCGGAGATGTTGATTTTGATGTCGCCTAAGTCATGGATGTAATCCATGTCATCTAAGGCCTCATTGATTTCTTTGGTGATACCAATAGAGCCAGCGTTGGCGAGCGAGCAAAAATCTAAGCCGGGGCAGCAAATGATGTCGGTGACAGTGCCGATATTCGGGGTTGCCAATGCCAGTGCTGTCAATTGTTGCCAAAGCGGGTACAAGTCTGCTTGTTTAACATCGGCGAAAATCAAGTTTTGGCGATGGGTGCTGCGGATTTCACCAAAACTGTATTGGTCAGCCAGATCAGCGACAGCGTCAACTTGTAGTCCGGTCATATCGCCTGGTGGAACGTCGGGTGCTTTTAACGACACGAATACCGCACGGTAGCCAGCAACTTTATGGGCGGCAGTATTGTGTTTATACCAAGTGGCGAATGCTGTGTCATTTTGTAAATGCTGGTTAAAGCTGGTTTCTTCAGCGGCATCAGCTTGATAAGCTGGTGCTTGAAAATGGCCTTTGATGGCGTTGATGCGTTCATCGCTTAACAGCATGGTGTCGCGTATCAGCAGCCACTCTTCTTCTACTTGACGGCTAAATTCTTCTAAGCCTGTTTCTTTCACCAGAATTTTAATCCGCGCTTTGTATTTATTGTCGCGGCGACCAAACAAGTTATAAATCCGCAAGATAGCTTCCAGATACGACAACAGGTGCTGCCTTTCCAGATAAGGCTTGATGACTTGCCCGATAATTGGGGTACGACCTAAACCACCGCCGACCAGAATTTTAAAGCCAGTTTCGCCAGCGGCATTTTTTACCAAATGCACGCCAATATCGTGGAATTGGGTTGCGGCGCGGTCATGCAAAGCACCGCTGACGGCGATTTTGAATTTACGCGGCAAATAATCGAATTCTGGATGTAAAGTCGTCCATTGGCGGATGATTTCACAATAGGGACGGGGATCTTCAATTTCATCAACAGCCACACCCGCTAAATGGTCGGAGGTGGTGTTACGCATACAATTGCCGCTGGTTTGGATGGCGTGCATTTGTACGCTGGCAAGTTCTGCCAAAATATCAGGCACTTGCTCCAATTTAGGCCAGTTGAATTGGATGTTTTGCCGGGTGGTCAGATGGCAATAATCGCGGTCATAGGTTCTGCCAATATGGGCAATTTTGCGTAATTGCTGCGAACTGAGCAGGCCGTAGGGAACGGCGATACGCAACATCGGTGCATGGGTTTGGATATACAAGCCGTTTCTAAGGCGTAATGCCCGGAATTGGTCTTCTGAAATTTCGCCTTTCAGGAATTGTTTGGTTTGCCGTCTAAATTGGGCAACCCGCTCGTCAACGAGGGTTTGGTCTACTAGGTTATACTGATACATGGTGGAAGTTAGCCGCCTTAGCTGCAAAAATCGGGGTTTGCCATCATATACTGTGACTCATAAAATGACAAAATTTATTGGTTGGTGATACCATAATCGGCTGTTGTTTCTATGTTTATTCATTAATAAAAAGTAGGGGGATATTGTGGTGCGTTTTTTACTGGTGTTTTTTGTAGCTCTACTGCTGCCGCAACTGGCAATGGCAGAAGAGTTCGCTAACCTGGACATGACGGGAACTGAACGGGGCATTTATACCGTATTGATCTTCGTTATTGCCTATGGTTTTGTAATGACTGAAGAATTTACCCATTTGCGTAAATCCAAACCAGTTATTCTTGCTGCTGGTATCATTTGGGCGCATGCGGCGATTTTGGCTCAACAAAAAGGCGTGCCTTCAGAAGAAATGCACGCTGCGTTTGAGCATGATTTAAAAGAATATGCGGAATTGATGCTGTTTTTGTTGGTGGCGATGACGTACATCAACTCTATGGCAGAACGTAATGTGTTTGAAGCCTTGCGTTCATGGTTGGTCAGAAAACAATTCGGTTACCGTAAATTGTTTTTAATCACAGGTGTTATTACGTTTTTCTTATCTTCAGTTGCCGACAATTTAACAGCGGCGTTGTTGGTTGGTGCGGTGGTATTGGCGGTAGGTTCAGATAACCCTAAATTTGTTAGCATTGGTTTTGTTAACTTGGTTATTGCTGCCAACGCAGGTGGCGCGTTCTGTCCGTTTGGTGACATCACCACTTTAATGGTATGGCAAGCAGAATATGCAGAGTTTTTTGATTTCTTCAAATTGTTCATTCCTTCCGTGGTTAACTATGCGATACCAGCATCGGTAATGTACTTTGCCGTGCCTGATGAGCAGCCTAAAGAAACCACTGAAGCTGCCGTAATGTTGAAACCAGGTGCTATCCAAATCTGCGTGATGTTTTTGCTGACTATCGGCGCAGCGGTTAGCTTTAAACAAGTCCTGCATTTGCCACCATTCATGGGTATGATGGTCGGCCTTTCTGCATTGATGATCTTTGGCTACTTCCTGAAAACCAAATTCCGTATGGAAGGCGAAGAAGGCTTTGATATTTTCAAAAGCGTTATGCACGCAGAATGGGACACCTTGTTGTTCTTCTTTGGTGTGGTATTCGCCGTTGGTGGTTTAGGCTACATCGGTTACTTGGAATTGCTGTCTGGCGCAATGTATGAAGGCTTAGGTGCAACTACAGCCAACATCATGGTCGGTTTGATTTCTGCGATTGTCGACAACATCCCAGTTATGTTCGCTGTATTGAACATGGGCGTGGATATGGACTTGTACCAATGGTTGCTGGTTACTTTGACAGCGGGCGTGGGTGGTTCAATGTTGTCAGTTGGTTCTGCCGCAGGTGTGGCTTTGATGGGTCAGTCTGACCACAAATACACCTTCTTCAGCCATTTGAAATGGACGCCAGCCATTGCTGCGGGTTACGCAGGCAGTATTTTCACCCATTATTTAATTAATGGTTGATAACAGCGCGTCTAGCGAAGCCTAATCAGGTTAAGCTGGCTGTAACTGTAAAGGCCGATGGTTGTGTGACCATCGGCCTTTTTTATTTTGCTGATTTACAGATTTGTCCCCGAACAACACGAAATAGCACGAAAGATGTTGGGGTTAAATATGCAATTCCGGTTGGTAATGTAGAGTGCAAATCTGATTCTCAGTCAATTGCATTTTGACGAGAGTAAATAGACCTGTCAGGTTTTTAAAACCTGACAGGTCTATTTATCTACGCAACAGCTAACCCGACATATCAAGAATGACTAAGTAGTAGCGGTGTATTTATTTAGGAATCCAAAACATGTTTTGGACTCCTAAATCGGAAAATAAATAACGACTCTAATTTGTACAGACTATGACCAATCCCACTATCTGGCAAAAACTCTTTAACAAGCATTTGCTGATCTGCATTTTTACCGGTTTCAGCTCTGGCTTGCCGCTGTATGTACTGATTAGCTTAGTACCTGCTTGGCTGCGTTCAGAATCGGTAGATTTGCAAGCGATAGGCTTATTTGCTTTGATCCAATTGCCTTTTACTTGGAAGTTTCTGTGGTCACCATTTTTTGACCGCTATTCGCCGCCTTTAGGCCGTCGACGCGGCTGGTTATTGCTTTCCCAATTGGCGTTACTGCTGGTTATTCCCGCATTCGGCCTACTCGCGCCGACAGCCGATTTAATGGCGATTGCCTATTTATCGGTGTTGGTCGCATTTTTTAGTGCTTCCCAAGATATTGTCTTAGATGCCTATCGGCGTGAGTTATTGCTCGATAGCGAATTGGGCATCGGCAATGCCATTCATGTTAATGCTTATAAAATCGCCGGATTAGTGCCGGGCTCATTGTCGTTAATTTTGGCAGACCATCTGCCGTGGGATAGCGTGTTCGTTATTACTGCGTTATTTATGCTGCCGGGCATTCTGATGACACTCATGGTCAGCGAGCCAAAACAGCAATTTAAAGCGCCTAAAACACTGAAAGCGGCGGTAGTTGAGCCATTCCGGGAATTCATTAACCGTAATGGCGTGCATTCGGCCTGCTTAATTTTAGCGTTTATCTTTTTTTACAAGCTAGGCGATAGCATGGCTACGGCATTAGCTACGCCGTTTTATCTGGATATGGGCTTTAGCAAAACCGAAATTGGCCTGATCGCCAAAAATGCGGGCTTATGGCCTAGTGTGTTTGGCGGCCTAGCAGGCGGTATCTGGATGATGAAATTAGGCGTTAATCGCGCCTTGTGGCTGTTTGGCGGCGTACAAATGCTCGCCATACTGGGCTTTGCTTGGTTGGCAGGGCAGGGGCATAGCGTCATGGGTTTGGCGGCAGTCATCGCCATCGAAGCTTTGGGGGTAGGGTTGGGCACAGCCGCGTTTGTCGCCTTTATTGCCCAAACCACCCATCCCTTATATACCGCCACCCAATTCGCCCTATTTACCAGTTTAGCTGCCGTGCCACGTACCTTTGCCAACGCCGCTACGGGCTATCTGGTAGCGTGGTTTGGCTGGCAAAGTTTTTTTCTGTGTTGTTTTGTCGCTGCCGTGCCAGGGATGTTGTTATTGCTTAAAGTCGCCCCGTGGCACGCCAAAGCTAAGCTGGCAGTGCCAGAATGATTTTACCCAAGCCGTGTAGATTAAAACTATAGCTTGTATAATGCCGCTTCAGTTTTAGAACGTGTTTTAAAAGCTACTTCGTGCGCCTTACACTCAAAGCGCTTACGACGCTTTTAAAATACGTTCTTGGCAAATACGCTAACGCCCTCTTTATTAACCCGAAAAATTAAATCTAAATAATCTTATGGCCCTGTATTGTGGAATTGTCGGTTTACCTAATGTTGGTAAATCAACCTTGTTTAATGCTTTAACCCGCGCAAAAATCGCTGCTGAAAATTACCCGTTCTGCACCATCGACCCCAACGTCGGCGTTGTACCTGTCCCCGATTTGCGGATGGATAAGCTGGCAGAAATCGTTAAGCCAGAGCGGGTGTTGCCAACCACTATCGAGTTCGTTGATATTGCTGGCTTGGTTGCCGGGGCATCAAAAGGTGAGGGCTTGGGCAACAAGTTTCTGGCAAATATCCGCGAAACCGATGCCATCGCCCATGTAGTGCGCTGTTTTCAGGACGATAACGTCGTGCATGTCGCCGGAAAAATTGATCCGATTAACGATATTGAAGTCATCAATACCGAACTGGCCTTGGCCGATATGGCTTCTGTAGAAAAAGCCCTGTTGCGCTCCACCAAAATCGCCAGAACAGGCAACAAAGACGAATTGGCAAGAAAAGGCGTGCTAGAAAAGGCTTTGAAGCAACTAGAAGAAGGCGAGCCAGTGCGTACTTTGGGCTTAAGTGATGATGAAAAAGACTTATTGAAAGATTTGTTTTTATTAACCATCAAACCCACCATGTACATCGCCAATGTCCAAGATGATGGCTTCGAAAACAATCCTTTGCTAGATAAAGTACGCGTGTATGCGGAAAAAGAAGGCGCAATGGTTGTGCCGATTTGTGCCGCTATCGAAGCGGAAATCGCCCAGTTGGATGAAGAAGAGAAAAAAGAATTTTTGGATGATTTGGGCTTGGAAGAGCCGGGTTTAAACCGCGTCGTCAGGGCAGGGTATAAGCTGCTGGATTTAGCGACCTACTTTACCGCTGGCGTAAAAGAAGTGCGGGCTTGGACGATTCCTATCGGCGCAACCGCGCCACAATCCGCAGGCGTCATCCACAGTGATTTTGAAAAAGGTTTTATTCGTGCCGAAGTGATTTCTTATCAAGATTTTATTGATAACAAAGGCGAACAAGGCGCAAAAGATGCCGGAAAATGGCGTTTAGAAGGCAAAGATTACATCGTAAAAGATGGCGATGTCATGCACTTTAGATTCAATGTTTGACAGTTGGTTGGCGGCTCTCTATAATTGTCTGTCTTTGTAGAGACCCTATCGATGGTGATATAGCTCAGTTGGTTAGAGCGGAGGATTCATAACCCTCAGGTCGGTGGTTCAAATCCACCTATCACCACCAAAATTTAAGCACTTACGATTACTCGTAGTGCTTTTTTTTTGCCTGCCGTTTTTAGCCCTTTCTTAACTTTTATGCACCAACCCCAACCTTATATCGGTAAATTAGCGGTACTTTATGAGGGCAAAGATAGCCTGCTGCCCTACGAGCAATTGGCGGAATGCTTGTCAGTGCCGTTATATAAAAGCGTGGATGCCCAAACGCCTGAGATGTTTTTTCTCGCGTGGCGCGACGGTGTGCTGCGTTTAATCGACAGGGAGTTGCTGAAAAAAGGCGGCTTAATGGTTGAGATTGATCCGCGTAACGGCGAACAACGCTCTTGGCCTGCGCCTAAACAAGGGGCTTTGGCACAAGCTATCGGCAGAAAAACCCAAACCGTTGTAGATGCCACCACAGGCTGGGGACAAGATAGTCTGGCGATTTACCGTATGGGCTACACCGTAACCTGTATTGAGCGTTCGCCCGTGATGGCGGCTTTGTTGGCAGATGGCTTTAAGCGCTTGGCGCAATTAGATTGGGTGCAACGCCTTGAACTGCCCGTGCCTAGGTTATTGTTCGGCAATGCCATAGAGCATTTTGCCGCCCTGAAAGACCAGCCGCCTGATTGCATTTATTTGGATCCGATGTTTCCGCCCAAGCGCAAGAAATCCGCCTTGGCTAAAAAATCTATGGTGGTGCTTAGGGATTTACTCGGTGATGACACCGACAGGGAGCAACTTTTTGCAGCGGCAATGGCAACCGCGAAAAAGCGGGTGGTGGTGAAAAGCCCCGATTACGCCGATGCCTTAGGCGGCAAGCCCGATGCCAGCTATCAAGGGAAATTGTTGCGTTACGATGTGTATTTGCTCAGTGAGTGACGGCGATTAATTAGCTTTCAACGACAAAATACTGTCAATTTGCTTTTCATTCTTATCCTTATCAACCACGGTATCCAAAATATAAACCCGCTCCTGGGGTATCTGCCCATTTTGGACAATAAATTTTGCGATAGACCGGGATCTAAATACCGATAACTCCCGCAACCGTTCTTGCTCAGGATTAATCACTTCCATCAGTTTTTGTTTGGCGACAGCGAAGAATTCCCCAGTTTGCGGCGCTTTTAACTGTACCGAACCCAGCAGCGATTTTTCCGCCAGATTGGGAAATTTTTCCAGAAACATATCCGAAATCAGCCGCCGATAATCCTCATCCGACAGCTTAATGTATTCCGGGCGGGTTTTTACCGCCGCGTTTTTATTCAGCTCATCGGCGCGGCGCATTTTCAATTGATCGTATAACGCATCATCACTAATCGCAGGCCAATCTTGTTTTTCATAAGCCACGCCTTTTACGCCGATGGTTAAGGTCGGGCGTTGTTGCAGACCCTTGGCGAGGGTTTGCAATTTATTTTGTTGCAGCGCATCAAATTCAGAACTGCCCGGAATAAAACTCACGGTACTTAAATCTTCCTTGCTGTCATCAAACAACGATGCCAACGCTGTGAATGGCGAGCTGATGATTTTTCTCAGGGCATTACCCAAGGCATCGGCAACGATGGAGCGGAAACTAAACTCCGGGTTTTCTAAGCTGCCGGAGATAGGGAAGTTAAAGTCGATATTGCCTTTACTGTCTTTTAATAACGCTACCGCCAATTTTAATGGTACGGGGATAGCATCAGGATTATCGACTTGATCGCCCAATTCAAATTGGTCAATCAACAGCTTATTACTTGCCGTCAGGCGTTTGTTGGCGACTTTATAGCCCAGCTCCAAAGTCATTTTGCCTTTTTCCACCTTATAGCCAGCAAACTGCACCATGTATGGCGAAACCAGCGGCATTGGCAAGGCGTTAAACTTTATCTTCACATCATAATCGCCCAAATACGGGCTGACTTCGCCAGAAATATCCACCGACGACAAATCATAAGCCTTACCTTTTAAGTTAATTTTAACGATGCTTTTGGTTTCCGAAGACACGCCGCTCGCCCCGCCTTCCATGTCCTGCACATAGGCAGAGAACGGCAAAATCAGCGACAAATCGCTAAAGTTGGTAGAGGCATCGGTAATACGGATTTTAGCCAGATTAAAGTAAAACGGATTAGTAGGTGGTTTCTTCGCGGGTTTTTCTACCTTGGTGATGGCCTTGTCGGCTTCTGGCGGCGCAATCAGCAAATTGGCGTAATTGATGGTTTTGTCTTTACGAATGGTTACCCGCGAATAAGGTCGGGTGATGTTTAGTTCATCAGCGGTAAAACGGTTTGCCACGGTATCAAGCTGGATGCCGCTAAGGCGCAAATTCAACCATTTAAGAAAGTCTTTATGTATGCGTTGGTCACGGGTTAAGAAATCGGCGACCGTGGCGTTACCGCTAAAGGTCAAATCGACTTTATCGTTGATAGTCGCCGCCAATTTGCCGTCAATACCAAGCATACCGTCAATGACATCCAAACGGATAAACTGCGCGTAATAATTTTGGAATTTTTCCAAATCAATATTTTTGATGTCCACCGCTAAATTGGCGGCAAGCGGCGTAAGACTGACATCACCGTCTAGTCTCACCACGCCGTTTTTATTAACGCCCATGCTAAAACCTAAAGGCATTTTGCTCTTGGCATCGCTACTAAAATCCGTCAGCGACAGATTAATCGGGTTCAAATTAATCGTTGTCGGCGTCGCCAGACTGGCATCTGTAAAGTTTAGCCCGCAATTAATCAGCGATAAGGCCTTAGCGTGCAGCAACCAAGGCTTAGCGATTGCCGTCGCAGTATCGCTGCTTGCCGCCACCGCTGCCGTAGGTGGCAGAATGGTTTGCAGATCGAACGAGCCATCTGCCAAGCGCGTGGCTTGCAATTGCGCCCCGTTGACCGACAAAGTTTGAATGCCGAGGCTTTGTTGCGCCAGATTAAAATCGAATCCTTGGCCTGCGATGGCGGCAATAACCAGACTGGCTTTATCTTGCTTAGGTAAGGTCAACTGCAAATTTTTGCTGTCGAAAGCGGCTTTTTGCACTTGGAAATTCAGCTGATTATTAGAAAAATCCATTTGATAAGCGCTAGCCACGCTAATGTTTTCTACTTTCGCGTTGACAGGCTGTAGGCCAATCAGGTGCTTAACATCCAACTTGGCGCGATCGGCGACGATTTTAATGGCGTTATTTTTATAGCTAAATACCAAGTCAGTTTCATGGCTGATTTCTGAGGCCTCTACCGCCAATCCCGTTTGGCTTAGCAGCAGTTTTTGCAGCGTCACATGGGCGTTTTTCAGCTTCACCTCAATACCCGCATCATCAATCGAGGCTTCATAAGGCAAATCGGCTTGCAAAAAACCGCCGATGGCTTGCGGCAGCGGCAGGGTTTGCAAATCGATTTGGCTCAGGTGGATTTCCCCTTGAAAATGCAAAGGTTGCATCGTCAAATTGCTAGTCCAACTCAGGTGCCCGCCAGATTCCAGCGTTAAAGCCAAAGCCAATTCGGCAGTCGCCGAGCCAATCGTGCTGAATTGTTTGTTTTCAAGTTGAATAGGATAAACCGCGATGGTTTTCGGCGATTGCGCGTCTTCATAAACCAGCTTGCCTTCGGTAATCGCCAACTGCTGGATGCTCAGCGGAAAGATTTTATTGTCGCTGGTATCGGCTTCGGATGGCTTGCTGGCAGCCAGTTCCATGAGATTAAAATGCCCGTCAGCGTGTTTTTTTACATGCACAAACGGCTTGCTGACCACCAACTCCGCAATCACCAACGCCTGTTGGCTAAGTGAAGCCAGCACATCAATTTTTAAATAAACCTGACCAACCGACAGCATCACCTGATTATTATCGTTGAGGCTAAAATCATCGATACGCACCGCCAGCGGCAGTAATTGCATCTGCACGTGGGCAATACTGGCAGATTTCCCCGTGGCTTCCGCAATTAAACCAGGCAATTTGGCTTTGATTACTAGCGGCAACCAGTAACAAACCACAATAAAGACTAACGCCAAAGCCGTAGCGGAAAATAAGGCGATTTTACGGTTGCGGGACAAAAGAGGCATGATGCGATGCGCGGGTAGTTGGGTTTATGTGCCGTTAGCAATAAATGCCTGACAGGCTACGATAGTACAGGTTTTTGTTAGGCGATGAAATCGGTAATCGGGTTTGTTTGGGGTGGGCGGGGGAAGCTGATTTAAGGGTAAGCGATATGATGTGCCGATGATGGGTGTGGTTTTGCATTTATGAGTAGAATTAGCGCCCTAGACCATGCGGCGTATTACGTTCCCATATTCCGCCCTACCTCGCTGAACGCTTGGCGGAAGCATAGGACTTCAAACGCTTGCCACTTTTAAAGCTAGACGAAAGATGCAATACGCAGCAACACCCTCTAGCTAATGCAATTTAATGTCTTTATTCTCTTCGCTCATCCCAGATTTCACCGATTCTGTCATTCGTATTTTGATATTTGATTGTATCGATAACAGCTTTTCTTAGTGATGAGTATTCTGATAGCTCACAATTGTATTCTAAAGAGCATTTGCTCGTGTGCATTTTGTGGAAGCGCATCGACTTATTCCATGCTTGCCAACGACCATTAAAAAAATCTTTTGATATTTTAGTCTTATCAAAAACGTCGTTAATAACTGGAGCCTCTTTTCCCCCTTCAGACATATCAAGTAAAGAACTATAAATTATTCCCGTGATAAACAAACTATTCCAAAGTGCGTAGCTCATAATTTCTATTTTTATCAAAGCTGGAAGATCGTCGCTTAAAACATTATCAGATTTACACACAACGTCAGACCAGTACAAAGAATTGAAAGGTAATAAATCAAAAACACTACGCAAATAGCCAAGAGCATCAATTATTGTCTGTTCTATTTTCCCGTTCCATTTTAAGTATTCAATTTGGTTTGGTAAGCGCCAATCTAGGTAAAGTGCTTCCAACTCAAATAACATTCGTTCCAACTGTAATTGAGCAAAACCTAATTCCATGTAAACTTGCCAAAGCTTTTGGTGCGACATGGCACCAAATAAATTTTTAGCTAAACCCAGCTCTTGTTCCGCTCGGGCGATTTTTTTTAGTGAAGCACCGACTTCCTTTTTTCTCTTTGTTTCATCGTTTTCTGCTCCATAGTGACTATCTGCACTTATAGCCAACATCTCTGCCCGCAAAATATGCACCATGCCAGCATTTATTTTATGTCCAATTTCTTTGGGTTGGCTATTGGAGGCTGCCAAATCCAAATATCCGTGTGCCTTTTGAAAATTCTTTTGCAGATATAAAATTCTTGCTTTAATTGCAAAATATTCACTTCGATGTAGCAATTCTTCGTCTTTTGACTCGCAGGTTTTGCGAAGAGATAGTTCGTATTTTTCAGAAAATTCTGTAGCTTCAGATAAAGTTTCCAATATTTTATTGTCTTCGTTTTTAATGACTTGTTTTAAATTAGGAAAAATAAGTTCATTAAAATATCCCCAAACAGACCATTTAGCTAAAATACTTTTAGCGCCATAAGCGTATAAATCCCTCTGTAGTTTTTCTAATTTATAGGTTTCGTTTTTTGATTTTTCTTTATCTTTACGGACTTCAATATCTGATACAAGATTGTTTATTTCAAGAATTGCTTTTTCAATATTTCTTTGCGTCAATTGTCTAATTAATGCCTCTTTCATGACGAACATTTCGTTAAAGTCCTTAACTTGTAAATTATTTTTATCTTCTTCGAAATCTAACTTTGCATATTGGGACTTAAACGCAATTTTTTTGAACAGTATTTTTAAGTCTTTTGCTCGTTCTATAAACGCCTTGTTATTTGTTTGGTGTTCTTCTTGAAGGTTATAAAAATTGGTATGGAAGGGATATTCAAAGGTAATTTCTGGCAAATCCCTGATTATTATGTGAGTTGACCATGACTGAATAATTTCAGGCACGGAATAGGCGATAAGCATATCTTGATTTCGTTCAAGAGACATTGAAGTCTTTTTTAATAAACTACACCGCAGTTTAATTAATCGATTTAACAAATGTTCTTTTTTATTTGGTTCTTTAGAAGAATCTGATAATTCTGAAAACGCCCCAATTTCTTTACCAAAAATATAGAAAATGCTTACTTGGTTACATGGCTTTAACCAATTTAAGCCTCCTTCTTGTATGTCTTCTTCTATTTTTAACCATTCTTTATCTTTCACACGACAGATAATTTCAATAAGTAGCGTAATAACTCTTAACGCAGAAATCCTGTGATAAAAATATTCATAAAATGCTTGCACATCCTTTGTAGGTAAATAAATATTTACATGGTAGTTTACGGCTGCTTGTAAATGCCAGTTAATTACTACCAAACCATCTAAGATGGCTGCTTCAGTAGAAAGGTCAATAGGTTTATCAGAACTCCAACTATCATCCCATTTCTGAAGATGCACATTTTCTGTCAAGGCTTCATAACAAGCCTCGTGTGCTTCCCTAAATAGCCAGATACTTCCGCCTTCAAGCCGTTGCCCAGCAATACCAATGGGGGTTTTGTTTGATAAGTGATTAAAGCCATAGTCGTTGAGAAAATTGTCATAATTATCATCATTTTTTGTTTCTGGAAGGATTAAAGCGAGCAAGCATCGGAAATTATGATGATATAGCTTTTCAGTATGTTCATCTTTTTCCTTACCCTCTATTGACCATAGGTCAACCATTCCCCGTAATATAGGCAATGTTCTCGGTCTTCTAAAAATCGAGAGCCAACAAACAAAAGCACTCAAAATACCTTCAATACTTTGGTGTTCATGTAAGATTTTTTTAACATCTTCTTTTTGACTTTTAAGGAGTTTAAGAAGGGCATCAACATCTTTAGCCCTAGAGATTGCACGACTTTGATGCTGGTCTTGATTAACTTCTTTAATTTTCCAATTATCACCAAAATTTTCTGTGAGTGAACCAAAAGGAATGTTTTTAAAAGATTCGTTGAATGTGTTGTAGTAACAATAATTTGCATCAGGATTGTTATAAATACTTACTTTTTTATTATATTGCCTCGCTTTTTTAAGAATGTCATCAATAGCTATTTTTGTATATTTATATGTTTTGTCTTCATCTTTGTTTTTTATAGGATGCCTAATTGAAGGTTTTTCTATTGTTACTACGATATATGAATCGTGAAAAGGCTTTTGAAGCTTAATAACTGCTTGGATTAAAAGTGATAGCCGTTTGGTTTGTTTGAAAAAATGAAAGTCTAATCCTTCATCTTTTGCATTTTCATAGTTATGTTTGTAGTTTGGGATGCCATGATGCCCCAAAGGGTGGCGACCAAATGAGTCCAATGAATCGAGGGCCAACACGTACCGCCCTCGCTTTAAAACATCACAAATCCTATGTGCGGCTTTATTAATAGCATTATGTTCAAGTGCCTTATTTTTGTCTTTGTCTTCGGTTTTAGAAATTTTTAAGGAAATATTAAAACTTGGTGCTTGAGAATCAACAAGTTGTATCTTAGTAAAGATTTCTGCCAAAACACTTTCCAATGTTCGGTGATTTTCAAGGTCTATCCAAATAATCCTGTAGCCTTCTGAGGCCAAAGACTGCACAAAAGCTGTACCTGTTAATGTAGCCCAACTTTTTGATATGGTTCTTTCGTTGTTAATTTCTTCTGCTTGGTTGTCGTGAAAAATTTGTATTGATTTAAGTCTCTTGTACGAATTAGCTTTGTTATTGATGAATTTAATATCTAACTCTGTCAAATAATTATGACCAGGAAGGCTAGAATAAGGTTTGATAGCAGATTGATGGCTATTGGCAATTTGAAAGTAAAGTTCCTGTAAAAACGTATCGGCATGTTTGATCCGACAGGCCTTGATGTTGTCTCCGTGTTTTTTTGTTAACTCGCCAAATAAAGGGCCAGGTTTGCCCGGCCCTTGTATCCAAATTAAATTAGAATCATCAGAATTCCCACTATCAACTTCCATAAACGCATTCAGCATTTGCATCATGCGCCGTTCAGAACCAGAAAAACCAATGACTAAGATTAATGCGTTTTTGGGCAGATATTTTAAGGCGTTTTGGCGGGCATCAGTTTCCAATTTCAGCCTCAGTCGTTCACCAAGGCGCAGTCCATAAGCAGAACCATGTAATTTCAATATGGATAATTGGTGGTTGACAAGGTCGTAATCTGGTAAATCTGCATCACGGTGTATGTCGAAAATTTTGGGGTTAATACCCTCCTCATTAAAAGCACGTTCAAGAAGAGAATCAAAGTTGGTGGTCATCACCAAAGGAATACCTAATTTTGCTTGTAAAAATACTAACAGGCGATGGGCTTGCGTGGGGTAAAGTCCTTGCTCAAATTTACTGAATAATTGGTCTGCTAAAGCAAAATCACCTTCGCAAAGCTTATCCAGCAAATACTCCCAATCACCATACAAAAGATTAGGTTTTATTTTTTCATAAGATGAATGAAATTTTCGCCAAGACTTCCATCGATGCCATTCTTCTTCTATGCCTTTAGCTGTACCAAAATCCCTTTCCGCTTGTTGTTGTCGTAAAACATATTGCACTATAGCTAATAATGAATCACGTTGTTTTACTTCTGAAAGAATATCTTTAAGCTTATCTGGGCTTTCAGTTTTTTCTATCCAATCCCACAATTCAGCATCTAATCTTCCAATATTAGGCCAGCCAAAGTCCCTTATAAAATCACTTGGATGTTGTGAATACCTATTCGAAAGATCGTCGTCATTCCCATCTAATTTTGGAAGTCGATTTTTGTAAATTTTAAACTGTATTGCAAAATCGACTTTAGCTAGATAATGAATGACTGAGCCGATAGATGGATAGCCCGCCGCAACAGAAATGCCAGAACCAATAAAAGGTACAATTGGCTTGTATCTAGATTGTTTGATAATTTCATTAATTATCTTTCTAGTAGGTTCAAAAATATCATCATTTTCTTCACTTACCATATCTATACCTTCTGATTTTCATACACCTGTTACGGCTAATGCGTGATTTTTAAAAATTGAATACTTATTGCAGTTACACAGCCATCTCTTGATACTTATCCATCAAATTAAAATTCAAATACCGATAAGTATCATCCGCCGTCGCGTTAATCTGCTCGGCATAAGCCATGTATTCTTCAACGGTAGGGATTTTGCCCAAGATGGAGCAAACTGCCGCCAATTCTGCCGAGGCTAGGAACACGTTTGCGCCGTTGCCTAAGCGGTTGGGGAAGTTTCTGGTGGAGGTGGAAACCACGGTGGAATTTTCCGCGACCCGTGCTTGGTTGCCCATGCACAGCGAGCAGCCTGGCATTTCGGTGCGTGCGCCGACTTTGCCAAACGTGCCGTAATAGCCTTCTTCAACCAATTGGTTTTGGTCCATTTTGGTCGGTGGTGCGACCCACAAACGGGTTGGTAATTCGCCTTTGTTTTTCTCCAGCAATTTGCCAGCAGCGCGGAAGTGACCGATGTTGGTCATGCACGAACCTAAGAACACTTCATCGATTTTGGTGCCAGCGACTTCGGACAGCGGTTTGATGTCGTCGGGGTCGTTCGGGCAAGCCAACAGCGGTTCTTTGATCTCGTCCATATTGATTTCGATGATTTCGAAATATTCGGCATCGGGGTCGGCTTCCAGCAGTACGGGATTTTCCAGCCAGTCTTGCATGGCTTTGATGCGGCGTTCGATGGTGCGGACATCGCCGTAGCCTTGCGCGATCATCCATTTCAACAAGGTGATGTTGGAATTCAAATATTCGCGGATCGGGGCTTCGTTCAATTTAATGGTGCAACCACCTGCGGAACGTTCAGCGGACGCGTCGGACAATTCAAACGCTTGTTCCACTTTCAAATCGGGCAAGCCTTCGATTTCCAAAATGCGGCCTGAGTAGACGTTTTTCTTACCTTGCTTGGCGACGGTCAACAAGCCTTTTTGGATGGCGGCGTAAGGAATGGCGTTGACCAAATCACGCAAGGTGATGCCCGGCTGCATGGTGCCTGTGAAGCGCACCAGCACCGATTCCGGCATGTCCAGCGGCATTACGCCCGTGGCTGCGGCGAAGGCGACTAGGCCAGAACCAGCGGGGAAGGAAATGCCGATTGGGAAACGGGTGTGCGAGTCGCCGCCTGTGCCGACGGTGTCCGGCAATAAGGTACGGTTGAGCCAGGAATGGATGATGCCGTCGCCAGGACGCAAGGACACGCCGCCGCGATTCATTATGAAATCTGGCAAGGTGTGTTGCATGGTCACGTCGACCGGTTTTGGGTAGGCGGCGGTGTGGCAGAACGATTGCAGCACCAAATCGGCGGAGAAACCCAAACACGCCAAGTCTTTCAGTTCGTCGCGGGTCATCGGGCCGGTGGTGTCTTGCGAGCCGACCGTGGTCATGTGCGGTTCGCAATAAGTGTTGGGGCGTACACCCGCCACGCCGCAGGCTTTGCCGACCATTTTTTGCGCCAGTGTGTAGCCTTTGCCGCTGTCGGCTTCGTCAGTTGGGCGGATGAAGACGGTGGAAGCAGGCAAGCCCAGCGCTTTACGGGCGCGGTCTGTCAGGCCGCGTCCGATAATCAACGGGATACGTCCGCCTGCTTGGACTTCGTCCATCAATACATCGGTTTTTAAGCTGAAGTTACACACCACTTCTTCGCTGTCATGGCGTTTGACCACGCCTTGATACGGGAAAATGTCGATGACATCGCCCATTAATAAGCGTGTTACATCGCATTCAAACGGCAACGCGCCGGAATCTTCCATGGTGTTGAAGAAAATCGGCGCGATTTTGCCGCCGATACAAACACCGCCATCGCGTTTGTTGGGGATGAACGGGATGTCATTGCCCATGAACCACAGCACGGAATTGGTCGCCGATTTGCGCGATGAACCCGTACCGACCACGTCGCCAACGTAAGCGACTGGGAAGCCTTTTTGTTTCAATTCATTGATTTGTAGCTCGGCGTTGGTGATGCCTTCGCGCGGCATTTTCAGCATGGCTTTGGCGTGTAACGGAATATCAGGGCGCGACCAGGCATCCGGTGCAGGTGACAAATCGTCGGTGTTGGTTTCGCCCGTGACTTTAAACACAGTGACGGTGAGTTTTTCCGGCACGGCAGGTTTGCTGGTGAACCATTCCGCATCCGCCCACGATTGCAACACTTGTTTGGCGTAAGCGTTGCCTGCATCGGCTTTGCTTTGCACGTCATGGAACGCATCGAACACCAACAAGGTGTGCGACAAAGCTTTGGCGGCGATAGGCGCAAGCGCGGCGACATCCAGCAAATCAATCAACGGCGCGACGTTGTAACCGCCTAGCATCGTGCCCAGCAATTCGGTGGCATCTTCTGGCGTTAAAATCGGAGAAGTGGCTTCGCCTTTGGCAATCGCGGTCAAAAATCCGGCTTTGACATACGCCGCTTCGTCTACACCTGCTGGGATGCGGTTGGCGAGCAAATCCAAAATGAAAGCTTCTTCGCCAGCAGGTGGGTTTTTGATGAGTTCGCACAGGGAAGCAGTTTGTGCTGCGTCCAAAGGTTTAGGCACGATGCCTTCAGCGGCGCGTTCTTCTACGTGGGTGCGGTATTGTTCTAGCATGGGGACTCCTTGGAAATTATATAAACTTGGAAAATAATGGGGGCGTTATCAATCGAACGTCATCAAATAGGTTTTGAGATTATCTAGGGGGTGTTCTCAATTGAGCCATATTACCGTGGAAACCAAGCAGAGCATGGCCAGATAATTCCTTGCCAAGCGTTCATAGCGTGTGGCCACACGCCTGAAATGCTTTAACTTCTGGAATAACCGCTCAACCAGGTTA
>CAIYRS010000075.1 GCA_903928685.1 uncultured Methylococcaceae bacterium
GTTCGCTCAATAAAAATCCGGTGTACATCGATAAATTGCAGCGTGCTGTTGTTGGACGACTTATATTTCTTATCACTATGCGTTTTCATTGAGACTGGCTCCTCATCATAGTTTATATGCACGGTCAATGCGTAACTTCTAATTAAGATAGTGATCAGCAGCGTAGTAATACCCTGTGGTGCGATGTCTGGATAAAACAGCTTTAATGCGGCAACAACCACGGCTAATAAAAATGAGGCTATCAACAGGACAAAACCCAGCGATGTGAGCATGGTCAGTGGCGTGTCGCTGAATGAGAATATACCCTTTTTAGCCCAGTCAATATTCTTTATAAAATTGTTGGTTGATTTTCCGAATAGGCGTTCCGGACGAATATAATCAACGCCGGTTTGCTTAAAGCCGACGTAAGCACGCAAGCCGCGCATAAACAAATCCCGTTCCGGGCATTTTAACATCCAACCCACTACCCGGCGGTCGATCAAGGAAAAATCCCCTGCGTCCAAGGGGATTTTTATATAGCTGAACGCGGCGAAGACACGATAAAAGAGTTTATAAAGCAGTCCCCAGTGCCACGGCATATCACGCTTTACGCGACGACCGTAAACAACATCATGACCTTGTTCCCATTGTTCATGAAATTGTTCAATCAGTTCAGGTGGGTCTTGTAAATCGCCATCCAACAACACAACGCCTTGTTTGGTTGAAAGCTCCATACCACTACGAAATGCCATTTGCGAGCCAAAGTTCCTGGAATGCGAAATACCAATCACCCGACTATCGGTGGTACTAAGTTCTCGAATGACCTCTGCACTATTATCTGGGCTACCATCATTGACAAAGATAATTTCGTAATCAATGCCAATTTTTCGGAATGTATCCGTTAACCGGCGATACATAATGGGGATTGCCTGTTCGTCCTTATAACAGGCGATAATCGCTGAGAGACTCCTTTTTTTATTAAGCACATTTTTTTTTGTTCCATTCTTGAATTTTTCATCACTAAGCTGTCCGACCCATTCAGCGGAAGCCTTTAATCCCGCTCTCAGATTATATTTTGGTTGCCAACCCAGAATATTCTTGGCTTTTTCAGGATTAGCATACCAATCCTGAAGATCCCAGGCACGCCCTTCCATTTTGCCGTATTGTGGCTCTTCTGTTATGTTGAATTCGGAGCAGGTGATTTCAGCCAATTCTTTTATGGTTGTTTTAATGCCTGATCCAATATTAAAACTCTCGCCATAGATGTCCGGCTGGATTTTTGTTGCAGCCATGATAAATGCGGCACAAACGTCATCGACATAAAGAAAATCGCGGGATGTATTCGGATCAACAAAGGGCGGTAACCTGCCAACCAACGCATGTCTCAGAAGATTCGGAATAAGGCGCGAAGAATCTTCAAGCGGCCCATAGATCGAATAGAGCCGAAGACTAATAGCAGGAAATCCAAGTTCTTTGCCCATATAGCGCAAATAGGTTTCAGCGGCAACCTTGGATACCGCATAGTGACTGTTCGGTTCACATCGATCCGATTCCAAAGGAGCGGCGCAATTAGAGCCGTATTCCGAGGAACTTCCGGCGTATATATAAGCAACAACGGAATGTGTTGATGAAAGACTAACTATATTAACCAGCGACTGAAAATTAGTCTGATAAATAAGGGTGGGATCCTGTTCAAACGAGTAAGCGCCATAAGCCACAAAATCAAAAATGGTTTTTGGTTTGATGGAATTGATAAGGTTTTTAGTGGCAGCCGAGTCGTTTAAATCAACGACAATAATTTGTTCATCATCAATTTCTGCAAGCCGCCAACCCTTTTCTTGTCGAACAACAGCGAACACATCTTGTCGATATGCAGCGAGCGTCTTGAATAAATTAGCACCGATAAACCCTGAAGCGCCAGTAACAAGAATACTGGCTCCTTTAGTGCCTTAATGTGTGCTTTCATTGACATGTTTTAATCGCCTAAAAAATGGGGGGCTATTACTGACATTACGCTCTGAATATCGATACGGGATTGGGCACGAAGAAAATTTTGCGAACCATAGGTTGCATAGTGATGAGCCCGTGCATAAAGGTGATGAAAAGCACCGACTTCTAATTTTTGTTCGAGTAAGAAAAGTGAGTTTCAGAAGCTAATCCGCCATGACGGACATATTCTTCGACGATACAAAGTCCTCGTGCCGCTTACAATTGATCAATTAGCAAGGTAGGCAGCGGATTCTGTTCTAAAGGTAGCTTTGTAACAATCCACAAATTGGGGCGGATTTGTTCTGGTAAGTTTTGTAATTTCTCAAGATAAGTGCCAACCAACGGGCCCGCTACGATAATTACCATGCCGTCACCAGATGTCAATTGACGCCAAGGTGCATAACTTGGAACTTTATAACCCACCGGAATTTCCCCTCGTCCAATTCTTAAGTAGGCGGGATTTTGTCTATCGCCAGCGCTATCTATCACAGCATCTACATCTTCATCAAAGGCTGGTATATAAACTCGCATATTAGGGAGTGTAAGCATTATGCCGTAGTCTTCAATAGCATGATGTGTTGGCCCCATCACGCGCCATAGCTGCGGCAACAGAAACCATTTTTTGTTCTGCTACACCTGAATTAATAAATCTGGATTTCATCACCTGCTGTAAAGGCTCTAAGGCCATGAACCCAAGATCTCCAGTAAGAAAAACCATATCGGGACTTGCCGATCTGGCAACTAAAGCGTGACAAAGTTGTTTTCTCATGCTGCGTCAAGCTCTTGGATTGCCTGATAATATTGATCTTCTTTTAAGGGGAGATAGTGCCATTCCATACGATTCTCCATAAAACTTACGCCATGTCCCTTAATTGTTTCCAGAATAACCAGGCGACATTTTTCAGTTGGGGTATCAAGTATAGTTCTGATTGCTTTGAAATCATGACCATTCACGCACTGAATATCCAAGTCGAATCCAGCAATTTTTTCTGCCAGTGGAGACATTGAAGCAACATCATCGGTAGAACCAAATCCCTGAAGGTTATTATGATCGACAAGTATCGTCAGATTATTTAAACGATGATGCGATGCAAATATTATTGCCTCCCATGTAGAACCTTCCTGCCATTCGCCATCGGAAGTTATACAAAAGACCTTACCACTTTGCCCTTTAAGTTTCAGACTAAGTGCAGTGCCAGCAGCAAGCGAAAGTCCATGCCCCAGACTTCCGGTAGCAGACAAAATATCTTTAATACCTGAAGGCGGTGGATGTCCACCTAATAAGGTATTCTCATTGTGGAATGTCGTTAGCAACTCATCGGATAAGCGGCCAAGGCTCCATAAAGCAATATAGAGAGCCCCAGCGGAATGTCCTTTTGAAAGGATGAATCTATCGTTAGCGTCAACATATTCATGTAGCGTCAGTAACATTGCATCCAAGCAGGAAAGATTTCCGCCAATATGCCCTACGCCACTTTCATAGTGCATTTGTAATAGTCGCTTTCGAGCTGCTGTAACCATTTCTTTAGAAAGTTTCATTTTTCTTTCTCATACTACAAATTAATTGGTATTTAGTGAAAAGCTTTTGGTAGGCGGCAGGGCAATACTGGCTACTTAATTCATTGTTTTAATTGTTATATTTCCCGTTTCTCAGGGGGGGCAGTGCCTGGGCATTTAGCAAGGGTTGCCTGCCAGTTCAGCCAAATATTACTGGGGCCAGAGTTTCACCCCTGTCTCGCCAGCACCTGACACTTCACAGGCGTGTTTGATGGTGAAATTTTAGTCAATCGTCAATTTGGCGATTTCCAACTTGAAGGCGGTAGCGAAGGTTTTACGTGTGTTCATGGTTGGCCTTTTCAGATTCGGTCAGGAGTATAAGGGACTCTTCTGGCTATCCAAAATTATTAGACCATTACAGTTTTTGGAGCGCAGTAATCTTGACCGTAACTGGTGTGCAGGATGCCCTGCGCTCCCTAACATTTAAAAAACGAAAACGTGACCATTTAAAGTAGAGTTGTAAGGCAACTTACTTGCCACACCCCAACGCATCCAACAAAAAAAACTCCGCAACCAACATCGTATTGCCTTCTAGCGCATACACGGTGCGCCTACCCCACACTGGTTGGGTAATGTCGCCAAGATCACGGGCGGTTTGTGTCCAAATACGCGGGGTTACCAAAACTACTTCCATTGCTTCACGCGCCAAATTAGGATCGGCAAACAACACTTCGCCTAAGGGGCGTGTGCCTAAGCGCGCTAAGCTGCCGTGTGTGGCTTTTATGGTGCGCTGGGGGATGACTGTTCTGGCTAAAATCAATGGCTGGCTATCTGCATAGAGCAGCACTTCGCGGATTAAGGCGTAGCGGGTTTGTGGTTGGCGCAATAGCTTGGCTTCTGATGGTGATGGTTTCGACCAACGTTGTTGCAGCACTTTAACGGCAACCCGATTGCCGTAATGACGACGTAATCTTGCGGTTAATGAGCCTGTTTCATAAACCCAAGATTGCACCGCTTCTGGGAGTTGCTGGCGTGTGCCTTGGCGATTTTTTAACCAGCGTGGTTGTTGCTGAAATAACAGGCTACGGGTGTTCAAACGCTTAAACCTCTGAATAATTGACGGATTCGCCTAACCAACGCTGACATAAGGGCGGGATGGCGCTTCCATAATGGGCAAAAAAATCGTCACTGATTTGTTGGATGTCCTCCAGCAAAGCTTGGTCGCGGCTTAAGTCGGCAATCTTAAAACGCATCAAGCCTGTTTGCCGTGTGCCCATCACTTCGCCGGGGCCGCGCAGCTCTAAATCTTTTTCGGCGATAACAAAACCGTCGTTGCTGTCGCGCAAAATGCCTAGCCGCTGTCTTGCGGTATCTGATAAAGGCGATTGGTACATCAATAGGCAATAACTGTCGTCACTACCCCGCCCTACCCGTCCGCGCAACTGATGTAGTTGCGCTAGCCCTAAGCGTTCGGGGTTTTCGATAATCATTAGCCCAGCATTGGGCACATCCACACCCACTTCGATCACCGTGGTGGCTACCAATAAATCCAACTGCCGATTTTTGAAGGCCTGCATTATCGCGTCTTTATCCGAGGGTTTCATACGCCCATGTAACAGGCCAATTCGCACATCCGGCAAGGCCAACACCAGTTTTTCGGCGGTTTTTTCAGCGGCTTCGCATTGCAGTTGTTCCGACTCTTCAATCAAAGTGCAAACCCAATAGGCTTGCCGGGTTTTGGCAACCCAGGCATTTATGCGCTCAATAACAGCATCGCGGCGTTCGGCAGGAATAACGCTAGTGACGATGGGTTTTCGTCCGGGCGGCAATTCGTCAATGATGGAAATATCCAAATCAGCGTAATTGAGCATCGCCAAAGTGCGCGGAATGGGCGTGGCGGTCATCACCAATTGGTGTGGACGAATGCCAGCCACTTGGGCTTTCTCGCGCAAGGCCAAGCGCTGGTTAACGCCGAAGCGGTGTTGTTCGTCGATGACGACCAAGCCTAAACGCTGGAATTGCACCTGTTCTTGAAACAACGCGTGCGTGCCGATAACGATAGCTAAACTGCCATCAGCGAGTTGTTGTAATAATTCGCTGCGGGCTTTGCCTTTTAGCTGTCCGGTGAGTGAGCCGATTTGCACGGAAAAATCGGCAAACCAACTGCTGAAATTGCGGAAATGTTGTTCTGCCAATAATTCCGTTGGCGCCATGATTGCGACTTGATAGCCCGCATTAATCGCCAATAACGCGGTGTGCGCGGCAACGATGGTTTTACCGGAGCCGACATCACCTTGCACTAGCCGCAACATCGGATACGGTTTGCAGCAATCGGCGGCAATTTCGGCAATCACCCGGTGTTGTGCGCCCGTTAATTGAAATGGCAAGGCTTGCAAAAATTGCTTTGCCAAGGATTGAAAGCCTAGGTCGTGGTGGTCGGCGAATACTGGCGCAGGCCAAGTTTTGGCTTGGTATTTTAAGGTTTTTAAACTTAAGTGATGCGTTAACAGTTCTTCAAATGCCAAACGTTTTAACGCCGGAAAGCTGCCGTCTTGCAAAGCGTTCATGGTCAACGATTCATCCGGCGCATGTAAGGTTTGCAGGGCGACAACCAAGCTGGGGAAGTTAAATTGCCGCAACAGTTTTTCTGGTAGCCAGTCGGTGAGCTGTCCGCAGGCTTGCAAGGCTTGGCGCACCACTTTTCGCAGCAAATTTTGGCTAAGGCCTTCGGTGAGTGGGTATACCGCCGTTAAGCAGGTGTCCGTTACCGCCGCATCGGGATGGGCTATGACTTTATAGTCGGGATGCACCATCTCTAAACCAGCAAAGCCATAACGGACTTCGGCAAACACCGACAGCCAAGTATCGGCTTTTAATTGCTGGCTTTGGGCGGCGCTGAAATGGAAGAATCGTAAGAAAATCGCCCCAGTAGCATCGCTAATTTTACAAACCAAGGTTTTGCGCCCACCCGGCAACAGTTCGGTAAATTCAACTTTGCCGCACACCAACACGTTCATCCCAGCGCTGACTGCGGCAATAGGATAAACGCGGGTGCGGTCTTCGTAACGGTGCGGCAAATGGAACAGTAAATCCTGAACGCTGCGGATACCCAGTTTTTGCAGGCGGTTTGCCGTTTGTGCGCCGACGCCATGCAGGCTGGCAACAGGCTGAGTAAGAATATCCATCGGCAAACCTGATTAATGCAGCAACTTAACTGGCAGGATATTCTTGATCTGGCAATTGCATAATGGCATCCATTTCCACCGCTGCGCCTTTGGGTAAAGCCGCAACGCCAATCGCCGCGCGTGCTGGATAGGGCTCTTGGAAATATTTACCCATGATTTCATTTACTATTGGGAAATGGCTTAAGTCAGTCAAAAACACATTCAATTTCACCACATCGGTAAAACTACCACCTGCCGCTACCGCCACTGCTTGTAAGTTTTCAAACACTTGGGTGATTTGCGCGGCAATATCGCCTTCCACTAAAACCATAGTGCTTGGCACTAACGGGATTTGTCCGGATAAATACACGGTATGGCCTACTTTTACCGCTTGCGAGTAAGTGCCGATGGCTTGCGGGGCTTGGTCGGTTTGGATAATTGCTTTCATCATGATGCGTCCTTAAGGTAAACAAAGCTTGCGATTATACGCTGTGGGCATATTAATCGGATACCGCTAATACTCAGCCATTCTTGATATATCGGGTAAATAATTTGAGCCTGCATCCTTGCAGTAGAGGACGAACGGATTTACGTTTACCCAACAAAACTAGAATGACTGAGTACTAGTCTGTAGGGGCGGACGGCTGTCCGCCTTTTTAAGAATCCTTACAAAATCCTGCTATGAGAAGGCGAGCAGCCGCTCGCCCCTACAAAAATAATATCGACAACTCAACATTGGTTGGGCACAAAAAAACCTATAAGTTTTTCTCAACTGACGCACCACTTGCCGTCAGCAAAAAAATAACCAATTAACATCAATCACTTAAATCAACAGCATTTAATCTTGATGAATTTGCCTAGCAAAATGCCCATAAAACTTATTTTTCTCTTGTTCTTAATCAGATTAGGGATATGTTAAGGAGCAGGTTATTTATGGCCAATGCTTCACCAACCGCTGCTCTTACCAATAGCCGTCGATAAAAATGCACAAGGCCACCAGCCAACGACTAACCACCGTTGGCCCGTAAAATAATTATAACAATGTTGAGAAAACCGCTTAACAACGCGAGGAAGCCATGCAAATTAAATTTCCATTTGATGCCAACAAACCCGTTGCCGGGGAAGCCAGTGTCGAACTTGATATACCCATCGACACCGTATTTTTGTTTATCGGCGAACAATTTTTCGACAACTACCCAAAATGGGCGGAAGAAGTCATCGGGTTTGAGCCATTAACCGGAAAGCAGGTTTTTATCGGCGCTAAAGCCAAACAAATCCGCGAAGACAACGGCAGCCAGGTGGAATCCATTTTTGAGATTACCGACTACCAACCGCATTTAAAACTGATTTTTCAAGGCTTATCCGCACCCTACAAACACAGCTATTTGTTGGAAAGCCGCGAGCAACACCCCCTTACCCGCTTAACTTTTCGGTTTGAATTATTGGAACTGGAAGTTTTTATGCGCCCTTTTGAAAAACTGATCCGTTCTGCCATTGAAGATGGCGCTGAAACCACCGTCGAAAATATAAAAAAATTAATCGTGGTTGAATGCGCCTGATGGCGATTGGCTTATCACTAGAATTTGGAGAATTATCATGGCTTTTATTGTAAACAAAGATAACGGCATCATCCCTCAAGTGTTGTCTGCCATTTTGGATGAATGCGTTAATGGCGTAACGTTGTCTGACCCAGATTTGGAAGATGCGCCCATTATTTATGCCAACAGGGCTTTTGAGCGCTTAACAGGTTATGGGCAAGAAGACATCATCGGTTTTAACTGCCGATTTTTACAAGGTGAAGACCGCAATCAAGAAGCGCGTTTTTTAATCGCCGAGGCCATGTCCAAGCATGAAGGCGTTGAAGTCACCTTGCGGAATTATAAAAAAGACGGCTCGTTATTCCATAACCACTTAAAAATCGTACCGCTGTTTGATAACAAACACCGGGTGATGTATTACTTGGGCGTGCAATATGACATCACCGATAAAGTGAATGCCAGCGACGAAATCAAAGCCTTAACCGCATTATTGGGCAGCCTGTCTGATAGCGAAGCCTAAAGGGACAGACTATGAATCCTGTAGAGCAAATCCCTGCAAACAGCGGCATGGTGGCGAATGAAGTGCTGTTCGGTTTGGCAATGTTGGCGTTTATTGCCCTGTTATTGATAGAAAAAGCTAAGCCTTACCGACTGTTTCCGCAAAAAATTTACAAGGAATCGTTTGTCACCAATACCACGGCATTTTTAGTCAATAACGTGATTTTAACGGTGTTGCGGGCATCGTCGTTGTTTTTGGTTGCCCAGCAATTTTCCGGTTATGGCCTGTTAAGCGGCTTAAGTGAAACGCCGTTAAAGTGGTTTTTGGCGTTCGCCTTTTTTGATTTGGCTATCTACGGTTGGCATTTTTATAGCCATAAATACGAATGGCTTTGGCGTTTCCATAAAGTCCACCACAGCGACAAATGCTTTAATGTCTCTACCGGATTTCGCTTCCATGTGTTTGATTTATTATTAGAAATCCTCTACAAATGCGTGTTTGTGGTAGTCATCGGCGTTAATGCTTATTTAGTGCTGTCGATTGAAATCATTGAATTGTTTTTCATTTTTTTCCATCACGCCAATATCAGCGTGCCCAAAGAAAACCTGCTTTCGCAAGTGATAATCACCCCTTCCCTGCACCGCACCCATCATTCCACCTTACGCCAAGAACACGACAGCAATTACGGCATTGTGCTGTCGTTGTGGGATAGGTTATTTGGCACCCGAAAAGAATTAGTGCCTGAACATATCGGCTTGGATTTGATAGAAGCGGAAAATTTCATTCAATTATTCTCACTGGCATTTATTACTGAACGCAAGATCATGAAGCTATTCCGCTGGCTGCCGAAAGGCAGAAGATAGTGTTTTCCCAAGCAACCATTAACGGGAAAAGCCATGCTTATTAAGCCCAAAGCCGCCATCAGCAGCGCGGAAATCACTGACGAACAGCACTTTAAACAACGGCGTTCGCTCATCAAAGCCTTATTGGCAAGCGGTGCTTCTGGGGTTTTACCAGTAGCGGCGGCGAATGCAGGGCAAACGCCGCCTTTATCTGCCACGCCAGCCGAACTGGTGCAAAGCTATAACAATTATTATGAATTCGCTTTTGATAAAGAAAGCGTTCGTGATTTGGCACAGGCCCTGCCGACTGACCAATGGTCGTTGGAAATTGGCGGCGAAGTGGAAAAACCCGGCAAGTTTTATCTTGAAGATATTCTGCGGCAACAGCCCCTTGAAGAACGGCTGTATCGGTTTCGCTGTGTGGAAGCGTGGTCTATGGTTGTGCCTTGGCTAGGATTTCCATTGCAGCGTTTGTTGGCGCAGGTAAAGCCATTATCTAGCGCAAAATTCGTTAAATTTACTTCCGTTTATCAGCCGGAGTTTATGCCGAATCAAGAGCGCGGACTGATGTTGGCTTGGCCTTATGTGGAAGCCTTACGGATTGACGAAGCCATGCACCCGCTAACGATTTTGGCTACTGGCATGTACGGCAACCATTTGCCAAAACAAAACGGCGCACCTTTACGTTTGGTTGTGCCGTGGAAATATGGTTTTAAAAGCATTAAGGCGATCGTGAAAATTGAATTACAAAGCAAACCGCCTGTGACTACCTGGAATAAATCCGCACCGCATGAATACGGTTTTTACGCCAACGTAAACCCGGATGTATCGCACCCCCGTTGGAGCCAAGCCACAGAAAGGCCGCTAGGCAGTGCCTTATTTACTGCCCGCAGGAACACCGAATTGTTTAATGGTTACGCCGAGCAAGTGGCTTCGCTGTATACCAACATGGATTTACGGCATTTTTTCTGATGGCTACCCGTTCTGATAAATTATGGTGGTACTGCTGCATCGCCAGCCTTATCCCGCTGATTATGTTATTGGTCGATATTAGCCAAGATAATTTAGGCGCTAATGCTATCCAAGCCTTACATATTCGCTTGGGCGATTGGGCGTTGCGGTTTTTGTGGCTAACCTTGGCGATTACGCCATTGCAAGTCATCACCCAATGGCGAGGTATGGCGGATTATCGGCAATTATTTGGCTTATACAGTTTTTTCTACGCCAGCCTGCATGTCTTAGGTTATTTATTTGCCGACCATAATGGCGTTTGGGGAAACATCGCCGTGGATATACTGGAAAGCCCGTACATTTGGTTTGGCGTTTTCGCGTTTATTGTTATTTTGCTGTTAGCGATCAGCTCGCCTAAAGCCGCCAAAAAACGCATGGGCAAAAACTGGAAAAAACTGCACCGATACATTTACGCAGCTTCCTGCGCGGCGATGATCCATTATTTCTGGCAACTGAAAGGCAATTTGGCGGAGCCGTTGTTTTATCTGATTTTATTGGTTTTATTGTTGGGTTTTAGAATTTTAGTCTGGCTGCAAACCAAACAATTCAACAAGTTGATGATACCTAAAGGCCATAAATAACTACCTTTAGTGCCCCCATAAAAAAACCGCCGAAAGGCGGTTTTTTTATGGGGTATTAATATAGCTAGGTAGGGTACGCTGTGCGTACCATTTTACATTATCGTTAAGCCGATGAAGGTACGCACAGTATCGTAGGTTGGGTTGCATGCTTTTAGCAACCCAACATCAATAGCTTCGATACGTTAGGTTAACGGTAAAGCAGTTAACCCAACCTAGTCGACTAATTGATTCCGTTCGTGCTGAGCCTGTCGAAGCATGAATGGGATCAATTTAGTTCAGCGATTCCTTAAATAAGTAGCCCGGATGGAGCTTGCGTAATCCGGGGCTTTCGTGGCTTCAATAATCCCGCATTACGCAAAACTTCATGCGGGCTACTCGCTTTGCCCATCGTTCCCACGCTCCAGGGAATGCCGCCCGTGACGCTCCAGCGTCGCCTTACGCAACGCAGGAGCGTTGCAGGATGCGTTACCACGCAGAGCGTGGTAACGATAAACGATAAATTTGTTATTAATCGGCTGGTTTTGACGGCATGACTATACTCATTAAAGATAAAGCCACAAAACCAACTACCCAAGAGACCTAGATGAATGCGAATGATTCGGCGCGGATACCAATAACAACGTGGCGCAATGCCCCTTGGTTATTGCGCCTTACGGCCTTATGCAAAGTCTCATGCGGGCTACTCGCTTTATAAACGATATTGAATAAACGTTTAAAGATCAGCAAATTCCAATTCATTAAAATGGGTAACTCGGTTGCGTCCATGATGCTTAGAGTAATACAACGCTTGGTCGGCTAGTTTCAGCAACTCGGCCTTTTCGGTGATGCCGTCAGAAAGTGTGGCGATGCCAAGGCTGGTAGTGAGTGGGCGTTCTGGCCATATTGACACTTCTACCGCTTTTCTTAACTTTTCAGCAATCATGACTGCACCAGCGGCTTTTGTGTTGGGCAAGACAACCACAAATTCCTCGCCGCCATAGCGGGCCACCAAATCGTTTTTGCGTACATTCGATTGCAAAATTTTTGCCAATTGCTGTAAGTAGCGGTCACCAACCGGATGACCGAAAGTGTCATTAATGCTTTTGAAATGATCAGCATCAACAATGATTAAGGAAACTGGCCAAAGGGAACGCTTGGCGTGCTCAATTTCCCTGCTCAATGTTTCTTCAAATGTTCGGCGGTTTTTTAAATCGGTCAACTCATCAGTCGTCGCCATTTTTTCCAACAAATTGAGTGCAACTTGCAATTTGGCGCGTTTGTCATCCAAACGCTGGTGCGCGTCTAGCAACTCTTGATAAATTTTTTCTTTCTCCCGTACCGCCACTTCCGCAGCGTTTTTTAAGCGGATAATTTGGTCTTCAAATTCATTGCGTTGGTGGATTACCATCAGCGAACAATCATTGGCATACTGCTGCCCGCGCTGTTTCCTGACAGCGTTCAAAAGCATTGGGATTTCCGTGCCGTTTTCAGTTTTTACAGACAAATAAATTTCCAAGGCTCGGCCTTGCGAAACCAATAAGGGGAAAAAATGGGTTTGAAAAAAAATGCGTCCCGCCATAGGCAGTAACACGTTGATATGCTGATTAAGCACGGCTTCACTGCTATAAGCTAAATCAGCCAACAGTGTTTGGTTGATTAAAGTAATGATGCCGTTATCGGTGAAGGATAAAAAGCCACAAGGTGCGGTATCAAGCATTTCATCCATTGGCATCCCCTTAATTTTGCCTGCTTAATCTGAAGCCATGTCACGAAGATAATCTTTTATCACCGTGATCGTTTCATCAGGATGGCTTAAATGCGGACAATGCCCAGTGGCTTTCAGCACCCGTAAAGTGCTTTGTGGTAAGTGCTGGTGCAGATATTCGCCGACCACCAGCGGCGCGATAATATCATCGGTACATTGCAAAATTAATGACGGCACTTGTACTTTGGCAAGGTCTTCGCGGTTGTCAGAGAAAAAAGTCGCTTGGGCAAACTGTCGGGCAATAACCGGATCAGTCGAACAAAAACTGTCTTTTAATTCATTGCTTAATTCTGGCTTTTCGGGATTTTGCATAATAGCAGGTGCTAAAAAACTCGCCCAGCCGAGGTAATTTTTATCCATCATGGCAAACAAGCCTTCAATATCTGCCCGCTCAAACCCACCGACGTAATCGGGCGGGTCATTGATGTAACGGGGCGACGGGCCAACCATAATCAGCTGCTGGAAGCGTTCTGGTTTTTTCAGTGAGGCCAGCATACCGATGACACTGCTGACCGAATGCCCGACAAAAATAATGTCTTCCAACCCTAAGCTGTCGACAATGTCATTAATATCTTGGGCATAGCCACTAAGATGGCTATATCGCGCCGAATTATAAGCAGCAAGGTCGGATTTTCCCGAACCGACATAATCAAACAAAACAATTTGGTATGCCTCCGCAAATGCCGGGGTAACAAACCGCCACATGTTTTGGTCGCAACCAAAACCGTGGGCAAAAACCAAGGGTTGTTTCCCTGTACCAAATATCTTGACGTTATTTCTGGTTAAAATGTTGGCGTTCATGATTATCCTAAACTCATTGGGGGTATGTTCTAAACGGGCAGGATTTCAGTTTTTAGCAAGTAGTCCTTATGGAGCTTGCGGAATCAGGGGCTTTCGTGGCTTCGATGTTCCCGCATTACGCAAAGCTTCATGCGGGCTACTCGTTACTCGCTGTATTGGCAAAATATGCCTAAGCCTTTATCCGGGTAAGTTTCAACACTACGGGCACTTCTTTCAAGCGCCTAATAATATTGGCTAAATGCACCCGATCTTTTGCTGTTAAGGTAATCATATCCACGCAAACCCGGTCATCTTGATAAACCACGGTGACGTTTTCGATATTTGAATCATTTTCTGAAATGGCGGCGGCGACGGTTGCTAAAGCGCCGCGTTGGTTAAGGATTTCTATACGCAAATCGACAGGGAAATCGCCAACGACATCTTGGCTCCATTCCACATCCAACCAACTGCTGTGTTTTTTGCTGGTAACGGTGCGGTTACGGCATTCATGGTGATGGACAACAATGCCTTTACCCGGATTAAAGAAGCCGATAATGGAGTCGCCAGGTATTGGGCGGCAACATTTAGCTAAGGTAATCACCATGCCTTCTGTGCCTTTAATCACTAATGGCGTTTTGGTGGTTTGTTCGGCGTTATTGAGCTTGACGTTGGCATTGACATCAAACTGGGTCAGTTGCTTGGCAACTAAGAACGGCATTTTGTTACCCAAGCCGATATTTTCCAGCAATTCGTCAATCGAGTGCATATTGCTGATTTTAAGCAGCTCGATTAATCGGCTTTGTTCGACTTGTTCTAAATACACATCCATGGATTGCAGTTCTTTTTCTAACAAGCGCCGCCCTAGGTTGATGGCTTCTTGCTGTTTGAAATGCTTGAGATAATTGCGAATGCTGGAGCGGGCTTTTACGGTAATGACGTAATTTAGCCACAGTGGATTTGGTCTCGCCCAAACGGCGGTTATTACTTCCACAGTCATGCCATTTTCCAACTTGGTTTGTAACGGCACTAGCTGTTTGTCTATGCGGGCAGAAACGCAGGCGTTGCCAATATCGGTATGTACGGCGTAGGCGAAATCCACCACGGTTGCACCACGCGGTAATTTGATGATGCCGCCTTTCGGGGTGAACAAAAATACTTCTTGCGGGAACAGGTCTATCTTGAGGTTATCGATAAACTCTAGGGAATCGCCTGCGGTTTTTTGAATTTCCAATAAATCCCGCAGCCATTCATTGGCTCGGGCGCGGAATTTTTCGCTTTTGTCGTCTTCTGATTTGTACAACCAATGCGCGGCAATCCCAGATTCTGCCATCCGGTGCATATCATGGGTGCGAATTTGGATTTCAATAGGTAAGCCGTGCGGGCCAATCAGTATAGTATGCAGCGATTGGTAACCGTTGGCCTTGGGTAAGGCGATGTAATCTTTGAAGCGGCCTGGAATAGGTTTGTATAAATTATGGATAACGCCAAGCACGCGGTAACAGCTATCGACATCATCACAAAAAATCCGGAAGGCGTGGACATCAAAAATGGCTGCCAGCGATACCTTTTTTTGGCGCATTTTTTCGTAAATGCTCCACAGGTTTTTTTGCCGCCCCGACACTTCACAGGGCAATTGCGCTTCTTGTAAGCGGATGTTTATCGCGCTTTCAATGGTGTTGATGATGTGCCGACGGTTGCCACGGGCTTTTTTGACGGCTTTATTCAGTATCCGATAACGGGTTGGGTATATGGCCTCAAAGCTTAAGACTTCTAGCTGATGCCGTATGGAATTCATGCCTAAGCGGTTGGCAATAGGCGCGTAAATATCGAGAGTTTCTCTGGCGATACGGCGTTTTTTTTCCGGTGGCATCACGCCTAAGGTTTGCATATTGTGCAAACGGTCAGCGAGTTTCACCATAATGACGCGCAAATCCTTGCCCATCGCCAGAAACATTTTCCGGACATTTTCGGCTTGGGCTTCAGCACGGGATTTGCTGTCAATTTTGCTGAGTTTGGTAACGCCATCAACCAATTCAGCGACTTCTTTGTTAAATTCTTCTGCGAGCTGTTTTTTGCTGACTTTGGTGTCTTCAATCACATCATGCAGAATCGCCGCCATGATACCGTTGGCATCCATCCGCATTTCGGCGAGGGATATTGCCACGGCAACCGGATGGCAGATATAGTCTTCGCCACTTTTGCGTACCTGCCCATCATGGGCAGACGCGCCAAAATGGTAAGCGCGTACACAATCATCTATTTGCTTGGCATCAAGATAGCCAGACAACGTCGCACACAGTTTTTTTACCAGGGCTTCCTGGGGTAATTCTGCATCTATGGGCTCAGCTGTCGATAACATGTCGGCTTTACCGCTTAAAACATCGGTGTGTAATCGCTAGGTTCGCTGACGCGATGCAATTGGCCAATATTTTCAGCCGTAACATGACCAGCGGCGATTTCGCGCAATGCCAAAACGGTGTCTTTATCTTTGCTGCGTGGCAAAAATTCGGTTGCGCCGTGACTTAATTGACGGGCGCGGGTGCTTGCCAACAATACTAAATGAAAGCGGTTTTCTACCGTTTCCAAACAATCTTCAATCGTAACTCTAGCCATCGATATACCTTCGGTTTAAGACATCAGCCTGAGAATTTAGTCAAAAATCAGGCTGATGCAGGACAATACAGGGGGAAAAGATTATATGCTTTTAAGGGCTTATTGTCTTGATTTTAAAACCGCAACGGCTGGTAATTCTTTACCTTCAAGGAATTCCAAGAATGCGCCGCCGCCTGTTGAGGTGTAAGAAACGCCATCATTAATACCGAATTGGTCGATTGCCGCTAAGGTATCGCCGCCGCCTGCGATAGAGAACGCAGGGCTTTCCGCAATCGCCGCTGCCAACACTTGTGTGCCGTGGCTGAATTGTTCAATTTCGAACACGCCGACTGGGCCATTCCAAACTATCGTGCCAGCTGATTTCAGCATATCGGCATACATTTTTGCGGTTTCAGGCCCAATATCCAAAACCATATCGTCGGCTTCAATCTCATCGACTTTTTTAATGGTGGCTACGGCGGTTTCTGAAAATTCTTTGGCACAAACCACATCGACTGGCACTGGGATGTCTGAACCAGCGGCTTTAGCTGCCGCCATTAAGCGTTGCGCTTCAGGAATCAAATCCGCTTCATATAAAGATTTGCCGACTGAATATCCCGCTGCGGCGATAAAGGTATTGGCAATGCCGCCGCCAACGATCAATTGGTCGACAATTTTGGAAAGCGATTCTAATACCGTTAATTTTGTCGATACTTTAGAACCACCAACAATCGCTACTAATGGTTTAGTTGGCGTTTCTAAGGCTTTGCCTAACGCATCCAATTCACTCGCCAACAAAGGGCCGGCACAGACGATTGGAGCGAATTTCGCCACGCTGTGGGTAGAAGCTTGGGCGCGATGTGCGGTGCCAAAAGCATCCATAACAAACACGTCACAAAGCTTAGCCATTTTTTGGCCTAATTCGTCGCTATTTTTTTCTTCGCCAACGTTAAAACGCACGTTTTCGCACAACACCACTTCACCAGCGGCAATAGTAATGCCTTCCAACCAATCGCGTTCCAAACGTACTGGTTTGCCTAATAATTCAGACAAGCGATCAGCCACAGGTTTTAAAGAAGAAGCTTCATCAAAAATTCCTTCTTCAGGACGGCCCAAATGTGACATCACCATCACCGCCGCGCCTTTTTCCAAAGCGATTTGAATAGTTGGCACACTGGCTTGGATACGGATGTCGCTGGTCACTTTGCCGTTTTTGACAGGTACGTTCAAATCCTGACGAATCAACACTTTTTTGCCTGTTAAATCTAAATCAACCATTCTTTGTATTGACATATTCTCTCTCTCGGTAAGTTTTGGGGTTATGAAGCTGTTTTAAAGTGAATCGGGTTTCCATTTGATCGAGCAACCGATGCTGGGAATTTGCTCTACCGGGCCTTTTCCGTTGACGGCAATGCCTTTCATGGCTGTAAACAAGTCGCGTATTGTATCAGCTGGGGCGGCTTGCTTGCGACTGGCATCCAACCGCCCCCGATATTGCAAGCCATTGGTAACATGATAGCCAAAGAAATCGGGCGTGCACACCGCGCCATAAGCTTTGGCGACCGCTTGGCTGTCATCCAACAAATACGGAAACCCAAACTGGCAGTTTTCCGCTATACGCTGCATATTGGCGAAGGAATCTTCAGGGTAAGCGGCGCTGTCATTGGACATAATAGCAACAGACGCAATACCAAAGTTTTTCAATTCATTGGTATCCCGGACTATACGATCACGCACGGCGATGACATACGGGCAATGGTTACAGATAAACATAACCAGCAAGCCGTTCTCGCCCATGCACTGGGATAGTGTCCAGTCACGCCCATCAACACCGGGTAAACAAAAATCTGGCGGCGATAGGCCGAAATCAGCCACTGGGGTGGTTAATGAAACCAAAATGCAACTCCTAAATGCTGTTTTAATAAAAAATGCTTCCCGAATGGAACACCTAAACATTCCCTTAACAAAAAAGTGCTTTAATAATAAGCCGTTGGCTGTCATGTAAGTCAGCAAGGTTAGCGATTATCGCCTGCCTTAACAAGGCTAAGGTTAAATAACGCTATTTTTGAATTAGTTCAAAAAAAACTCATTTTTAGCAAAAACTTCTACTAATCTTGGTTAGACTGTCTGCGTTGTTGCTATCATTAAGTTGTTCACATAATAAATAAGGGGCTAAATTACTATGAAAAAATTAACCGCATCATTACTAATATCTGCATTTCCTTATTGTGCTTTTGCAGGCATTTTTACAGCAGATATTACCGCAACAAATCCTGACACTGGCATTGCCCAAACTAAAGCTTTTGAGTTTGACCAGGCCGATAATTTTTTTGACCAACTGAGAAACAAAGGCTTTCAACGGGAATTTGACGGCTATGATTCTACTTGGGCAGTGCAAGCCAATACCATTTACCAAGGCGTACCAATTAACGTCACCCTTCAAGAAAACAGCAACAATCTCATATTGAACATCCCAAATATTGGTGTCACCAAAGTTTTTGACGGCACTAGCCGTAACGAAACCACTAAAAACTTAGAAAACTATTTGCGGGACGATGTTGACGGCACTTATTCAAAAATTGTCGAATACCAAGTCGCCAGCACCCCAAACTCGCAATTGGCAGGTAACCCAAGCAGCTTACAAGGGCAATTGCTCAGCAAC
Organism: uncultured Methylococcaceae bacterium; assembly: GCA_903928685.1. Taxonomy (GTDB): domain Bacteria; phylum Pseudomonadota; class Gammaproteobacteria; order Methylococcales; family Methylomonadaceae; genus Methylovulum. Next base: position 18,879 of record CAIYRS010000075.1, read on the forward strand.
AGTTTTAGTAACGCGACCAACATATCCCCAACAACAAATACTAGTAGTGCTTCCAGCAGCAACACCAGCAAAACGTCAAATGGTGGGGCAACTGTCTCTTCCGCCAATCCCATTATGGTAGGTGTTGCTGGCGGCACTTACATCCAACGCTCTAATAGCGGCAAAAGTGTCGATGTCTCGATAATCAGCATCCCCATCAGCAAGGCTTTCGGTATTGATTCCGATGACCCACGCAAACAATTACTAGTCAACGGTCAATTCAACTACATCACCGTCGGACAAGCCTCTTCTTTTCAGGGCAGCTTAGGTTTGGGTTATAAGCATCCTATCACCGACAATTGGTCGCTGATCCCTAGCGTCAGTTACGGTGCCATTGGTTCACAAGACCTTGCCAGTTTAGGCCAAGTATTTTCTGCATCGATAGCCAGCAATTACCGCTTTAATATTGGCGAATACGACAACACTTTGGTCAACATGTTTGGTTATTACAAAACCTTACCTTTAAGCATCAACAACTTAATTAGTTCTGACCCAAACATTAACAACTATGTGTTGAAAAACGGCATCATGCCCAGCCGTATATTGCCGTTTAAAGTTTTTAGCCACGACGTTCGGGCAAAAGCTATTTTTACCGATACCGAATTTTTCGGCTCAACGGTATTTATCAGCCAATACAATGAAGTCGGCATGGAATTAAGCACCATCAATAAAGTCGACTGGCTGAATAAAGCCACTTTTGGTTTGGCAGACTCACTTTCTTTAAGTGCCAAATATGTATTCAGTATTCAAGACCCCAACCGTTTTGAAGGTTATGACATCGGTCTTAGCTATGATTTTTAATCTGGTGAAAGCTTTATAAAATAACCACCTACAAAAAGGGCGCAAACCATGTTCTGCGCCCTCTCATTAAAAGCGTTGCCTTGATAAAATCCTGATAGTGCAAGTTACCGTTTCATGCCAAAATAGCCGCTGTTTTTTCCCCGTAACCTGAGACATCATGAGAATTGCCATTTTATCGCGCAACACCAAGCTGTATTCCACTAGCCGCTTGGTTGAAGCGGCAGAAGCTCGCGGTCACGAAGTCCGTGTTTTGGATGTCCTTCGTTGTTATATGAACATCACTTCCCACAACCCCACTATCCATTACCGGGGTGAAGAACTCACTGAATTTGATGCGGTAATACCGCGAATCGGCAACTCTGTCACCTTTTACGGAACAGCAGTGCTGCGGCAATTTGAGATGATGAATGTCTTCCCGCTGAATGAATCTGTTGCCATCTCGCGCTCCCGCGATAAATTACGCTCCACGCAATTATTAGCAAGAAAAGGCATCGGCCTGCCCGTTACCGGCTTTGCCAGCAATCCAGACGACATTACCGACTTAATTGAACAAGTTGGCGGCGTACCTTTGGTGATAAAGCTGCTACAAGGCACACAAGGCATAGGCGTGGTACTGGCGGAAACCCATAACGCCGCCGAAAGTGTTATTCAAGCGTTTATGGGCTTAAAAGCCAATATCATGGTGCAAGAATTTATTAAAGAAGCTGGCGGCAGCGATATCCGCTGTTTCGTCATCGGTGATAAAGTGGTTGCGGCAATGAAGCGCCAAGGTGCTGAAGGCGAATTCCGCTCGAATTTACATCGCGGCGGCTCGGCAGCCCTGATCCGTTTGACACCTGAAGAACGCTCTACTGCGGTACGGGCGGCAAAAATCATGGGCTTGAATGTTTGTGGTGTGGATATGCTGCGCTCCAACCACGGCCCGGTGATTATGGAAGTAAATTCTTCACCTGGTTTAAAAGGCATTGAAGCAGCCAGCGGTAAAGACATTGCCGACCTCATCATCCAATTCGTTGAAAAACGTTTTGAATCTATCGAAATTACTAAAGAAAAATCCCACACGCGTACGCGTGGTAAAGGCTAAGTAATTTAGGATTTTGCTAAATAGCAAGTTCCGCTTGTCCTCATCCCAAATCTAAGCATTTCAGGTTTTTTTAAACCTGAAATGCTTTACCATCAAAAAGTTAATTCCAACGAAGTTTTTCTGTAAAAGTAAAAAACATGTTTTTTACTCCGAAACCGTTAGTTTTTTTGAAAGCCGTAGATGTAGTAATGCAACAATCCGGTACGGCTTAGCAATTCAACACCTAAGGTTTCAAAAGCAGCACTAAAACTACCCACCCGCTGGCTTTTTGCCAGTGAACGTAAGTAAGGATAAGTCGGCAAGGTATTTTTGGTGATATTACGCTCGACCGTCACCGAAAATCCCGTATCCGCCGCCAATTTACGATAATCGGCGGCGGTATGGCTGATATTGCATTTGCCATAAAATCCCCAGCCCGAAAGTTTAAACTTGGCAAAAGGCTTAAAGCGCTCACTAGGGACAAAATCCGATAACGCCAACACGCCGCCCGGCTTTAATACCCGATAAGCTTCTTTAAAAAATTGTTTGCGGTCTGGGAAATGGAAAATACATTCCACCGCCAAAACCACATCAAAACTTTGGTCGGGAAACGGAATGGCGCAAGCGTCGCCTTGCTGGAAAACAATACCATTGTCCGCTAGCGGCAATACCATTTCCTGCGCCCTGGCTAATTGCCGCGCATCCAAATTAAGACCTGTCAACGCCATGCCCTTGTAGCGTTCATTGATATGGGCAACCGTACCACCAAAACCACAACCGACATCCAATACCGTCAGCTTATCGCTTACTGCACCAGCAAGACACACTTGCTCACTGAGATTTTCCGCTGCCTCGCTAAAATCGTCCAAGCTTAAAGTAGCCAATTCTGGGTCTTGCCAATAGCCCCAATGCACATGCCGACCAAAACTTTTTGCTACAGCCTCATTATCGTTTTTTATCAGCGCCAGCAGATAATCAAAATACGGCAATTTGACCTTGTCGCTATTATCGGGTGTTGGATTCATAACATAACTCCAATGATGCAGAAAACAGTTTAAACAACGTGCCTGTCACTTAGCTTTTGTCAACGCCAACGGCTAATCGATAAATCACCCGACCTGCCTGCAAGGTTTCAGTAACCCGGCCTTTCATGGTTTCACCCCAAAACGGCGTGTTGACGCCTTTGCTTTTCCAATTATCTTGGTTAATTTGCCAGCTCATTTCCGCATCAAATACGCAAATATCCGCCGGATAACCCACGGTTAATGCACCAGCAGGCAAGCCCAAAATAGCTGCGGGGTTTTGGGTTATCGCAGCGATACCTTGGTGCAAGGTGATGGCATGTTGGGCAACCAATTTCAGCATTAACGGCAACAAGGTCTCTAAGGAAGAAATGCCCGGCTCGGTTTCGGGAAACGCGCCCAATTTGGCATCAACGTCATGCGGTTGATGGTCGGAACAAATACAGGTAATAGTCTCGCCCGCCAAACCTTGGCGTAGATATTGTTTGTCGGCTTCGGTGCGTAACGGTGGCAAAACATGGTAAGCGCTATCAAACGGAATCATGTCATTTTCAGTCAGATGTAACTGGTGAATAGCGACATCAGCGGTGACTTTTAAGCCGTATTTATTGGCTTGATGAATTTTAATTACCGAACGTTTGCAACTCAGCTGCCCGAAATGCACCCGGCAACCCGTCAATTCTGCCAATTCCAAACATTGCCCCAAGGCGATACTTTCGGCGGCATCGGGGATGCTAGGCAAGCCGTAACGGGTGGCGATTTCACCTTCGTGGGCACAACCTTTATTGCCCAGCCAATAATCATTGGGGCGGAACATCAGCAACAAATCATGGCTGGCGGCGTATTCCATAGCCCGCCGTAAAATCAATAAATTGCTGATCGGCTTGCTGGCATTACCGACAGCAATACAGCCTGCTTGTTTTAGTGACAACATTGAGCTTAGCTCGTTGCCTTCCAATTTTTGGGTTAACGCTGCTATCGGATAAATTTGCGGGTAGTTAGCCTTTTCTGCTAATTCTTTAATCAACTCGGCGACCGCTGGGGTATCAATCACGGGCTTGGTATCTGGCTGCAAACACAGGCTAGTGATACCTGCACTGGCGGCAGCCAAGGTTTCGCTTTGGAACGTGGCTTTCCGGCTTTGTCCGGGTTCGCGCAAGCGGGTGCTTAAATCCACAAAACCTGGGCAGACAATCTTATCTTGGGCATCAATCACTTCATCGGCTTGGAAACCATCAAGCTCAGTATTCACCGCGACAATTTTGCCATCGGCAACATAGACCGAGCCGATGCTATCCACATCATTTGCCGGATCAATAATCCGCCCGTTTTTAATGTGTATCCGTTTCATTAAATCGCTCCTTGTGGCTGCATCGCCATCGACATGATTGCCATCCGTACGGCAATGCCGTTGCTGACTTGTTGCAGGATGACCGATTGCGGGCCGTCAGCGACTTTAGAATCAATTTCCACGCCCCGATTAATTGGCCCCGGGTGCATAACGATGGCATCCGGCTTGGCAATTTTCAGTTTGCTTTCGGTAAGGCCAAAGCATTTGAAATATTCCGATTCACTAGGCAATAACGCGGAAGTCATGCGCTCTTTTTGCAGGCGCAGCATGATGATGACATCAATATCTTGCAAACCTTCGTTAAGGTTATGGCAAACGCTCACCCCCAAGGTTTGTACATGCGCGGGCAATAAGGTTTTCGGGGCAATCACCCGTACTTCCGCCGCACCCAAAGTGTTCAAGGCGAGAATTTGTGAACGGGCAACGCGGGAATGCAGGATGTCGCCAATGATTGCCACGCGAAGTTTGGAAAAATCTTTTTTCACTTGGCGGATGGTAAACATGTCCAGCATGGCTTGGGTGGGATGGGCATGTTGGCCGTCGCCTGCGTTAATCACGCTGATGTGGTTAGCGGTTTGCTGGGCGATAAAATGCGCCGCGCCGCTTAAGCCATGGCGCACCACAAACATATCCACATACATGGCTTCCAGATTGCGGATAGTATCAAGCAGGCTTTCGCCTTTGGATGTTGAAGAGGTTGAAATGCTCATGCTCAACACGTCGGCAGATAAGCGTTTAGCCGCCAGTTCAAAGGTAGTGCGGGTGCGGGTGCTGTTTTCAAAAAACAGGTTGACGATAGTTTTACCGCGCAATAACGGTACTTTTTTTATTTGTTGGTCGGTGGGGTTGACGAACGATTCGGCAGTATCAAGAATTTCCGTCAGTAAGGATTGGCTTAAGCCTTCGATGGTTAAAAAATGCTTGAGCTTGCCTTCTGCGGTCAGTTGCAAATTACTCATGATTTAACACCTGCAACAGGTGTATCTAATATATCGATTGCCAATGGGTTTGGCCCCACCAATTTAATGCGTTGCTCTGGGGACAAATCCACTTTTGCGCCGACGCAATCGGGGCAAATCGGGATTTGTTTGCCGCCGCGTTCAATTAATACCGCCAACAGCACTTGGTTTGGGCGACCGTAATCAAAAATCTCGTTTAAGGCCGCGCGGATAGTCCGTCCGGTATAAAACACGTCGTCCACCAAAATAATATCGCGGCCTTCAATTTGTGGTGGCAGTTGGCTGGGCTTTACGTTTGGGTGCATACCAATTTGGGAAAAATCATCGCGATAAAAGGAAATATCGAGCAAGCCCAGAGGTTCGGTAATTTGTAAGCGCTGGTGCAGTTCTTCGGCAACCCAAACACCGCCAGTGCGTATGCCGATCATTAACGGCTGTGACAATTGCCTGTCACTGACGGTTTGTACCAGCGAGGCTTCAAGCTGGTTGAGTAAGGTATTAATTTCCAATAATTTTAATGACATAGTGTTAATGGTGGTTCAACCAGGTTTGTAAAATAAGCTGGGCGGCTAACTGGTCTTGCACAGCCCAGAGCTTGGTTGCGTTGACACCCATATCATCAAACAATAATTGTTTGGCTTCATAGGTGGACAGCATTTCATCTTGTTGGTGGACAGGCAATTGGTAACGGCCTTCCAATTGGCGGCAGAATTTTAACATTCTCGGCGTGACTGGATTATCACTGCCATCTTGTTGCCGGGATATACCGACCACCAAGCCCACAGGCCGCCATTCTTGAATTAATTTGCCGATGGCATCCCAGTTGGGAATTTCGCGTGGTGACGGGATGGTTTGCAAGGGACTGGCGGTCGCCGTGGTGGTTTGTCCAACCGCAACACCGATTTTTTTGGTGCCAAAATCAAATCCCAAATAAGTATCGCTACTGGCTTTGCTTGCCAATGGGTCTGGCTTAGCCATGTCCGGCTGCCGTGGTTAAGCGGTTAATATCAATGCCAATCTGGCTGGCAGCGGCATTCCAACGCTGGTTAACGGGGGTTTCAAAAAGGATTTTTTGCCCGTACGGGGTATTCAACCAAGAATTCGCCATGATTTCTTTTTCCAATTGGCCTTCGCCCCAACCTGCATAACCTAGGGCTATCAGATAATGTTCAGGGCCTTCATCAACGGCGATGGCTTCCAAAACATCGCGCGAGGTGGTTAAGGCAATATGGTCAGATACCATCATGCTGGCGCTCCATTCGCGGCTTGGGGTGTGCAAGACAAAGCCACGGTCTTGTTGTACCGGGCCTCCGGCATAGATTGGCGCTTGGCTAGCCGCTTCTGACCGGACTTTAATATCCATTTGGGTAAAAATCTCGCCCAATTTCATTGAAGTTGGCCTATTGATAACAATACCTAATGCGCCATCTTTGTTGTGCTGGCATAAAAATGTGACGGTATGCGAAAAAATCGGATCCGCCAAATTTGGCATGGCAATAATAAATTGATTATTTAAGTAGGTAACGTCAGTCATAAATCTAGGGAATGTAGGTTTGGCGTAAGGTATCCATTTGCCGCTGCGGTGTCAGTTGCCGATTGGCTGGAAGCGGCTTAGAACGGGTTCTTAAATGGGCAAAGCTAGGTGTTGGGGTTTTAGCCAGTAAAGCAATCCCAGCGAATTAAACGCTGATTATTAAGGAATCGATGAACAAAGCCTTCGACAAGCTCAGGCCGAACGGTAACGAATTGATTCCGTTCGTGCTCGACTGCATGGATGCAGGAGTTAGAGCAACGCAGGAGCGGTTGCCGAGAGCCTGTCGAAGCATGATCGGAATCAATTTGTTCAGCACTTCCTTAATGGGCGACCATACCGGATTCGTCTGAAAATTTCCAAACACGGCTAATCATCAAAATATCTTGTTGTTTAAGCTTTAGTTCCTTCAGCAAATCCGCAGGAATTGGCGGAAACGGCGCGCTCATCCTTACAATCCGTTTTGCCGCCTCATCTAATGCTTGGTTGCCGGAAGATTTGGTAATGTTAATGCTGTAAATGCTTCCGTCACTTTTAATACCCACATCCATCATCAAGGCGCTGGAGAAGTTCTTTTTGGCGGCAACGGCAGGATAATTTAAATTGCCAATACGCACCACTTTTGTTTGCCAAGCTTCTAAATAGCCCGCGCCTAGGTATTTACGCGCACTGGCAATGTTGACGAAATTTATTTTGTTGTCATCAGCGCCTTGCTCGCCAAAGCCGATTTCTGTACCCAATTGGGCAATTTGCTGTTGCAGGCTTTCGGCGGAAATCTGCGGGTGCTGCTCGACTTCATTTTCATCCGTGTGTTTGTTGTTTGCCGTTTCTACCGCCTGTTTGGCTTGTTTTTGGACAATCACTTTCGGCTCTGATTTCGCCTGCTTTTCTTCAAGCACAGGTTTTTTCACTTGTTTGGATTTGCCATCACCTTCACTAGGCATTTTTAGTTTGGGCTGTTGCTGTTTTTTTACGGCAGCACCCGCACCAATCTGATTGTCTTCTGCCACAAATTTGGCTTCTTTGGGGGCTTTTTTCGAAGGTGTGTTAATAAAGGTTATATCGATGGATTTGGGCGTTACTTCTGGCTGATCGGGCATCTTAAAATTTAATCCAAAGATAACCACGAAATGCAGTAACGCCGCCAATATCAAGGTTATCAGCAACGAATCCCGGTCTGATAAACGATGGTTAGTGGCAAATGGCTGCTTGGTTTTCTTCATAGCTTAGATGGGTAAAGCCGATTCTATGTAATCCATTAATAGGCCGCTAATATTCAAGCCAAATTGTTTATCCAGCTCTTGGACACAAGTAGGGCTGGTAACATTTATTTCAGTGAGTTTATCACCGATAACGTCGAGGCCAACAAATACCAAGCCTTTTTCCCGCAATACCGGTGCTACTTGCCTAGCAATCCACCAATCACTTTCTGATAGAGGCCGACCTTCAGCGCGTCCGCCTGCGGCTAAATTACCCCGGCTTTCCCCTTGCGCTGGAATACGCGCCAAGCAATACGGCACGGGCTCACCATTGACGACAAGTATGCGTTTATCACCATCTTTAATAGCCGGGATGTATTTTTGCGCCATCACATAACGGCTTTGGTAGGCGGTCATGGTTTCTAAAATAACGCTGATATTGGGATCATTTTGGCGGATATGGAAAATGGAGGTGCCGCCCATGCCATCCAACGGCTTTAAGATGATTTCACCATGCTCTTGCAAAAATGCCCGAATCCGCTGGGAATCTCTCGCTACTAAAGTTTCAGCACAGCATTGCGAAAACCAGGCGGTAAATAGCTTTTCATTGGCATCGCGCAAAGATTGAGGTTTGTTGACCACCAATACACCCATGCTTTCAGCGCGCTCCAATATATAAGTGGCGTAAATATATTCTTGGTCGAATGGTGGGTCTTTACGCATCAAGATGACATCTAGCTCATCTAAAGGCATGTCTAGCGCATCGGTAAATTCGTACCAGCTATTGGCATCACGCTGTACCGACAAGCTACGCACGCGGGCATAAGCCCTGCCGTTACGCAGATACAAATCATTCAACTCCATATAATACAACTGCCAACCCCGCGCTTGGGCTTCAAGCAACATCGCGAAACTGGTGTCTTTTTTGATGTTGATACGCGCTATGGGATCCATAACCATACCCAGTTTAATAGCCATTTTTTGTCCTTATGCTTTGCGGGAAACCGCTGATTGCTTTCATTTTATAGATTGTTATTTACCTTGAAAAGATTTTTTGGTATAAAGCTTGGCTAATTTGAATTAAGGCACTAGAGGTTAATCATGTCCAGAGTATGTCAAGTAACAGGCAAAACCGTTATTACCGGCAATAACGTTTCCCACGCAAATAACAGAACTAAAAGACGCTTCTTACCAAATCTGCAACACCACAGATTTTGGGTAGAAAGCGAAAACCGTTGGGTTCGCCTTCGGGTTTCTACAAAAGGTATGCGTATCATCGACAAAAAAGGCATTGACGCCGTATTAGTCGATTTACGTAAAAACGGCATCAAAGCTTAAGAGGATAAACAAATGCGCGATAAAATAAAACTGATTTCCACTGAAGGCACAGGCCACTTCTACACCACAACCAAAAACAAAAAAACCATGCCTGAAAAAATGGAGATCAAAAAATTTGATCCCGTAGTTCGCAAGCATGTTATGTACAAAGAAGCAAAAATCAAATAAGTACGGACATACAGCTCCCGATTATCTAGCCGACCATCCTATTTGGTCGGCTTATTTGCCATCAAATTCTGTCAAATACGGCATTCCCCCATACCTTAGTGCAAAGCCCTAGAAATTTGCACCCGACTGAGGCAATATTTCCCAAGACACAGATACATTTATCAAAAAACGCACTATCATAGCGCATGGCAGTCCAAAATAAGCCATCAAAAAACCCTCGAACAAACGTAACGCACCGTTATAGCAAGCCGATTTAAAATCCGTTTTTTTTACATTAAATGGCATATTTCATGCTTTCTAATAACTAAAAATAAATAACCATAAGAACGGCTATGAAATCAATCTGGGAAAACTACAAAACCGACGTAGCTTATGACGAGCTGATGTATTCAGAATTCCAACCTCGTCCAATGAGCCACAGTTTATGCCAATACTTAAACTCGCTAAAAAAAGAAGACATAGACAAGCGCAAAATTGCTGCCGAACTGGCTATCATGGAAATGGGCATCACCTTTACCGTGTATACCGATGAAGGCAATATTGACCGAGCTTGGCCTTTCGACATCATCCCGCGCATCATCGATTCCAAAGAATGGAATGTTATAGAAAAAGGCCTAAAACAACGTCTGACTGCCTTGAACCATTTCATTAGCGACGTCTACGGCGAACAACAATTCATCAAAGACGGCAAAATCCCTAGCGAAACCATCAACAGCTCCAAAAACTTCCGCAAAGAATGCGTCGGCATGAAGCCCAAGCACAACGTCTGGGCCAATATCTGCGGCACCGACTTAGTCCGCGACAAAGACGGCATCATGTATGTCTTGGAAGACAACCTCCGCGTTCCCTCCGGCGTTTCTTACATGCTGGAAAATCGCGTCATCACCAAACGCGTATTTCCTGAATTACTGCAAGACATCAACATACTGCCCATAGACGACTACCCCGCGCAGTTGCAAGACATGCTCAGCTCCATTGCGCCAGTGGAAGGCAACCCGCAAATTGTGGTATTGACGCCTGGCATCTATAACTCCGCCTACTTTGAACACGCCTATCTGGCACAACAAATGGGCGCACAGTTGGTTGAAGGCAGCGACTTAGTCGTTAAAGCCGATAATTGCGTGTACATGCGTACTATCGAAGGCTTAGAAAAAGTTGACGTTATCTACCGCCGCATCGACGACGACTTCCTCGACCCCGAAGTATTCCGCAAAGACTCCGCCCTCGGCGTACCAGGGCTGATGCGTGCATGGAAAGCAGGCAATGTCGCCCTCGCCAACGCACCGGGTGCTGGCGTTGCTGATGATAAAGTCGTCTACGCTTACGTACCGGAAATGATCCGCTATTACCTCAACGAAGAACCCATACTGCCCAACGTCCCCACTTATCTGTGCAGCAACAAAGACCACTTTGACTACGTCATGGAGCATTTGGCAGAACTGGTGGTTAAACCCGCCAACGAATCCGGCGGCTACGGCATGTTAGTTGGCCCGCATTCCACTGCCAAAGAAGTAGAAGCCTTCCGCAAAGTTATCCAAGCAGACCCGCGCAACTACATAGGCCAACCCACATTAGCCATCTCCACCGCGCCCACTCTATGCAAAGGCAAACTCGAACCCCGCCATATCGACTTGCGCCCGTTTATCTTGCAAGGTGAGAAAACCTTCGTCACCGCAGGCGGCTTAACCCGCGTTGCCCTGAAAAAAGGCTCCTTGGTGGTCAACTCCTCACAAGGCGGTGGCAGCAAAGATACTTGGATCATCAACATGGAGAACAGCTAATGTTATCTCGTTCAGCAGAACGCCTGTATTGGCTCGCACGTTACGTGGAACGCACCGAAAACACCGCCAAACTGGTCAGCGTACACATGAACCTGTTAATGGATTTGCCCAAAGGCGTAGAAATGGGCTGGCAACAACTGGTTCGTATTAATGGCGTAGAGCAAGATTTCTTAGAGAAAAACAAAGCCATCAACGAACGCACCGTCACCCGCTTTTTATTGACCGACGCCAACTACTCCGGCTCGCTACTGTCTTCGTTAACCGCCGCGCGCGAAAACATCCGCACCACCCGCGAATTATTGCCGGATGAAGCCTGGGAACAAGTCAATGAAATGTACTTGTACGTGCAAAAAAACCTAGATGCCGTCAGCAACCGCCGCAGCCGCGTACTGTTCCTTAACGAAATCCTTAAAGGTTGCCAACGTTTTACAGGCTTGTTGTCTGGCTACATGAGCCACCACCACCCCTACCGCTTCATCCGTCTAGGCCGCAACTTAGAACGCGCCGACATGACCAGCCGGATATTAGACTTGGCCTCGTTACTGCTGTCGGAATCGCGCAGCGACGAACTGCGCCAATACGAAACCATCTTATGGATGAACATTCTCACCGCCCTTAACGCCTTGTTGATGTACCGCCAGCATGTCCGCACCCGCATTCACGGCGACGACGTATTAGATTTTTTACTGCATGACCAACACTTACCGCGCTCCGTTAGCTACTGCTTACAAGAAATCAGCGATTGCGTCAGCAGACTGCCTAACAACGACGGACTACCCGATAAAGTCACCGAACTGACCGAATACATACAAACCATCAACACCCACAACGCCACCCAATTGCAATTACGCGGCATCTTAGATGACTTGCAAAACAAACTTGGCGCATTTCACGGACACATCAACAGCAACTGGTTTTTACGCGCCACACCTGAACAAGAAGGCTAAAACCAGCACCGCCAGCAAAACCGGAGCCGCCAAGGCTCCGTGAACACATCAATTAATCCCACCAAACAACACCAAAACGTAGGATGGGCTGACGCTAGGAAGCCCATCAAACTAAGCGACAAACGATGGGCTTCCTAGCGTCAACCCATCCTACAAACACGCAAAAAAACATATAACACATTGATTTTTGATAATTCCGAATAAAAAACATGTTTTTTACTCCCCCAAAAAAGCTACTCCAACTTCAACAACTTACAAACCTAATACCAATAACCCCCAACCGTCCCCAAAACATAAGCTACTGATAGTTTTTTTAAATTACCACCACTCACCCTAATTTGTTACCAACAAAAACCGCGATACCAAAGCGACATCCAAAAACAAACTCCATTACGCAACCCCATCAACACCACCCATCACAACCGCATTGATAAAGAAAATCCCTTGATTTAAATTTCCAGTCGGCTATTGTCTACACCCTCACCGTTAACCATCTCCACGAAACACCATGAAAAAAATCCTATTCGTCACCAGCGAAGCGCATCCCTTAATAAAAACCGGAGGCTTGGCAGATGTCTCCGGTAGCTTGCCCAAAGCCTTAGCAGAATTAGGTACCGACATACGCATCATCATCCCCAATTATCGGGCGATAAAAACCAGCGAAGACATCTACTACAAAAGCACGCTCAGAATTAACGGCACTGACGTCAATATTTTAGAAACACGCTTGCCCGACAGTGACATCATCGTCTGGCTGGTGGACTACCCAAAATTTTTCGGCTTTCCCGGCAACCCCTACGTCAACGAACAAGGCCAAGAATGGGGCAACAACGCCGAACGCTTCACCCTGTTTTGCCGGGTCGCCACCGAAATCGCCATGAACCGCGCCTACCTCAACTGGCAACCCGACATAGTACACGGCAACGATTGGCAAAGCGGCTTAGTGCCCGCCCTGCTCAGCTTAGAAGCCTGGCATCCGGCAACCGTATTCACCATCCACAACATGGCCTACCAAGGCATCTTCCCAAAATCCACCAACACCGTGCTGGATTTGCCGGAATCGCTGTGGACTGTTGATGGCATTGAATACCACGGGCAACTATCCTTCCTAAAAAGCGGCATCGCCTACGCTGACCACATCACCACCGTTAGCCCCACCTATGCCCAAGAAATCCAAACAGCGGCCTTCGGTTATGGCTTAGAAGGCCTGCTCAGTTACCGCAACGCCGACCTCACAGGCATCATCAACGGCATAGATACCGAGCAATGGAATCCCGAAACCGATACCTACCTCGACACGCCATTCTCCTCAGCCACCCTCAGCAAACGCCTAGCCAACAAATTGGCCTTACAAGCGCACATGGCCTTACCAGTGGATAAAAAAATCCCGGTATTTGGCTTAATCAGCCGATTGGTAGAGCAAAAAGGCATCGACATGCTGCTCAACTGCTTAAGCGAAATGCTCGCCCTGCCCTTGCAATTCGTTTTACTAGGCAGCGGCGACAAAGACTTTGAAGAACAACTGCTAGCATTCGCCGCCGCCCATCCAGAAAAAATGGCGGTCAAACTGGGTTATAGCGAAGGCTTAGCGCATTTAATAGAAGCGGGCGTTGACGTGTTCTTAATGCCATCACGATTTGAACCGTGCGGCCTCAACCAAATTTACAGCCAACGTTACGGGGCGATACCCGTGGTCAGAAAAACAGGCGGCTTAGCCGACACCGTCACCGATACCACCCTCAACAGCCTACAAGACCACACCGCCACCGGCATCGTCTTTAACGACACCAACAGCGGCACATTAATGGAAGCCATCAAACGCGCCTTAGTGTTATACAGCCAGCCAAAACTCTGGAAACAACTGCAAATCACTGGCATGGACAAATCTTACTCATGGCAACTAAGCGCACAACACTATATGGACTTGTACAACCGTGTCGTCGATGCCAACCAGTAACGAGTTTCGCTCGTTCCCAAGCTCAAGCATCACTGCCATAAAAATTATTAAGAACCAGTGAGTTGCATATAAGTAGGTCGGGTTAGCGATAGCGTAACCCGACGCACTCAGCATCAAAAATGTCGGGTTACGCTATCGCTTTTATGCCCTTTGGGTAAGCCCGACCTACAAACTACAAACAACCCCAAAACCCCAAACAAAAAACCAACAACAGATTAAAACCTTGAACATCCGCAAAGCCCTTACCCCGCTCCTATCCGCCCTAGCGTTGCTGGCAATCTGGCAGCTATTGGCAATGCTATTATCCAGCACCAGCCTGCCATTACCCGCAACCGTCGCGGGCGTATTCTGGCAAGCCTGCTTAACCGGACAACTGCCTTATCATCTCGGCATCACCCTGCTCAGACTGATAGCCAGCTTCGCCATCGCCATGCCCCTAGGCTGCGCCATCGGCATACTGCTAGGCCGCAACAAAAAGCTCGATGCCTTCTTCGACAACTGGCTGATCCTGTTCCTCAACGTCCCTGCCCTAGTCACCATCATCTTGTGCTACGTCTGGTTCGGGCTAATAGAAGCAGCCGCCATCTTCGCCGTCGTCGCCAACAAACTGCCCAACGTCATCATCACCATCCGCGAAGGCAGCCGCGCCCTCGACCAAGACCTGCTAGACATGGCGCGCAGCTACCATTTCAGCAAACGCAAAACCCTAGTACACGTCATTTGGCCACAACTCTACCCCTTTGTGATGGCAGCCACCCGCTCCGGCTTGGCATTAATCTGGAAAATCATCCTCGTGGTGGAATTACTCGGGCGCAGCAACGGCATGGGCTACCAACTGCACCTATTTTTCCAACTATTCGATGTCGCCAGCATCCTCGCCTACACCATCGCCTTCGTCGCCATCATCCAACTACTCGAAATGGCCTTACTGAAACCCTTAGACATACAAGCAAGGCGGTGGCGGCGATGACTACCATCAATATCAACATCCGCAATAAACGCTACCCGCAAGCCACCGTCATTAGCGACTTCCGGCTAGCCCTAAACGCGGGCGAATTCGTCTGCCTACTCGGCCCCTCCGGTTGCGGCAAAACCACCTTACTCAACTGCCTGTCTGGACTCGATACCAGCTATGAAGGCGAAGTATTGCTAGGCGAAAAACACACCCACCCAAAAATTGGCTACATCTTCCAAAACCCACGCTTACTGCCGTGGCGCACCGTACGCGAAAACATCCAACTAGTGCTAGACCAACAACAAACCCCAGATAGCCTAGATGCCTTGCTAGATGCCATGCACCTGCTGGAAGTACAACACCAATACCCAGAACGGCTATCCCTAGGCATGAGCCGCCGTGTCGCCATCATCCGCGCCTTCGCCATTAACCCAGATATATTATTAATGGACGAACCCTTCGTCTCCCTCGATGCCCCGACCGCCCGACAAGTGCGGGAATTGCTCTTGCAGCTCTGGCAACAACGCCCGCACACAGTATTATTCGTCACCCACGACCTACGCGAAGCCATCGCCATGGCAGACCGACTCGTATTCCTATCAGCCAACCCCATGCAAGTCGTCTGCGAAGTCCCCGTACCCTACAGCAGAGCGCAACGGCAAGATGAAACACTACTGGAAGATTTCAGAATGCAGCTAAAAAGCCAATATCCAGAATTGAAGGATTTGTTGTAAAAGCCAAATTAATCGTTCAATTTTATAGTTCCCACGCTCCCGCGTGGGAATTCATCATCCAACGCTCCTGCGTTGTTTGCTGGAAAACGCAACGCCGAAGCCACAGCAACGTAGGATGGGCTGACGCTAGGAAGCCCATCAAACCAAGCGCCAAAATAACAAGCTTACTATCGCCAACCCTCATGCCCTTAAATACATCCCACGACCATAAAAACCAACATCACCCACAAACCAACAGCAAAAAACCTGTTCTTTAACGCCAGCTTGCAATAATATCGCCTTAACGAAAACCGCCAGCCCAAGGACGCCATGCGTATATTTATCAGCTACAGCCACCAACAAATCGACTGGGTAAAAAACCGCCTCGTGCCCTGCCTAAGCGCAGGCGGCGCGGAAATCATCATCGACTACCAACACTTCACCATCGGCAAAGCCGTGGTCGGGCAAATGGATCACTGGCAAGACCAAGCCGACAAACACCTGCTGGTGCTATCACCCGACTACCTTAAAAGCGATTACTGCCAACACGAAATGCAACGCGCCATCGCCAAAGACCCCAGCTTTAGCCACGGCTTAGTGCTGCCTGTATTGCGCGAAGCTTGCAACCTGCCTAACGTGCTGAGCAATTTCAATCAACCCATCTGGGCAGATTTAACCGACGACACCGCCGCCGACCGCTGGCAAGGTTTGCTAAGGGAGTGTGGAGCGACAGGTTTAGGCGCAACTGCGCCGGATTGGTTGGCGGCGCGGGATGAAGTGGTGAAATATCTGCAACGCGGCGAATCTGTGAATTTGCTGGTTAAAGGTGATGCCAACTGGCGTGGCTTATTGAATCAGCTTAGCCATGCAGGCTTGCCGGATTTGGTGCAAGTCGATTTGCAAGACCCAAAAACCACTAGTCGCGAAGGTTTGTTACAAAGCATTGCCGACGCCATTGGCGTACGCACTAAATTACTCGAAAAACCTCTTGACTTTGCCACATTTAGTGCGCTGTTTAAAAACCGCCCTCCTGTTTTTCTTTGTTTAGTTAATTTTGATTTAGTTAAACACCGTCACGAAGAATACACTCTTGATTTATTTAGCTCTCTCCGATATTTGAATATGGAAACAAGGCAATTGGTGATGTTAATACAATCCAAAGTACCTTTTGGTGGCTTGTTGCCGCCTGATAATCCGCTATCAGCTATTGATCTTAAAACGGTGGATTTATTTAATCGTTTTGACAAACACTTAAAATAATCAAAAAGCCATGCGGATATTTATAAGCTACAACCACAAACAAGGTGACTGGGTTTGGAAACGTTTAGTCCCATCTCTCAGGGCAGGTGGAGCTAAAGAAATATTAATTGATCGTGAACGCTTTCGTTTTGGACTAGCTGTAGTCGGTCAGATGGATAATCTTCAAGATCAAGCGGATAAGCATTTGCTTGTTCTATCTCCAGATTATTTCAAAAGTGATTACTGCCTCCATGAGTTTAAACGAGCAATAAAATGCGATCCTAAATTTACAGGTTCTAAAGTATTGCCTGTATTAAAAGACGACTGCACTCTACCAAAACAATTAAGTGGTTGGAACCCCCCTCTTTGGGCGGATATGCGGGATGATAATCAAGTTAATGTTTGGAAAGCATTGTTTGAGGAATGTGGGGCAACTAAGTTAGGGTCAACTGCTCCTGCATGGCTAGACGCGCGAGATGAAATCTTGAGTGCACTTCACTATGACAAATCTACAAACCTTGTTATTCAAGGAGATGTTAACTGGAGAGGTCTGCTTGATCATATAACTAAAGATCATATACAGGATTTAGTTGTTATTAATTTTGAAGACCCGGATACAACTTCGCGGCAAGGGCTGCTAAACACAATAATTCGCGCTATTGGTGAAAACACCCAATTGCAACCTAAACCTCATGATTTATCCGATTTTAAACACAGGTTGATAGCTAAAAAAAAGGTAAAACTTGCATTTACACACTTCGATTTGGCTTCCCATCGCTCTTACTATGACAAGGATTTATTCGGCACACTTAGATTCTTAATGGAGCAAGACATTTTAATCCTACTAGTGCACTCTAAAACAGATTTTAAGGTTTTGATGTCAAAACTTTACCCGTTTTACACATTTGAGATAGGCAAAATAAAGCTAAGTGAACAGCCATGAAAGAAATTAATTTTAGTTTTTTCTGGAATCACTTTAAACACAATAAAAATCTACGTGATCAAGTTTGTCTCATAGCTCGAAAAACCTCATGCGAAACAAATCCCTCTCGCTTAGATGAGTTGGTGGTAAATTTGCCTATTGGTAATAAAGGTTTTCTTGCTCACACGCCAAAACTAATAGCTGAAATTACTGAAATCGCAAGATTGCAAAGACGACTGGATATACAAACACGGCCTTTTTTAAAAGAACCGGAAGCGGCTCTTCTTGTAGAAAAAATACGCAATTTCCACAGCCGCATAAGAAGCTATCCTGAACCATTAGGCAGCGAGTTTAGCCAAGCGGCACACAATTGGATGGCGGTGGCGGAGGAGCAACATCAAGGCCTGCGACAAATCCCAGACCGTCAGCCGCAACTGCAAGTTTTCCGTGCCGGTGATCCGGTCAGCCGTGAGCAAGAAGCGTTTATTCCGCGTTTGGAAGTGTTAGGCGAGTTAGATAGGCAACTAAGCTTGGCTACAGGCTACCCTGGGTTGGTTTTGTACGGGCGGCGGCGCACGGGTAAATCTACTTTGCTGAAAAACTTGGATGATTACTTGCCTGTGTCAGTCAAAGTGGCGGTGGTATCCATGCAAAATCCGCAGGCATTCTCGTCACTTACCGCTTGGCTGGCCTTGGTATCCGCTGCGGTATTGGCAGTAATGCCAGAAAAGCAACGCCCAGCCATACCAGAAACCTTGCCAGATTTTTTCGCCTTATTGACCATCGGCAACCAACACCTGCAAACTGAAAAAAAACATTTGCTGCTTGCGATTGATGAATACGAGTATCTGGACAGCAAAATCGGCGAAGGTGTGTTCCCCGAAGATTTACTGCACACTTTGCGCGAGTCCATCCAAAACCATCGGCGCATCGTCTGGCTATTTGCAGGCAGCCACGGCATTGAAGAACTCCAACACGCGCATTGGTCGTCCTACCTCATTAGTGCTCGAACTGTGGAAGTACCCGCCTTTACCGCCGCCGAAACTCGTTTGCTGCTGACCGAGCCAATGCGGCAATCGCGCTTATGGGAAAAGAATGAAGCCGCCCGCCCGCGCTTTGCCGCCGATTTTTGGGGTGCAAACGGCATAGACCGCATCCACGCGGAAACCGCAGGCTGGCCTCATTTGGTGCAGTTGTTGGCGGAAACCGCCGTGGATTTATGCAACGAACGCCAATGCCAAGCCATCAGCGCGGAATTGTTGGAACAAGCCATCAGCAAAGCGGTAATATCCGGCGATACCGTGTTGCGGCAATTGCTGCGTGGCGAATCCACCGAAGCCGATTGGGCATGGCTGCTGGGTTTACGCCGCCGCGACAGCTTGCCCATCCCTGAGGATGAAGCGGTTTACCAATCGCTACGACGCCGCTGGTTGGTGGTGGATGCAGGCAACGGCGAATGGCAGTTGCGCGTACCGTTGTTGTTACGTTGGTTGCGGGAACGGGGTTGATTTTGTCTTAGTAGCGGGCAGCTACTACCATTGTGGCTTCCAACATTAGTCGGTAAGATTGCCAAAGATTTTTTCAACCACCAAAACTATCCAAAAACGGAGCCCATTATGAGCATGAACTACTTTTTTGCCGCTTTTCCACAAGACATGATTGATGCCATGGAGGAAGATAATTCGCTGATTGACAAATATGTATTCGAAGACCATGCCGCCATGGAAACCACAGACGTTGGCACCGCTTGGGATGTTTTGTCGCATGTGCTGAAAGGCGCAGGCTTTCATGCGGGGGATTTTGTTGAAGATACTTTGAGCAACGGTGGATTTTTAATGTCGGCTGACGAATTAAAAAGCCAAGCTAATTTGCTGAAGAGATACAGCCGCGATGAGTTATTTGCCAAAGTAACCAATATTAGCGACAGCGCCGATCTCTATTGGTTGGATTTTTACAAAGATGATGAAGATACCCTGTTGGAAGAATTTGACAAACTTATCGCCTTTTACCAAACCGCCGCTGAGAAAAACCTCGGTGCAGTCCATTATCCAGCGTAAAAATTGCTGCCAAAAGTGGGCGTCAAAAATAACTTTTGTCGCCTAAATTCATTTTGATGACTGCTTTCAAAACTAAATGCAGGATAGGATTTAAAACCAATGCCGCTAAGTTAAGCAACACAAGCCGTTCGTGCTGAGCTTGTCGAAGCATGAACGGCTTGTGTTGCGAGGGACGAATTTTTCCATTCCTCCTTCGACAAGCTCAGTATCGTAGGTTGGGTTGCATGTTTTTTGCAACCCAACATCAATGGCTTCGATGTGTTGGGTTAACGGTAAAGCTGTTAACCCAACCTACTCGACTTACAAATCGGTTTTGGAATAAAAAACATGTTTTTTACTCCAAAACTGAACATATTGACAACCGCTGAGGCATAACCCCAAACAAGCAACTTTCAAAACTTCGTGGTCAAACTCAGCCGAAAACTCAGCGGCTCAACCGGATGGAAATGGATGTCGTTGACGGGGGCGGTTTCACCGCTTAGTTGGGATTGGTAGTAATAGTCGATGGCACTGTTTTGGCTGTCCAATAAATTGAAGGCTTCGGCTTGTAGCGTCCAGTGTTTGTTGAATTCATAACCGACCAGCGCCGATAACAACAATGTGGATTTTGAGCGGACGCTGTTGTCTTCAATCAACGGGCGGGGGCCAAAATAACGCAGGCGGGTGCTGCCGAAAAAGCCGCCGTAAATATCGTGGAAGGTCGCGCCTGCGGCAACGACGGTTTCAATCGAGCCGAGGATAAAATTGCCTGCCGGATCATCACCGCGAAAACGCGCTTTGGAATAGCTCAGGTCGGCATCGAAAGTCAGCCATTCCGTAGGCGAATAATAATTCGCCCATTCCACACCATAACGGCGGCTGGGGCGGCTGGCTTCGGTGCTGCCCGCATCGCCGACGAATAACAGTTCAGAATCAATATCCAACCACCACAATGACAAGGTGCTTTCCAACTTGTCTATCCACGCAGTCCGCACGCCGACTTCCGCACCGTAAGTTCTCGCCAAGGGATCCGCGCGTTTAACGGCATTGCCACTCGCATCGGTGGGCAAGCCAGTCGCCGGATCGACCCGCGTGTTCACGCCACGGGCATCATTGCTGTGAAAGCCCAAGCCGCCGTTCAGATAAAATTCGGTCGCCGCCCACGGGCCAAACACCAATCCGGCTTTGGGGCTGACTAAGCCGTCTAAGCGGTCGCCGTTATTTTCGGCGCGGTTGCTGTCGGCGACATTAAAACGAAAACCGTCGAAACGCAGGCCAACGGTGCTGCGTAGCCAGTCCGTCCATTCGGTATGGTTTTCCAGATACGGGCTGATGCTGGTTACCCAAAGTTGGTCGTCGCGCACGGTTTCGTAAATTTGCTGCGCTTGCGTCAATTGCAGGCTGTTGTGGATGTTGTCGTTGCGTACTTGCAGGCCGAGCGTGGTTTCCGATTCGGCTTTGCCAATCTGATGATAAAAACCGTGGCTGGCTTTAAAGCCAGAAACCCAGCGGTCATCGGGTTGCGCGAATTGGTCGCCGCGCACCGGATCATTCAAGAAATAGGTGAAATTGGAAAATAGCCGCAATTGGCTGTAAATCCCGTAAGCCATGAATTTGCTGATGCCTGTTTCCGTTTGCCGTTGCCAGTCGCCCGTTAAGCTGTAACGTTGGCTAGCGCCGCCATCGGTCGGGTCGATGCTGGCGAAGCGGTTTAACAACCCGGAATTGACCGCGCGTTGCGGGATTTGGTCGGTGGATTTCCAATCGGCTTGATAAGCCATCGCGGTGATATGCCAGCGGCTATCGCCATGTTCTTCGCTGTAGCGCAACACGCCGTTAAATTTCTGATAATCGTTGCCGACTGTCCACGGGCCATCGTTATGCACGGTTTCGGCGGCGTACAGTAACTGGCCTGCACCTGCGGCCTGCGAGCCTGTGACCAAGCCGCGATAATAATCAAAACTGCCGCCCGTAAACTTTATGCTGTGTTCCGGCAATTCATTGAAATATTGGATATTGGCAGAACCCGTGCTGGAAAAATCCCCCGCAGCAGCATCGTAATTGCCTTTTTTATAGCTGAGGGTTTTTATCAGTTCAGGAATGAGGAAATTGGTGTCCGTCCAACCTTGCCCGTGCGAGTGCGAGGGCATGTTCACGGGTACGCCATCGATTTGGGTGAGAAAATCCGTGCCGTGGTCGAGATTGAAACCGCGCAAATAATACTGGTTGGCCTTGCCTTCACCGCTGTGTTGCGAGGCGATCAGGCCAGGCACGGTTTCCAATATTTCCCCTGGGCGGCTGATAGGTCGGTATTTTAATTGCGCTTGACCGACATTGCCTTGCGAGGCGCTATCAGCAAGGCCGATTTGGGAATCGGCGCGTTCGGTGACTTCAACCTCCGGCAACACGATGATGTTGTTGGCATAAGTGATTTCATCAGCATGGGCTTGGCAGGTGAATGTGCTTGCCATCACCAAGGCGAGTTTTAGGCGTAGGTTGGGTTTGGGCATAAGGCATGGGTTTTTAATAATCCGTTGAACCACGCCGAAACAACAACGCGCCGACATCGCTATAAATTTTGCCGTGTTCAGTTCCAGCCGGAGCTAACTGGTAATCGCCTTCCATCAGCAAAATGTCACCTAAGAACAACTCCCCTGCCAACATCATACATTCCTCGTCTTGGCTATGGGCGTGGCTGTCGACTTCTGCACCTGCGTCCAAACGGATCAGGCTGGACGAGGTAACACCATCGTCGTGCAGCATTTTTATCGATACGCCCGTTGCCAAGGGTTGCCATTCGTTATAAGGCGAGGCAAACACGGTATGGCCTTTGGCACTGTTAAACGGCAGCAATCCGCCCAACAATTCTTTACCGACAAAGCCCGATTTGCCTAACGACGTGCCGCGCAAATACGCCAACGCACCTTGCCGCGAGGCGATAGCGCCATGACGGCTACCCGCTGGCGAGGCTTGGTAATCAAACACGCCCAATTCCATCGACTCGGTTTGCAGCCCGCCCGCTAGCACAATGCCCTCTTCCAGCCAATTATGGCGGTGTGGCGGCAAACTCGCGCCGGGGGCAAATTCAACCAGTACCGAATTGCCTTGCTTGCCTTCCCACAATGTTTTATAGCGGACACCTTGTTTTAAAGTGCGCCACACGCCTTGCTTGGCTCTAACGGTCAACAGCCGCTGGTGTTCGGCGGCGCTTAAGGCAACCCGCGATTGCAGGCGGTTGCTGAGGGTTTGCAGGCTGTCCGTCGGTAAGCCTAAGGGTTTGATATGTGCGCTCAATAACCTGTCCAAGTGGTCTTGGTCGGTATTGCGGTCTGCTAAAGGGTCTGGGCGTTTAGGTTTGCTTTCCATTTTTTTAAATTCCATAGTCTGCGGTATCGGCAAGCGTGGCCTTAAGTTTGATTAAGGTACGGCGGATGGTTGACTTGACACTGCCTAAGGGCAATTGCATAAAACTGGCGATTTCATCGTGGCTTAAACCGCGAAAGAACGCCAAGGCCACCAATTGCCGTGATAACGGTTCCAATTGCGCCAGTGCTTCGTGGAGTTGGCTGTTTTGTTCAAAAGCCGACAATAAATTCTGCGGCGTGGCTTCTGATAAATCAGCTAATTCATCGGCCTCATCCAGTTCGGTAGTGTCGAGCTCATGACGGCGAATGGCATCTAAAGCGCGGCTGCGGGCGATGGTTTGCACCCAAACCAGCACGCAACCGCGTTCAGGATCAAATCGCGGTGCTTGTCGCCAAACCTGCCAAAAAGCATCTTCGGTGACTTCTTCGGCAAGCTGTCTGTGGCGGGTAATCCGTAACACCAAGCCATAAACCCGCTCGAGCAGTTGTTTGTACAACTCGGCAAACGCTTGTTGGTCTTGGTCGACGATACGGGCTACCAGCGATTGTAGCTGGCGCTCGTCCTCATTCAGTAGCGTGGTTTCCATCAGCATGACAGGTTCGGGTGATGGCTTCATGCGCTTAAACAGAGTTGTTGGGCTTTCATTGAATCATCATCGGTTGTGGGGTTTAGGGGATTATTTGCGGCCTTTAGGTAGGGTACGCTGTGCGTACCTTTATCAATAACCATTTAAATCAATGTGAAAGGTACGCACAGCGTACCCTACGACCGAATTACATTTGTTAATGATTAATACGTGTTGAGCGTTGATTTGGATGCAGGATTATAAAAATAATTTTTTATACGCTCTAGGGGGTGTTCTCAATTGAGCCATATTACCGTGGAAACCAAGCAGAGCATGGCCAGATAATTCCTTGCCAAGCGTTCATAGCGTGTGGCCACACGCCTGAAATGCTTTAACTTCTGGAATAACCGCTCAACCAGGTTA
>CAIYRS010000076.1 GCA_903928685.1 uncultured Methylococcaceae bacterium
ATCTATTTTGCCTACCTTAACCCGCTTGGATTGGGATTAATAGCAAAGCAAGAAATTTTAGCGTACTGGGTTAAATCAAGTACTTAGAGTACAAGCCTAGGTTTGCACTGTTTTCAGTTTTGGAGCGCGGGCATCCTGCCAGCAACTGGCGGGCAAGATGCCCGCGCTCCTTCTCACCAAAATCCCAAAACATAGCTGCTTTTAAAACACGTTCTCAAAAACACACATCTGGAAAATAACTAATGCCGAAAAAACGTTTGATAATTGCTATGACTGGCGCGACTGGCGCGATCTACGGCGTTAGGATGCTGCAAGTTTTGCAATTACAGCCGGAATGGGAAAGCCATTTGGTGATTTCCAAAGCAGGTTTGGTCAATCTCAAATACGAAATGGACATGGATCGCGCCACGCTCTACCAATTGGCGGATGTCACCCACGGCATTGATGATATTGCCGCTTCCATCGCCAGCGGATCGTTTAAAACCGAAGGTGTGGTGGTTGCGCCTTGTTCAATGAAAACCCTCGCCGCCATCGCCCATGGTTTTGGTGATAACTTGATTTCCCGCGCAGCGGATGTTGCTTTAAAAGAACGCCGCAGAGTGGTGATTATGCCCAGGGAAACGCCGTTAAATTTGGCGCATATCCGTAATATGGCAAGCGTTACCGAAATGGGCGGCATCATCTTTCCACCCATGCCAGCGTTTTATAACAAAGCCAATACCATTGCAGCGATGGTGGATGATGGTGTTGGACGGGTATTGGATTTTTTTGGTGTTGATACCACGGGTTTGTACACCCCTTGGAATGGTTTGTAGATAACGTTTATGGTGATGATTTAAATCGTGTAGTTGGAGTACAAGCCTAGTACCCAGTAATGTTAAATTGTCGGTGTTATTTTCGTAGCGGCGAGCGGCTGCTCGCCTTGTCGCAGCAGGATTTTCGGAGAGTTCTAAAAAAGGCGGACAGCCGTCCGCCCCTACAGTGTTAGATTGATTCGACAAAGAATCGTTGATTGAGTACTAGGCGTGTACAGCGCAAACCGAGGTTTGTATTCCAAGTTACTAACGCATTGCCACGTTGGTTTTGTCCCTAGAATTGGTTTTATCGCATGTTGGAAAAGTATTTAACGCGGGTTTCCCGGCAGTTGCCGTTATTGCTGCTGATTGTGTTTATTGTCCGAACAGTGTATCTGTTTGTTAGCGACTTAGATTTAATCGGCGATGAGAGCTATTACTGGGATTGGTCGCGCATTCCTGATTGGTGTTATTACAGCAAGCCACCGATGGTGGCGTGGATTATCGCCGCAGCGACGGCTTTAGGTGGTGATTTTACTGCCGTGGTCCGATTGCCAACGGTGCTATTAGGCACGGTTTTCCTGATCTACCTTTACGCTACCACCCAGGCGTTTTATTCCCCCAAAGCGGCGGCATTGGCGGTGCTGTTGGTGTTGGCGATGCCGTTTCAAATCGTCGCCAATTTTGTCATGACCATCGATCCGCCCTTGTATTGTTTTTGGATGATGGCTTTGTATTATCTCCACCAAGCCTTGTTTGCCAAGCAATCGGCAGCGTGGTTCTGGGCGGGCTTGGCGACAGCGGCAGCCTTATTAAGCAAGCAAGTCGCCTTGCTAATCCCTTTCATGTTGTTGGTATTCCTATTGCTGGATAAGCAGCGACATAAGCATCTTCGGCGTGGTTTTTTGTGGTTTTTGTTGCCTGTGGTGCTTAGTTTAGTGCCGATTATTTGGTGGAACAGCCAGCATAATTGGGTGATGTTTGGGCATAGCCAAAGCCATTTTGGCGTATCGGCAACGGTATCGTTTTTAAGCCAAGTCGGGCAATGGGCCAGTTTTGTGCTGTATCAGTTGCTGTTGATTTCGCCGGTGTTATTTGTGTTGGTGATATTGGTTAGCGGCAAAGCCTGTTTACAATTATGGCGATTAGCCCCGCCGCAGCAGTTTTTAGTGTTGATGGGGCCGTTATTATTGCTGGGGATTTTGCTGTTGGGCTTGCTGCAAAAAGTGCAAGGCAATTGGTCGATGCCGTTTTACTTTACCGCGCTGATATTATTAAGTGGCGAGTATGTTGCCGGACGCTGGCAAAAATCCCTTAAAGTTGGTTTGTTGATTGGCTATTTTATGGTGGCTTTAACTTATGCCCTGCCAGTGCTGATCCAAGTATTTAATTGGCATAAAACCGTGGTTGACCCAACCTACCGTTTTCGCCATGCGGAGGAGTTTGCCGCCTTAGTTGACGGTGCGCGCCATCGGCTTGAAGCCGAACAAGGCGAGGTGTTTATCGTGGTCATGGGGCATCGGCATTGGGTTAGCCAATTGGCGTTTTATATGCCAGACCATCCGCGCATTTATCGCTTTGATCCAACGGGTTTGGTCAATTCCCAATACGAAGTTTGGCCCGGCCCTGTGGATGCCATTGGCAAAAACGCTTTAATCGTGACGGAATGGACGCCAGAGAGCATTCCTCAGCCGTTAAAAAATCGCTTTGAAAGCTTTCAGCAAATCGGCACATTGGCCAATCCTGCCAATAAAAACGCCCATTACAATTTATTTTTGGGTAAAAACCTCAAATTTTGGCCTTCTTAAAGGCGCTAACAAGGAGCAACGGATGACATTGGCAAAATTAGACCGTCGTTGGTACGAGCTATTCGTACTGGTGGTGCTTGCCGCCATTACCACGCCAATATTTTGGTTAACCGATGCCGATAAAGTTGCCGCCGCTTGGTTTTATCGGCTTGATGGCAGTGAGGTGTTATGGCCTTGGCAACACTGGTGGTTATGGGAATGGTTGTTTAAATATGCGCCGAGTTTTACGGTAATTGGTGCTGGTGTCGCGTTGGTGATTGCCTTGTTGGCGCAATGGCGACCAAACTTAAAAAAGCTACAACGTCCCGCCATCTTTATTATGTTAGTGATCGTTTTAGGGCCGGGCATGGTGGTCAATTTAATTTTTAAAGACCATTGGGGACGGCCTAGGCCTTTGCATATCACCGAGTTTGGCGGTTCTTACCAGTATGTGCCGCCGCTACAAATTGGCCCGACGGAAGACAAGTCTTTTCCTTGCGGGCATTGTTCGGTGGGTTATATGTTTATTGCTTTGTATTTTTTATCGCGAAAACGTAAGGCGTTTTATTTTGCCTTAACGGTGGTGTTTGGTTTGACGATGGGCGTGACCAGAATGTCAGCGGGAGGGCATTTTGTTTCCGATATTTTGTGGTCGGGGTATTTGGTGTTTCTGACGGCGTGGCTGCTTTATTACGGTTGGTATTGTCGGCGGGAAGCGGCTTGAGAGTTTGGATAATAACCACTTGCTGCTTGTAATCATTCAAACCAACACCTTTCAGGTTTTTAAAACCTGAAAGGTGTTATCACTAAAGCGGCGGTTGCGCTGTTCCCGTTTCAAGAATAGTAACGCTGTCGCCTACGCTTAAAACGCCCAGCGAATTGTGTAGTGCATTTTGTCCAAAGTAGACTTTATGCTGCCATTTGCGGGTACGGTTGAGGGTGGTCAACGGTTCTTTGCCAATTGCGGCGGTTTCTTGGTCTATTGCCGGAACGGCGCAGCGGGAGCAGGGTTTGGGGAGTCTGAAAGTGATTGCGCCAATAGCAATTTCCCGCCAAGTATCTTCTTCATAAGCTCCACAGCCGGATACCACTAAGTTTGGGCGAAACCGTGACATCGGTAATGCTAGCTGCATGGCGGTGTTGAGGGCATTCAAGGAGTTTTCGGCAATCAGCAGGAACGGGAAGCCATCAGAAAACGCCACCCGATCTTGGATTTGTCCATAGTCGGGGTCTACATAACGGTTGCTGGATTCCGGGAAATACACCAATCGGCAATTTGTTTGTAGGAAGGTACTTAGCCATTGGTCTGCCAGTTCGGATACTTTCAGGGCTGTGCATAGGTCTTCCCAAACGATGCAGCTGATAAGCTCGCCATCCGTTGGCGTTAAGGGCAAATACAAATCGTCTTTACCAGGCGCACTCAGTATTAAGTGGTTTTCGGTAATGGCGGTTTTAATCAATGCCATTCTGGGCAATTTTCGCTGGCTTAAAAAATTGCCAGTCTCGTCAACCAACATCCATTTTCTGTCATATTGCAAGCCTGTGCGGGTTACCGCGCAGCTGCTTAGGTTGATTCCCGCCAGCGACTTTACTGGGAAGATAGTGATGGCGCTCAGGCGAATGCTAGTCATGGCGGGTTTTAAAGGCTTATTTAAAAATTAATTTGCTTTGGGTTTCTAACAAATAATCGCCCAGTTCATTGTTGTAAAAGTCGTATTTTATGCCGTATTCGTTTTTATCGGCGGCGGCGTTGCGGACGACTTTTGCATTTATATCAAACACTTTTCCTGTCGTGAATTGTAAATGTAAAACGATGTTTTTATTGATAGCCATTTTTTCGGTGGCGGCAACCAGTACGCCTTTACTGGTAATGTCCAATAATTTAGCTTCAATGCGTTTGCTTATGCCCACTAGGTTTTTTGAGGTAATAGAAACGGCAATATCTTCCCGGATGTAGCGGGTGGCGATACGGCTGTTGTCAATTACATGATCCATTACGTCGGTTTTCAGGTAATCTTTGTAGTCGTCAGAAATAGTCATAGGATTGCGTCACTTTATTAATGATTGTTGGATGTTTTTGTAATTATTGCCGCTAGAAGGTGAACGCTATTTCACAATTATTAACCTCCGGCATCTTTAAGTATCGGCCTAATAGTGTGGAAATTCAAATGCAGAATCAGCAATTTTTTGCAAAAAACAAAAAAAAAATAATGAATCCGTTAAAATTAATGTTTATCCGTCGGCTTATACAGAATGGTATGGATTTTATTAAGTTTTTGAAAAATATAGTTTATTGTTTTTTTGTCTGTGCTTTTAGCGGTGTTTTTCATATTGCTTGGGCAGATACGCACCAAACGGTCGCCATAGCTTATTTAGGCCAAGATGTTGTTTTACCACCTGTGTTATCAAATCTTGATCCGGTCAGCAAAGACAAAGGCGTCTTAGGCGCACAGTTAGCGATTGCCGATAACAACACCACGGGCAAGTTTACCGGGCAACAATTTACCTTAAAAAGCTTCATTACCCCGATTGATGGCGATGTCGCTGAAACCTTCACTAAAAATATTGCCGGAAAATTTGATTTTGTCTTGGTGAATCTGCCAGCCGATAAATTGCGGCTTTTGGCGGACTTGCCAGTGGCGGCAAAAACCTTGTTATTTGATGTCGCCAGCCACGATGATGATTTGCGTAACGCTAACTGCCGTAGCCAGGTATTGCATCTGTTGCCTAGCCGGAGTATGCAGGCTGATGCTTTAGCGCAATATATGATGAAGAAACGTTGGACGAAGTGGTTTTTGGTGATTGGTAAGCAACCGGAAGACCAGTTATTTGCTGATGCCATCAAACGCGCTGCCAAACGTTACAACATGAACATCGTTACCGAAAAGGTCTGGGAACACAGTTTTGATGCCCGTCGCAGCACGCAATCGGATGTCGCGGTTTTTAGCCAAACAGATGACTACGATGTGTTGGTGGTGGCTGATGAGCGCGGCGAGTTTGGCGAATATCTGGATTACCGCACTTGGCTGCCGCGACCAGTAATAGGCACTCAAGGCTTGGTGGCTGCCGCTTGGCATCCTACCCATGAGCAATGGGGCGCAATACAAATGCAAAACCGCTTTAAAGAACAAGCAGGCCGTTGGATGGAAGAGCAAGATTACGGCGGCTATTTGGCGGTAAGGGCGATTGGCGAGGCGGCAACCCGCAGCAAATCTGCGGAATTGGCTAAGGTGCAAGCGTATATGCTCAGTGACAAATTCACGCTGCAAGGCTATAAAGGCACACCTTTGTCGTTCCGCGCTTGGGATAGGCAGTTGCGCCAGCCGATTTTGTTGGCTGCAGCTAGGTCTTTGGTTGCGGTCGCCCCTATCGACGGTTTTTTACACCCCAAAACAGAGCTAGATACCTTAGGCTACGACCAACCTGAATCCTCATGCCATTTACCAACACCATGAAAAAACTTCCCTTAACATTCATGCTATTAATGTTGCCGACTTGGGCTGCGGCAGAAACTGTCTATGTGACTTTGGAAAAAGATAACGCCTTAGCGGTGGTTGATCCCCTAGCTGGCAAGCTGTTGAATACTGTGCGGGTAGGTCAACGCCCCAGAGGTATTGCCATGAGCCCAGACCATAGCAAGTTGTATATTGCCACCAGTGATGACAACACCATCAAAATCTTTGATGCTGCCAGCCTGAAAGAAATCGGTAAATTGCCTTCTGGCGATGATCCTGAAACTTTTGCCGTAAATCCGGCTGGCGATAAGTTATATGTTTCTAACGAAGACGACAGTATGGTGACGGTGATTGATATTGCCAAGAAAAAAGCCATCAAACAGATTAAGGTTGGCGTAGAGCCAGAAGGTATTGCCGTAAGCCCTGATGGCCATTGGTTGGTGAGTGCCTCAGAGACAACCAATATGGTGCATTGGATAGATACCAAAACCTATGAAATTAGCGACAATACCTTGGTAGATTCCCGTCCACGCGCCTTAAGCTTCACCGCTGATAGTCAGCAATTGTGGGTAACGTCTGAATTGGCGGGGACGTTGTCGGTGCTTGATACCAAAACCCGGCAAATCATCAAATCAATAAGCTTTGAAGTACCAGGTATTACCGCCGATACCATTCAGCCAGTCGGCATCGTGATAGATTCGCAACGGCGTTATGCCTACGTTGCCTTGGGGCCAGCTAATCGGGTTGCTGTTATCAATGCCCAAACCTTTGCCGTAGAAAAAATTCTGCTGGTAGGATCGCGGGTTTGGAACTTGGCGTTTTCACCCGATGAAAAACGCCTATACACCACCAATGGCGTTAGTAATGATATTTCCATTATTGATCTTGATAGCCAAACCGTGACCAAATCGGTGGCAGTCGGCGTTTACCCTTGGGGTGTGGCGGTAAAACCATGAGTAATGCGATTGCCTTATCTGTTAACGGTTTAAGTTTTTCTTACGCCAGTAAAAAGGCCTTAGATGCGGTCAGTTTTGACATCATGCCGGGTGAATGTACCTTGTTACTTGGCCCAAATGGGGCGGGCAAAAGCACCTTGTTTTCGCTAATTACTCGTTTGTACGATAGCAGGGAAGGCAGCATCACCTTATGTGGTTTTGATGTTAAGCAGCAAACTTGTAAAGCCTTGGCGCAATTGGGTATCGTGTTCCAGCAAACCACCTTGGATTTGGATTTGACGGTCATGCAAAATTTGCTCTACCACACTGCCTTACATGGCATTGGCAGCAAGCTTGCCAAGCAGCGTATCCAACAAGAATTGGAACGGTTAAATTTGTATGAGCGCCGCTTTGAAAAAGCGCGTAACCTAAATGGCGGACATAAACGTCGGGTTGAAATTGCCCGCGCTTTGTTACATAAGCCTTCATTATTATTGCTTGATGAACCCACCGTGGGTTTGGACGTGCCTAGCCGCCAAGCCATTGTTGATTATGTCCATCAGTTGGCGGTAGATGAAAATCTTGCGGTTTTATGGGCCAGCCATTTGATTGATGAAATATATCCTGACGATCATTTGCTGGTGCTTGATAAAGGCCAAATTAAAGCCAAAGGTACGGTTGAAACGGTCTTGCAGCAAACGGCAACGACATCAGTTAAAGACGCGTTTTACCAACTGACCCAAGGAGCGAGCGCATGACTATCGTGCATTATTGGCGGGCAATGTGGGGCATTATTGGCAGGGAATTGTGGCGTTTCGTCACCCAGCGGGAGCGGTTTATTTCTGCTTTGGTTAGGCCATTGGTGTGGTTGTTTGTGTTTGCCGCAGGCTTTCGTGCCGCGTTGGGCTTAGCCATCATCCCGCCTTATGAAACCTATATTTTGTATGAAGTTTATATCACCCCAGGGCTGTGTGGGATGATCCAATTATTCAATGGTATGCAAAGTTCCTTGTCGATGGTCTATGACCGCGAGATGGGCAGTATGCGTATCCTGATGGTCTGCCCGTTGCCGCGTTGGTTTTTGTTGTTTAGCAAATTGCTGGCTGGTACGGGTGTGTCTATCTTACAAGTCTATGTGTTTTTGGCGATAGCCAGGGCTTACGATGTTGATATACCGTGGCTGGGGTATCTGTGGGCATTGCCTGTTTTGGTGTTGTCTGGCTTGATGTTGGGTGCATTAGGTTTGTTGTTGTCGTCATTTATCAAACAACTGGAAAACTTTGCCGGGGTGATGAATTTTGTTATTTTCCCGATGTTTTTTATGTCTACGGCTTTATATCCTTTATGGAAGCTAAAAGAATCCAGCGTGTTATTGCACAATTTGGCGGCGTACAATCCATTTTCACAGGCTGTTGAGCTGATACGTTTTGCTTTATATGGGCAATTTAACCAATCCGCATTGATCTATACGTTAGTTGCTTTTTTAGTTTTTATGGCAGTCGCCATTGTTGGCTATAATCCTTCAAAAGGCATGATGGTCAGAAAAGGTGGGCTTTAATTCTGAAATTCCCTGCGGGGCATTATCGTTTTAATTGCTGTCATTTTAATTTTGGTAAATACATTTGGTGATCTGTTGAAGCATTCATTTTTCCTTGTTATTCCAAAGCAACAGAATAACCCGCAGCGCTTGCGAGAATTTGAAGAAAAAATTCTCCAGCAATGGATTTCTGAGCTGCCTGTTGCCAATTTAGGATTAGCAACACGGTTAATTTATGACTTCATTTTAGAATTTAACGCTCTAGCCATGCCCAGCCAGTTGAGGTTTGATACCCTTGAGCTACTAAGGCCGAGCTTGCTGATGGTTGAGGAATATTTGCGTTCCAAATTGACCAAAAACCTGTTCCCCAAAGATGAAAATGACCAAAAAGTATTGAAACTGCTGGTCGCGCTACAGCGGCAATTTACTATTGGATATTGGATTGTCGTCAAAGAACTTACTGAAAATGAAAGTCGGTGGTTTAAAAGCAAAAATGCCGCCATTTCCATACAGCGCACTATTAAAGGCTTGGGCAATATTATCGTTAGCTACCTCATCATGGGGATGCGGGTACCTGATTGGGTGTGGATAGATTTGCATGCCCTATACATCTTGAGTGTCAAAACCAAGAAAAATGCTATCCAGGTTGTCAACTGGGATAATAACGCCATAAAAAAAACCAGTAGCCCGGAAGAGTGCTATCTGCAAATCTTATTGCTCAGCCTTGCCGATTCCAGTGGCATGTTGCAAAAAGAAATTGTTATGGTGCATCGGTTTATAGAAACGGTTTGCCCATTAGTCCGGATAAGCACTAGCCCCGTTCTTATGGGCGAGTATGAATGTATTATTGTCACCGAAGAAGATGATCCACCGTATTTCCGTCATATAAATGACGGCAAAGAAATAGCGCAATCGTTACGCAAAGATGTGCCTGCGGTCTTATATTTAGATTTTCGGATATTAAATAAAGCCTTATTGGATAAAAAAATACCTGTCGATGAAAATCTTTCAAGGTTCACCGCCATTAATCGCGATGATACTAAAGAAGCGATGACGGAAACGTTATTGGCTTATTTACAGAGGCGGTGGTTTGGTAAAGCTTTAGAAAGTGATTTTTTGTTTTCTGACCGTTTAGACCGATTTGTTGCTATTGGTCTGGTAGCTAGCGTGAAATTGCAAACCTCACAAGAAAAAGCCACTGAAGATCAAGAATTTCTTGTGAATTCAGTATCTAGCCAATTGTTGTCGGGGTTGTTTAAGGCCAATGTCATGTCTATTGGTAGTTTGATTAGCTTCAGAAAAGTTGATATGCCACAACATAAGCGCACTCTTGGGGTTGTTAATCGGCTTATTGTTGAAAAAGACAGTGGTCGAATTAGTTTTGGCCTGCGAATGCTTACCGATAAAGTTATGCCCGTTAGATATTTAAAAAATGACGGCCAATTGAGCGATGTGCCCAAAAGTGCTTTGCTTTATAAGCTTGAAGACGAAATTGATAAAAATTTCATTATAATGGACACGTTTATTTTTAAAGACGGTGACAGCATTCAGTTGTATGTTAATCAAGAGCAGTTTCCTATTATCTTAAAAAATAGAAAAAACATTGCGTTAGGCTATTGGCAATTTGAATGTTTAAGAATACCTGAAAGGAATTATTAATAGCGCATTTATGAGGGTTTAATTAAAGCGATATGCCAAAATTTGAGATGCTAATCATAAAGCACTTGAAAAGATTTTTTATCATGGTAAGTTGACGAATTGAGTAGGGAGATAAATCCCAATTTCAGTGCGTTAAAATTGTTATGACGTTAGCAAGCAATACAGGCTTTTTGGATGTAAGGGTAATTTCAATTAATTTTGGAAGATAACGTCCAAATTGGATCAATAACTATAATAAAATTATTTTTTTGTGAGGATAAAATGAGTAACCAAGAAATTGAAAATCAAGTAGACGATCAAGTTGCAGCCGAAGCTGTCGTCGAAGCACAGCCAGTTGAAAAAGAACCAACCGAAGCAGCCGCTACAAATTTTCTTAGCACTGTCTTGGCATTAAAAGATAAAAATCCAAAAGTTTTTTTTGGCGCAGTTGGCGGTGTAGTGGTGCTTTTGTTAATCGTGATTTTTAGTGGTGGTGACTCAACATCGGGTGTTTCAAAGTCAGCCATAAAAGAATTGGTTATTGGCCAACAATATGTTTTAAAAAGCGCGAATGCTTATGATGCCTCATCAACAGTGCGTTTGGTTTCTGTACCAGGTGCAATAGCTGCTTATGACGATACCGAAGAAGCAGACAGAAATGGTGCTTGCCAACATATGGCGCAAAACACACCAGTATCCGTATTAGAATTTGCCGATGCCTACGGCAAGAAAAACTCTTATGTAAAAGTTAAAATTGAAGATGGCGAATGCAAAGGCAATGAAGGCTGGGCATTAGCTATCGACGTTCAATAAAGTTGTTGACACAATCGAATTTATCTCTATAATATGCAGGATAAATTCAGTGCGGGAATAGCTCAGTGGTAGAGCACAACCTTGCCAAGGTTGGGGTCGCGAGTTCGAATCTCGTTTCCCGCTCCAATAAATTTAAAAAGCCGCGAACATCGCGGCTTTTTTTTTCAAGATACGGCTGCGTAGCAAAATGGTTATGCAGTGGCCTGCAAAGCCATCTACAGCGGTTCGATTCCGCTCGCAGCCTCCACTAGTTAATTCAACTAGATTCTACAAAGTACAAAAACCCGCAAGCTGTATGGCTTAGCGGGTTTTTTATTGTCCAATAATGATTACGCGGGAATAGTTTGCAAATTATTACGGCATCGTGGAGTCATGCGGTGCAATGTCCGTTGGTTATTGCGCCCTCCAATTACACCTTACCGCCTTGATTAGAAACTTTTTTAATCGCCCGTTAACGGCCTGAGAAATCATCGTCACCTTAAGGAATCGCGTAAAAGATTGACTTGTTCGGTTAAAAGATGCTTTTTTCGATCCAGCAAATTAACCTTGAAAAAATAACATCCACCCGAAACGCGATAGCGGACATAGTTAGACATAAATCTCCAAACGGCAGAACAAAGTAGGGTGTATAAGCGAAGCGCCATACACCGAATTGTGGATAGACAACACGCCATGTAGGGTCAATTGATGGCAGGAATGGATAAAGGGGAGCGGTAAATCCGTTTGCAGTGATTGCAATCCCGATGCGGTGTATGACGCTTCGCTTATACACCCTACCAGCTAAATATGTATCATTTTAGCAATCGATTTTGCAAGCATATCTATTGCAAACAAAATTGGATCCGTTATTGGCTCCTGTTTTTCTAAAATACTTTTAATTATTTCAATATTTTCATCGGATTCAATTTCTTCATTTAACGACTTTAATCGCTCTCTTGCCTCAATCGATTCTTTTACTGCCAACTTTAATTCAGTATCACTTTCTATCTTTTGCTTAATGACTGGTTCATAACGTTCAATTTGGCTTTTATAAAACAGTATCAAACCTGTTTTTTTAACAGAAATTTCCATGAGTTTCTTTTTACGCTCAAGTTCTAGCAACTGCTTTTCTGTTTGGCTTTTATTTAATTCGATTGTTTGCAACTCTTCAGCTGCTTTCATCAGGCTTTTTAATTTCTCAAGCTCTTCAGATTCAAAATCGGTACTCCTGATTTTTTTTGTGCTTACAAAAGCCAGCAAACCTATAACTGAGGCAAGGCCAGTAACAAATGAAAAGTGCGTGGTATACAGGGATGCAAGTTCACTAGACAGCCAACCAGCATATGAAGCAACATATCCACCAATCGAAATAATAATAAGCAATACTATTACTATAAAAATTATTAATCTAAACACAACTCCGATTCCTTTCAATGATGAGAGAATTTAACGTTAAGTAAACACCATTTCAGGTGTAGTTAAAAACGCAAAAAACGGCAAATATTTTTCACCTACAATTTTTTGAATCAAGACCATAACAAATTAGTTTTCTGTTAACAACCTATTTGCCTAGCCGCTATACACCAAAAAATCCCCGCACTAACAAAACAATAAAAACACCAAAAAATCAATGCGCCTCATCCCAATTCCCGCCAACACTCACATACACCATCAACGACACAGCTAATTCCGCTGCTGCACACATTAGTCCGCGTATCTTGATGGCACAGTCTTCCAAACAATCCTCAGTAATTTCAAACACCTGTTCGTCATGCACTTACATAATCATTTTGGCGTTGGGTTGGTCGGATTGTAATCAGTGGTTGTTTCCTTTATTTTCTTCTCCTATCAATTCTAATGGTAATTAAGCATTCCAAATAGACGTAAAAAGCTGTGTTACCCTACAAGGCTAGCAGCTTTGCCTAATAGCAATTATCACCACGCAGTTTATTGTTGGAGAAACCATGAAACGCCATGAAATGTTTGAAATTATGTTAATCGTATTATCGGTTTTATGCGTTTATCAATTCGGCAGTGTGTTGCCGATGCAATTGGAATTGGGGCGGTTGATGCTTTACTTGTCCGCTATATTGCTGCTGCAAGGTTTGTTCAGGGATTTGTATTTGCTGGCAAGCAGGCGCAGGCAGTCGGTTGGCAACACAAAGCAGGCGATAGTCTGTTTGTGTGCCGAATCGACACTGGGTTGGATAGGGATAATTATCGGCGCGGCGTTAATGGGATTTGATTTGGCAATGCCGTTAGCATTGTCTGTGCATTTGTGGGCGGTGTTGGTTTTTGCGGTTTTGGCGATTGGCTTTGCGGGTAAGAATTTTGTTTTTGCTTGGCGGCCTTTGCGGATTATTTATGATCCTGACCATATCAATATCGTGGTTA
The DNA here is from genome assembly GCA_903928685.1 of uncultured Methylococcaceae bacterium. Classification (GTDB taxonomy): domain Bacteria; phylum Pseudomonadota; class Gammaproteobacteria; order Methylococcales; family Methylomonadaceae; genus Methylovulum. Next base: position 13,333 of record CAIYRS010000076.1, read on the forward strand.
AGTGGTGGTAGCAAGCAGGCAATAATCTTAAGAAGCCTATAAATTATTGCCTGCTTTGTCTAAAAATACAGATTTTAAGCGACTAAAAGATTAACCAAAATCTGTTCATACATAGCCGATAAAACGTCCATTTCTTCAATGCCAATATGTTCGTTGATTTTATGGATGCTGGCGTTTAATGGCCCAAGTTCCAGCACTTGTGCGCCAGTTGGGGCGATAAAGCGTCCGTCGGAAGTGCCGCCGCCAGTATCATCAACGGATTCAAATCCGGTGACGCTGTGGATAGCCGCGTGGGTTGCGGCGATTAATTCTCCGCCTGATGTCAAAAATGGCTTGCCTGATAAGCGCCACGCTAAGTCGTAATCAAAGCCGTGTTTATCCAAAATAGCGGTTGTGCGTTGTTTGATGATGTCTTCGTCTAACTCAGTACAAAAACGTAAGTTGAATTGCACTTCCAAACTGCCGGGGATGATGTTTTCTGCGCCTGTGCCGCCATTTATGTTGGATACTTGCAGGCTGGTTGGCGGAAAGAATTCATTGCCGTTATCCCAGATTTCTTCGGTTAAGGCTTTTAACGCGGGGGCAAAGCTGTGGATGGGGTTTTCTGCCAATTCAGGATAAGCAACGTGGCCTTGTATGCCTTTTACCGTCAGTTTGGCGCACAATGAGCCGCGTCTTCCGACTCTGATGACATCGCCGATGTGCTTGTCGCTAGACGGCTCGCCGACTAAGCACCAGTCGATTTTTTCGTTGCGTTGCTCTAGCACGTCAACCATTTTTACCACGCCATTAGTGGCGATGCCTTCTTCGTCGCTGGTCAACATAACGGCGATTGAGCCTTGATGATCTGGATGTTGTTTTAGAAAGCGTTCTACAGCGGTGATAAATGCCGCGATGCCGCCTTTCATGTCTGCTGCGCCGCGTCCGTATAGTTTGCCGTCGCGAATGGTTGGCACAAACGGCGGGGAATCCCATGCGCTTAACGGCCCAGGCGGGACGACATCGGTATGGCCTAAGAACACCAGTAACGGCGCTTGTTTGCCGCGCCGTAACCAAATGTTTTGGGTGTCGTCAAAGTCCATGCGTTCTTCAATAAAGTCCAATGGGATTAAGCGTGCCGCGATCAAATCTTGGCAGCCAGCATCGTTGGGGGTTACCGACTCACGCCGGATAAGGGCTTTTACTAGCTCTAGGGTTTCGCTCATAGATTGGGGTACTGGCTATTAATCGGCTGTGCCGATTTTTACGGTAAAGAGGGGATGTTGAAGGTGGCGGTATATCGGTCGGCATTAAACCCGATGAGGGTTTGTGTGCCAGTAACCAAAACGGGCCGTTTAATCAAAGTGGGATTTTGTAACATCAATTGCAAGGCGCGTTCTGCGGTTAAATCTGCCCGCTGGCTGTCTTCCAATTGCCGCCAGCTGGTGCTGTTGCGGTTGAGTAGTTGCGCCCAGCCTAATGCGGATTCAAATGTTTGTAGCTGTTCCGCAGTCAGCCCATCGCTTCTGAAATCATGGAAATCGTAAGCGATATGGTGTTGTTGCAACCATTTCTGGGCTTTTTTGACGCTGTCGCAGTTTTTTATGCCGTACAGTTTAACCATTGCTGCCGCTTATAATTGGCTGTTCAATAATTCTTCAATGGTTGGTAATTCTTTATCGGCTTTGCAACGCAATTTGTATAAATCAACGAATTCCATAAAGGCTTGTTCCAAATCAGCCAAAATTTCTTCTTCGTTTTCGCGTTCATCATCAGGCACGTCTGATGATTCTAAATATTCTTTTTGTAAGGCTATTTCGCTGTTAAGCGCCAAAGTTGCGTAAATAATGGCATTGCTGGAGATATTTTCAGTCATGATGGTTACTTTTAATAAAGGGTTTAGAAGTCTGCTTGGCTTGCTTGTTTTGCTTAAGCTAACCGAAGCAAATGCGGAATCATTAACTACCTCACCAAGGTCAGGCAGTTGTTATGGCTGTGGATATTAGCATTTGTTCACTATTTACATAAGTAATTAATGTGTTTAACAAAGAATCCACAGCAGAATGGCTAAATAAGCGCTAATAGCGATACCTAGCTAATTTAAAATCGCTACTTTATACTGCTTCGACAATCGCTTAGACGATATTTAACACCACTTTACATTGTCAGGACTGCCCGTTTGAACGCCGAATACCAACAACTAATCGCCAATATTAACCAGTGGGATCACGAATACCATGTGCTGGACAAATCCATCATTAGTGATGAAGTCTACGATCACGCTTTCCAAAAATTATTGGCGATAGAAGCCGAACATCCCGAATGGCTGCGAGCGGATTCACCATCACAGCGTGTCGGTGGCAAGCCCATTGATGACTTCCAAAAAATTGAACACAAAGTACGCATGTTGTCACTGGCGAACAGTTTTTCTTTGGAAGAAACCTTTAGTTTTTTTGAGAAAGCCGCCAATGAGTTGGATAGGCCGACGGCAACGTTGGATATTTTTAGCGAACCCAAATTAGACGGCCTGGCTATCAGCATCCGCTATGAAAACGGCCTGTTTGTGTACGCGGCAACCCGTGGTGATGGGCAGGTTGGTGAGGATGTCAGCCATAACATTAAAACCATCCGTTCCATTCCGTTAACCTTGGCAAGCGAGCAGCCGCCTGAGGTGTTGGAAGTGCGCGGCGAAGTGTTTATGCCGAAAGCGGCGTTTATTAAATTGAATGAATTGGCTTTACAAAACAACAGTAAAACCTTTGTTAACCCGCGCAATGCCGCCGCTGGCACTATCCGGCAAATGAACCCGAAAATCGCCGCCGAGCGTGATTTACAGTTTATTCCTTATAGTATTGGCGATTACCAAGGCGAGCAGGTGTTTGCGCTGCATTCAGACATCATCAATTATTTAGCCGATTTAGGTTTTAGAAAAAATCCCGATTGCCGGGCGATTACAGGAGATTTTGCTGAATTTACCGCCGATTTTCAGCGCATGGAGCAACTGCGCGATAGCTTGCCGATGGAAATCGACGGCATTGTTTACAAACTGGATAGCTTGGCCTTGCAGAATGCGCTGGGATTTATTGCCCGCTCGCCAAAATGGGCGGTCGCGCGAAAATTTCCCGCCCAGCAAGTCACCACGCAATTGCTTGATGTGGATTTTCAAGTAGGCCGCACTGGCGCATTAACGCCCGTGGCGCGGTTAACCCCGGTGTTTGTCGGCGGGGTAACCGTCAGCAATGCCACTTTGCACAATATGGATGAAATCGAGCGATTGGGTTTGTGCATTGGCGACAGCGTAGAAATCCAGCGGGCAGGGGATGTGATCCCCAAGCTGGTTAGGGTTGTTCAGCCAGGAGAGCAACGCCAGGCTATCATCATGCCTGAATTCTGCCCTGTTTGTGCCGCACCAGTGCTGCGGATTAGCGGTCAGGCGGCTTATCGTTGCACAGGCGGCTTAAGTTGTGCGGCGCAAGCGGCGGAACGCATCAACCATTATGCGTCCCGAAAATTCATGAACATTATGAATTTGGGCAGCAAGTTGATTGAGGTTTTACACGAGCAAGGCGTGTTAACAACTATTGCCGATATTTATCGCCTGAAAGCGGACGATATTGCCCAGTTGGAAGGCCAAGGCGAAAAAAGCGCACAAAACGTTTTAGATTCCATCGAGGCATCTAAAAAAACCAAATTGGCTACGTTTTTAGGCGCGTTGGGCATTCCAGAAATTGGCGAAGAAAGCGCCAAAAGTCTCGCCAATTATTTTAAGACTTATCCCGCGCTTGCCGCCGCCAGTGAAGAGCAGCTGATGCAAGTGCCAGATATTGGCCCGGTAATGGCAAAAAATATCGTGGCGTTTTTTGCCGACGATAAAAACTGCCAGATTGTCGACGCTATTATCGCAGCGGGTGTTAACTGGCCTGATGAGCAAAGCGCACCGATACAAGCACAAACCCTAGCCGGACAAACCTGGGTGCTGACTGGCACCTTACAAATGCCGCGCGCGGAAGCCAAAGCTATTTTGGAAGGTTTAGGTGCAAAAGTAGCTGGATCGGTCTCCAAAAAAACCACCTGTGTATTGGCTGGTGAAGATGCTGGCTCTAAGCTCGCTAAGGCTCAAGAATTAGGCGTTAAAGTGATTGATGAGGCGGGGTTTTTGGCGGAGTTTTGCTGAGGGGGAATTCTGAAGGAAGTGCTGAATTAATTGATTCCGCTCATGCTTTTACAAGCTAGGCACGAACGGAATCAATCAGTTACCGCTGGATTTAGCTTGCGCTTTTGCCAGTCCGACGTAATTGGATTGTTCCCCAGCCCAAAAGGCCAGCAAACATTAACCATAAACTTGTTGGTTCAGGTATTTCTTCTAAGCTGACGCCGTCAAGGAAAGACATCGGTGGTTGTCCGTTTGGTGTTCCTTGGGCTAAAAATGTCAGTATCTGCGATTGCGATTGTGCCGTGAAGCGCATGGTTTCCAATTGCCAAGGGCCAACGCCATTAGAAGGAAGTGAAATTAAGGATGAATATTTTACATCGCTTCCAAAGCCAACTTTCCAGCGTTCGGTGGTTGCGCCATTAAAGCCTTTTTGTTGGCCAGCAGCTTGATAGAAAGACAGCAAGTAAGATTGGCCCACAGTTAATCCTGTAATGGTTTGTGAAATCAGTCGGCTGTAGTTGGTATCGCCATCCTGCATAACGAAGTTACCACCATCTGGGCTGCTATTTGGAAATGGCCCCCAAACGGAAAGGTAACCACTGCCGTCGGCTGTACCTGGTGCAAGCACATAAGAAAGGCCGCCACTTGCGATAGACCAATTGGTTGGACTGTAACTAGAAAAACTGGTGTGGTTAAGGCTAGGGTTGGTTTGCGCGGCAGTGCCAGTACTCTGCTCAAAAGAGCCATTTTTAACAAAATTGGCGTGTGCCGAAAAGCCGAATAATAACAGGCTGAGAGTGGCGATTTGCCGTAATGACGTGAACATCGTAATTTTCCTTTTGTATGTACCAAAATGTATTAGATATTTCATCAGCAAGATATGAGCCATAAAAATTTAAGCTATAACAATTAGCGCATTAACTTTCAGGGAAAATTTTTTACGTATAAGTTGTAAGGTTAATTGACGATTATTGCCGTCTTTAACCCTTTGATTATGTTTTCAGAAGCTTGTCTCCGCATAAGATCCACTGCACAACACAAGCATGGTATTGTAAGAAATAATTCGTACTATGGTTGCGGGGCGTGCCAACCTAGCGTTTTTTTTAAAACCTCAACACCTAAACCACATCAACAATTAATTTCACTTGGATTGCAAACCACTATGACCAACCAATTATTTACGCCGATTACCCTTGGCAATTGCCACTTACCCAACCGCATTGTTATGGCGCCATTAACGCGGATGCGTGCACCGGACAATATCCCCACTGATTTAATGGTCGAGTATTATCGCCAGCGGGCAACAGCGGGTTTGATAATTACCGAAGCAACGCCGATAACGCCTATGGGTATCGGTTATCCAGCCACGCCTGGTATTTATAACCAGCAACAAATTGACGGCTGGCAAAAAGTGACTAAGGCTGTCCACGACCAAGATGGGCGGATTTTCTTGCAGCTTTGGCATGTCGGGCGCATTTCCCATCCGGATTTTCATCAAGGTGAATTGCCAGTTGCGCCAACTGCCATTGCGGCAAAAGGCCAAGCGGTTACCCCAACGGGTATGCAAGCGTTTGTGGTGCCGCGAGCTTTGGCGACTGAAGAGTTGCCAACTGTGGTTGAGCAATATCGCCAAGCGGCAGAAAATGCTTTGGCGGCGGGATTTGATGGCGTAGAAATCCACGGGGCTAATGGTTATTTGTTGGATCAGTTTTTACGCGACGGCACTAATCAGCGTACCGACGACTTTGGCGGCAGTATAGAAAACCGTTGCCGTTTGTTGTTGCAAGTGGCAGAAGCGGTGATTGCTGTGTGCGGGGCAGGGCGGGTTGGTTTGCGGTTGTCGCCAAGTGGTACGTTTAACGATATGAGCGATAGTAATCCAGAGGCGTTGTTTAGTTATTTGCTGGCACAATTAAGCCCACTGGATTTAGCGTATTTGCATCTAGTCGATGCTTTAGAAGGCGATATTCGTCATGGTGCTAAGGTTGTCGAGCTTGCCTTGTTGCGCCAAGCGTATCAAGGCAAATTGATAGTTTGCGGTGGCTATGATGCTGCCCGTGCTGAATTGGCGATTGCTTCTGGATTAACAGATGCGGTTGCTTTTGGGGAATTGTATATAGCCAATCCCGATTTGGTGGCGCGATTCCAAGCAAACGCGCCGTTGAATACGCCTGATCCGTCGACTTATTATGGTGGTGACGAAAAAGGTTATACCGATTATCCGGTGATGGCGGCGTAATAAAGTCTAAGTGTCCACGAACGGCACGAAAAGACACGAAAACAAAAGCCTTGAAAAGGGTTTTGTTTTGCCCCGCCTAAGCTAGGGTTGTAAAGAGGTGGTTTACTCGCTTGGTTTAGTAAGCGACAACTATCACAAAACAGCCGCCGTTATGCCTTCAACTACGATATTTTTCGTGTTTTTTCGTGTCGTTCGTGGACAAACGAGTAGCATCAACCAGTAATATAAGAGCGAAGTTTGCTTTGACCCTAGCTTATGCCGTTACAAAATCAATAGCCGTTATTGCCGTATAACCTGCTGGCATAATGCTGGCAATACGGGTTCTTTCGGTTTGTAGGGTTTTGGTGAGGGCTTTTTGGCTTCTGCAGAAAACCACCAAGCCAAGCTGGCATCACAGCCATCGCCTGCGGGTAAAGGTGGTTGGCTTTGGCAGTGGCTGTTGCCGATAGGGCATTTTAAGCGTAGGTGAAAATGGTCATCATGTTTCCACCAAGGACGGATTTTACGCAACCAAGCTTGTCCCCGGTAACGGTTGCATAATTCGCGTTTTACGCCAGCATTAACAAAAATGCGGTCTACCTTGGGTAATTGTGCGGCTATTTGCAGGACTTGTTCGTTGGCGCGTGTCCATTGGCGGGGATTGATGTTATCCGCTGCGCCTGTAATGACGGTGGTGGCACTTAGGCTTTCGCGTTCGTCATTGGACAGCGTCCGGTTGGGGTTTGCCAATAAAAACCAAATGTCTACATCTAAGCCGTTTTGGTGGCTACGATGCCCACTTGGCGTAGGGCCGCCGCGTACTTGGCCTAAGTCGCCTACCAATAACATCCCCAAATGCTGATTAGTGCTTTGTTGCCCGATAATTTCTATGGTTTCTTTTAAATCAGGATGCCCAAAAAAGCGTTGCCGGGAAAGCCGCATCACTTGGTAGCCAGTACCGTTTATCGGCAAAGTAACCGCACCACTTAAGCAACCATTGTCATAAGTGCCAATACTTTGGGCATAAGCGCTGATGTTGGCGGGGCGGTTGGCAGTTGCCCACGGATTGGCGATAGCAGTGGCGGTAAAAAAGCTAGTAAACAAAAATAAGTAGTGGCGAAAAGGCATGATGTAATCAGTTATTTGAGGCAAAAGAAGATTTTACTCGGCATTGGCTTATCGGTAACACGTTTTTGCTGATTAATTTTGTTGGCGAACACCTTTCAATGTTGAGTAAATATTGGCTTTTTTAATGGTTAAGCAGAAAGTCTGCCAAACCATGCTATCTAAACTAAAAATACAGTATCATTAAGCTTTACTAATAAAAAACGAGGGTTTTATGTCAGATTTTAAACAGTACGAATGTGAAATTTGCGGTCATGTTTATGACGAGGAATTAGGCGATCCTGATTCTGGTATTGAGCCTGGCACCCGTTGGGAAGATGTGCCTGATGATTGGCGTTGTCCTGAATGTGGCGTTGATAAAAGCCATTTTGAGTTGCTTGCCTAAATAATTTCGGTATTTAAGTAAACACCTAAAATGTTGATGGCATCCAAATGTGTTTGGGTTTGGCTATGCTATTTGTCTAGTATTTTGGTTTTGTTGAATATTTTGTCTGGTAGGGAAAGTTTTTTTATTCAGTCATTTTGGATGCAAAAACCAATACCGTGTAAAGCCATTCTAAGCAGGGCCAAATTGGTATTAATCAGCTTTTTGGCAACCATGTTTAAGATAACTCATCTAGGATAAGCAATTTTTGTTTGGTAGGCATCAAAGAAACAATGATGAATTATAAAACCCCAATTTATATATTAATTGTCGTTATGACCAATATTGCCCTGTTAATCATGGCGCAAATTGGTTATGGGCATGATTATCGCCAGTATTTGCTGATGCTCGATAGTTTGTCATTGATTGCCTTGGCGTTTGTGATTCATCGCCAATACAAAAAAAACATGGCTTTGCAAAGCAAGCAAGTGCTCTTAGATACGGCAATCCGTGTTGGTCAGCCCAGCGAATTTGCGTTACTGCAATTTGTACCTGATTTTTTATGCCTAAAAGATGGAGAAGGCCGTTGGCTTTATGCCATTCCTGATTTTTTAGCAAGATATGATTTGCAATTTGTTGATTTTGTAGGAAAAACAAACGAAGAGCTTGCCCGTGAATCGGAATCTAAAGCCCATGCTTTAAAGCTTGCCAGTATTCAAGATAAAAGCACATGGCATTTAGGTGAGGCGATGAAGGAGAGCTTTACTGAATTGCTCGACAATGAAAAACAAGTGATTTTTGAGATTACCCGCATACCGATTTTCGACAATCAATTTAATAAATCCAAATTACTGATATTCGGCAAGCATATTGATGCGACTGCCGACAAAGCTATTGCTTCAGTTGAACAGTCAGAAAGCTCAAATATTTATCAACGTTGTTTCGATTCCCATTTTTGCCTTTTATTTTTGGATGAAAAATTCCAAGTCACCCAAGTTAATGGCTTGTTTTCGAAGTTATGCGGATACAGCAATGAAGACGCAAAAGGCAGGCATATTTCGTTTTTAATTTTGGGCGAATTTAAACCGTCGTCTACAGAATTATTTTCCGAAAATACCAGCCTTTGGTCAGATGAATTGATTTGTCGCCATAAGGAAGGCAGTTATTTTCCGGTGCAGTTGAGCATTACCCAAATTAAAAATGGCAATCAGCCTACTCAGTATTTTGCCAGCTTGTTTGATATTACCCGCCAAAAACAAGCGGAAAACCGCATCATGAAAATTGCCCATTACGATGATTTGACTGGTTTGGTCAATCGTGTGATGTTTTTCGAGCGTTTAAATCGGTTTTTAATGACCAATAAATCCAGTTTTGCGGTGGTATTTTTTATCGATCTTGATCGATTTAAAGCGGTAAATGATTCTTTAGGCCACGATGCGGGTGATCTGGTATTAAAAGAAACCGCCACAAGAATACAAGCGGTGACTAGAAAAAAAGACATCGTATCTCGGTTAAGCGGCGACGAATTCGCCGTACTCATGCTAAATGAGACTTCCCATGAGCAAGCCATTTATTCTGCTTCAATGGTTGCGGAAAAAATCATCCAAACATTAGCCGCGCCTTTCTTGTTTCAACGTACTGAAGTATTTATTGGCGCCAGTATCGGCATCTCCTTATATCCTGAAGATGGGAGGACACCGGAAGAATTGTTAAAACGAGCCGATGTTTCCATGTATGAGGCCAAAAAACAGGGCCGTAATAATTACCAATTTTATAAGCAAGAGTTTAGTGCCGCTTCCCAAGATCGCTTGGAAGTGGAAATGAATTTACGCAAAGCCATCGAAAAAAAGGAATTGCAGCTTTATTACCAGCCGCAGTATCAGACTGTCGATGGCAAGCTCTATGGTGCAGAAGTATTAATTCGATGGATTCAGGGCAAAACGGGCAAAGCCAAAATGGTTTCACCGGATAAGTTTATTCCCATTGCTGAAGAAACTGGCTTAATTGTCGATATTGGTCAGTGGATATTACAAACTGCGTGTGTACAAATGAAGCGCTGGTTGGATCAAGGCTTTTTACCTGGGCAATTGTCCGTAAACGTTTCGGCAAGGCAATTTTCTGATGATAATTTCTTAACAAGCGTCGAAAACGCGCTTTCGGTTGCTGATTTGGAATCTAAACATATTAAGCTGGAGCTCACAGAATCGATGTTGATTGGTGATATTCGCCAAATTGAATTGCAATTGCATCGATTGAAAAAAATGGGCATCGATTTGGTATTGGATGATTTCGGCACGGGTTATTCTTCCTTGTCGTACTTAAAAGATTTTCCAATTGACGTGCTAAAAATCGATAAATCTTTTGTGATTGGTAACGCTTTGGCATCAAAAAATGGCAGCATCGCTTGCGCCATTATCAATATGGGGCATTCTATGGGGCAAAAGATTGTTGCCGAAGGCGTGGAAACCAAAGAACAGTTGATGTTCTTGAAAAATAGAGGCTGCGATATTATTCAAGGCTACTACTACAGCCCGCCGTTACCGGTAGAAAAAATGACGGCGTTGCTAAAAGCCGAAACCGAAGGCGCAGGATTAGGCAAAAAGAAAGCTACTGAAAATATTGATAATCTGTTTATCAATTGAAGTTTTATTTTATCTACAGATACTTGCCAAATAGTTTACAGGCCGTGAGTAACTAAAACGGGTGCATTGGCACCTAGGCTTTGTATATACTATGCCACTAGATTTAAACAGTGTTTCACATTCACTTGTCATCTATCACCAATCAACAATAACCGTATCGCCAAAGGACTTCTTAGAGTGCCCCCAAAAAAATTGGATTTTATGGTTATTTTCCGTAGTACAGTCACTTCCTTATCCCAATCCTGTGCATTGCTTCCACAAGTACACTTGGAATTCCCCCAAGCGTAATGATTGCCCAGCCATGCACAACGTTTCAACAGGATCAAACAATGAATAAGAGTTTAATTTCAGAAATCACCGGCCAGAATGATATTGATCCCGCCGAAACCAAAGAATGGATTGAAGCGTTACAAGCCGTTCTTGAACAAGATGGCAGTGAACGCGCCCATTTTTTGATTGAACAATTAGTCGCAGTGACTCGGCATTCCGGTTTTGATATTCCGTTTAGTGCCAATACCGCCTATCTCAATACCATTCCTGTTGATCGCCAAGCGCAATTCCCTGGCGATGCTACTATCGAACAAAAAATCCGTTCGTATGTGCGTTGGAATGCCATCATGATGGTGTTGCGTGCCAATAAAGACACCAACGTTGGCGGTCATATCGCCAGTTTTGCCTCTGCCGCAACCCTTTACGATGTCGGTTATAACCATTTCTGGCGTGCCGCTTCTGATAGCCACGGCGGTGATCTGATTTACACCCAAGGCCATTTAACCCCAGGTGATTACGCCCGCGCGTTTTTGTTAGGGCGTTTGAGCCAAGATCAAATGGACAACTTCCGCCAAGAAGTCAATGGCAATGGTTTATCGTCTTATCCGCATCCGTGGTTGATGCCAGAATTTTGGCAATTCCCAACAGTATCGATGGGCTTAGGGCCGATTATGGCGATTTACCAAGCCCGTTTTATGCGTTACTTGCAAGACCGTGGTTTTGCCGACACCGCTAACCGGAAAATTTGGAGTTTCTTAGGTGATGGCGAGACCGACGAGCCAGAATCTTTAGGTGCTATCGGTATGGCAGGCCGCGAGAAATTGGATAACCTGATTTTTGTGGTCAACTGTAACTTGCAGCGTTTGGATGGCCCCGTTCGTGGCAACGGCAAAATTATCCAAGAATTGGAAAGCGAATTCCGTGGTGCAGGTTGGAACGTTATTAAAGTAGTTTGGGGTTCGCGTTGGGATATTTTATTGGCGCGTGACAAAAACGGTTTGTTAGTCAAACGCATGATGGAATGTGTCGATGGCGATTTCCAAACCTTCAAAGCCAAAGATGGCGGTTATGTCCGTGAATTCTTCTTCAATAGCCCTGAATTAAAAGCCATGGTTGCCGATTGGTCAGATCGCGATATTTGGGAATTGAATCGCGGTGGTCATGATCCGTCAAAAGTCTATGCTGCTTTCCATGCGGCGGTTAACCACAAAGGCCAACCAACAGTTATCTTGGCGAAAACCATTAAAGGTTATGGCATGGGTGAATCTGGTCAAGCGCAAAACATCACCCATCAACAGAAAAAAATGAGCCCTAGCTCACTCACGCATTTCCGCGACCGTTACGAATTGCCCGTGACTGATGATGAATTGCATGACTTGCCGTATTTGACCTTCCCCGAAGGTTCTAAAGAATTGGAATACATGCGTAAACGCCGTGCGGAATTGGGTGGCAACATTCCATCACGCCGCAGCAAATCTTACGCCTTAGATGTCCCTGTTTTGAGTGATTTTAAACCGTTGTTGGAAGCGACTGGCGAAGGCCGTGAAATTTCCACAACCATGGCATTCGTCCGTTTGATTAACATTTTGACCAAAGACAAAACCATCGGCAAACGCATCGTACCGATTGTGCCAGATGAATCGCGTACTTTTGGTATGGAAGGCATGTTCCGCCAACTGGGCATTTGGTCGCAAGTTGGGCAGCTTTACACGCCACAAGATGCCGACCAATTAATGTTCTACAAAGAAGACAAGCACGGTCAAGTTTTACAAGAAGGTATTAACGAAGCAGGCGGATTGTGTGACTGGATTGCGGCAGGTACATCGTATTCCACCAATAACGTACCGATGATCCCGTTCTTTATTTATTACTCCATGTTCGGCTTCCAACGCGTCGGCGATTTGATTTGGGCAGCGGCAGACCAACGCACCCGTGGCTTCTTGATGGGCGGCACCGCTGGACGCACCACGCTGAATGGCGAAGGCTTGCAGCATGAAGATGGTCATAGCCATGTGATGTCAGCAACCGTACCGAATTGCGTCTCTTACGATCCAACTTATTCCTATGAATTAGCGGTAATTATCCAAGACGGTTTACGCCGTATGTATGTCGAACAAGAAGACGTGTTCTACTACATCACCGTGATGAACGAAAACTACGAACATCCAGCGTTACCGAAAGGCGAAGAGCAAAACATCCTCAAAGGCATGTACAGTTTCCGCAAAGCTGAGGCCGGCAAAGCGCCACGAGTACAATTACTTGGCTCAGGCACAATTTTCCGCGAAGTGGAATTTGCTGCCCAGTTACTGTTAGCTGATTGGGGCGTGGCAGCGGATTTATGGAGCTGCCCAAGCTTTACCGAATTGGCGCGTGATGGACAGCATTGCCAACGTTGGAATCGTCTGCATCCGACTGAGCCTGCAAAAATCGCCCATGTTAGCCATTGTTTGGCGGATGCGGTCGGACCAATTGTCGCGGCAACCGATTACACCCGCGCTTTCGCTGAGCAAATCCGTTTCTTGATAAGCGCACCTTATATTGTATTGGGCACAGACGGCTTCGGGCGTTCTGATACCCGTGAAAACTTGCGCCGATTCTTTGAGGTTGACCGTTACCAAATCACCATCGCCGCCTTAAAAGCCTTGGCAGATTTGGGTCAGTTTGAACAAAGCAAGGTGGAAGTGGCAATAGCGAAATACGGTATTGACGCCGATGTGAAAGCACCGTGGCTAATCTAATCCAAGGATAAGACGATGAGTGATAATAATAAAACAGGCTTGTGTGAAATTAAGGTGCCGGATGTCGGCAATGTACCTTCCATTGATGTTGTGGAAGTGTTGATTAAAGTCGGTGATGTCATCGAATTGGAGCAAACTGTCGCCAATTTAGAAACCGACAAAGCCACTATGGAATTGCCTTCCAGTGTTGCAGGAACAGTACAAGAAGTCTTTATAAAAGTCGGCGATAAGGTTGCTGAAGGCACGTTAATCGCCACGGTATTAGCCGCAGATGGCGGTGCGGTTGCCGTAGAAAAACCTGTTGAAGCACCAGCGCCACAACCTGAAGTGGTTAAGCCTGCGCCAGTAGCAGAGCCTGCACCAGCGGTTGCCGCGCCAGTTTCAGCACCTGCACCGAAAGCAGTTGCTGTCGCCGTCGCCGTCGATACGACAAGCTCCTCTGGCAACAAAGCCCACGCGTCACCATCGGTGCGCTTATTCGCCCGTGAGTTGGGTGTGGACATTAGCAAAGTCAGCGCAGGCACAGGCCGTAAAGGCCGCATTCTTAAAGAAGATGTGCAAAACTTCGTTAAGAAAGTCATGGCAGAAGGTTTGCCTGGCGTAGGTGGCGGTGCGGGTATTCCTGCTATTCCGGCAGTGGATTTTGCCCAATTTGGTGAAGTGGAAGCCTTAAAGCTTAGCAAAATCAAACGTCTGACCGGACAAAATATGACCCGCGTCTGGCTGAATTTGCCAATGGTGACTTACCACGATGAAGCAGACATTACCGATTTGGAAGCTTTCCGTACGGTGTTAAACGGCGAAAAAGGCAAGGATGACATTAAGATCACCCCGTTATTATTCGTCATTAAAGCCTTGGTTGCCGCCATGCAACAATTCCCCAACTTCAACGCCTCTTTATCCGCAGACGGCGAGAGCTTGATCCTGAAAAAATACTGCCACGTCGGTATTGCCGTAGATACTCCGAATGGTTTGGTCGTTCCGGTATTGCGCGATGTCGATAAAAAATCCATCAACCAACTGGCGGCTGAATTAGCTGAAAAAAGTGCCAAAGCACGGCAAGGCAAACTCATGCCTGCGGATATGCAAGGCGGTTGTATCACCATCTCCAGCTTGGGCGGTATAGGCGGCACGGCGTTTACCCCGATTGTTAATGCCCCCGAAGTGGCAATTTTAGGTATCACCCGCCATAAAATGCAGCCCGTTTGGAATGGCAAAGAATTTGTGCCGCGTTTGATGTTGCCTTTAGATTTAACTTACGACCACCGCGTTATCGATGGTGCCGAAGGCGCACGTTTTATGAACGTCATCAAACAAAACTTGGGCGACATTCGCCGCTTATTGTTATAACCACCGAGTCCGCCTGATCCCTGTGGGAAAAGGCGTAGTGAGGGCTGCCAATGATTACTCAATTATCACAACTGGATTTGAATGGCGAATACAGTTATGCCGATTATTTGACTTGGCAGTTTAATGAGCGGGTGGAATTGATTAAAGGCAAAATCATGGCGATGAGTCCTGCGCCTACAGTTAGGCATCAGACCATTTCCATGAATTTGACGGGCAAGTTATTTAATTTCTTTAGTGGTAAAAAATGTCGGGTATTTGCAGCGCCTTTTGATGTGCGCCTTTATGACCGCAAAAAATCCTTGTTGCAAAATCAAGATGTTATTACCGTCGTACAACCGGATTTATGCGTGATTTGTGATACCGCATTGCTGGATAAACGTGGCTGCAATGGCTCACCGGATTTGATTATCGAAATTTTGTCAAAGGGCAATTTCAAACACGATTTACGAACCAAATTTACGCTTTATCAAGAGGCCGGGGTTAACGAGTATTGGGTGGTGCGTCCTTATGAAAAAAGCATTGAGCAGTTTGTGTTGAACGCAGCGGATAAATACCAAACCCAAGCCATTTATGTTGATGATGATTATCTACAATGCCACTTGTTTCCTGATTTACAAATTGATTTGACCGACGTGTTTATGGATTGAATCCATGCAGCTATAACAATGGTTTTTTAAGATGTGCCAATGTACGCGGCGCATCGGTTTTTTTATTTAAGGAATTCTCATGACAGAAACAGTTTTAAATGCAGAAGTTGTCGTCTTAGGCGGCGGCCCTGGCGGATACAGTGCCGCATTTCGTGCGGCGGATTTAGGCAAACAAGTGGTCTTGGTCGAACGCTATCCGGTTCTCGGCGGTGTCTGTTTAAATGTCGGCTGCATTCCTTCTAAAGCCTTGTTACATACAGCCTTAGTGATCCACGAAGCCGAAGAAATGGCAGAACATGGCATTAGCTTCACCAAGCCCGAATTGGATTTGGACAAAATCCGTACTTGGAAAGAAAGCGTCACCAAAACCTTGAACGGTGGTTTATCGGCCTTAGCAAAACAACGTAAAGTTACGGTTGTGCATGGTGTTGGGCAATTTACCTCGACTAACAGTTTGTCCGTACAAGGGGAAACCGACACCACGGTAGTGAATTTCCAAAATGCCATTATTGCCGCTGGTTCACAACCGACCAAAATCCCTAGTTTTCCGCATGACGACCCGCGCTTGTGGGATTCCACCGATGCGCTGGCATTAAGCCAAATCCCCAAAAAATTATTGATCGTCGGCGGCGGTATTATCGGCTTGGAAATGGCGACGGTTTACCACGCTTTCGGTTCGGAAATCAGCGTGGTTGAATTAATGGATCAAATCATTCCTGGCTGTGATAAAGACTTGATTACGCCATTGTTCCGCCGTATCAAAAAACAATATAAAGACATCTGGCTGGAAACCCGCGTTACCGCTATTGAAGCCCAAGATGATGGCTTGAAAGTGTCTTTCGAAGGCAAAGATGCGCCAGAATCAGCCCTGTTTGATGCTGTTTTGGTTGCTGTAGGCCGCCGTCCGAATGGCAAACTGATTGCCGCTGAACAAGCTGGTGTCAGTGTCAATGAACAAGGTTTTATCACCGTTGATAAACAACAACGCACCAACATCCCGCACATTTTCGCTATCGGCGACATCGTCGGTAACCCAATGCTGGCACACAAAGCGGTACACGAAGGCAAAGTTGCCGCCGAAGTTATCGCCGGACACAAAGCCGGATTCGACGCGCTTACTATTCCATCTGTGGCGTACACCGATCCTGAAATCGCGTGGATGGGTTTGACTGAAAACCAAGCCAAACAGCAAGGCATCGAATACGACAAAGCCGCATTCCCTTGGGCAGCAAGTGGGCGTTCTTTGGCGATGGGCCGAAAAGAAGGCATCACCAAAATCCTCTGCGAAAAAGGCACAGGCAGAGTGTTAGGTGCTGGCATGGTCGGTCCAAACGCCGGTGAATTAATCGCCGAAGCCGTCTTGGCTTTGGAAATGGGCGCGGATGCTGAAGATATTAGTTTGACTATCCACCCACACCCAACCTTGTCAGAAACGTTTGCTTTTGCAGCAGAAATGATTACAGGCACGATTACTGATCTTTATATAAAGAAATAGAGAATCATAACCTCATCGAATTGTGCTTTGTTTCCATTTTTATAGAAATAACCTTACTTGAATAATAAAATTGCTTCCCTTTGGTCTTATCGGGGTTTCGTGCTTGGCAGTGTCAAGCGCGAATTTCAATCCAAATACCAGAACTCTATGTTGGGAGCTATCTGGACGATCATAAATCCGCTGTCCATGATCGTGGTATACACGGTGATTTTTTCGCAAGTCATGCGCGCTAAGTTACCGGATATGGACAGCGATTTTGCTTACAGTATCTATCTTTGTTCCGGCGTATTGACCTGGGGCTTGTTTGCGGAAATTGTTGGGCGTAGCCAAAACGTTTTTCTCGAATACGCCTCGTTGATAAAAAAACTCAGTTTTCCCCGTATTTGCCTACCCATCATCGTTATCTTAAATTCCCTGCTTAATTTCGGAATTATTTTCTGTTTGTTCATTATTTTTCTAGTGGTCAGCGGAAATTTTCCGGGATGGTCGTTTTTGGCAATTTTCCCCGTGCTACTGATTGAAATTCTTTTTTCTATTGGTTTAGGCATTAGTCTTGGTGTGCTGAATGTCTTTTTCCGTGATATTGGTCAGTTTTTTGGTATCATCCTGCAATTTTGGTTTTGGCTGACACCCATCGTCTATCCTATTGCTACCTTGCCAGAAAATATCCGCGGATTTTTAACGTTTAATCCTATGTTCGCCATTATTGATGCTTACCACACGGTGTTTATCAACAGTCAATTGCCGCAGTGGCAAACATTGTTGCCTGCGGCTAGCATTAGTTTGATTCTATGTTGGTCAGCATTCCGGCTCTTCCGCAAACATTCAGGTGAAATGGTGGACGAGCTTTAATGGGTTCCATCACTGTCAATAATCTCAGCAAGGCTTATAAGCTCTATCCTGGCCGTTGGTCGCGCTTGGCGGAATGGCTAGTGCCGTTTACTAAGCCCCGTCATCAGCTTAAATGGGTGTTGCAAGGCATTAATTTTGTTGTTTCTCCTGGCGAAGCTGTGGGTATTATCGGGATTAACGGCGCAGGTAAAAGCACCTTACTTAAGCTGATAACGGGCACTACGCAGCCCACTACAGGTTCTGTTGCAATGACCGGAAGGGTTGCGGCGATGCTGGAATTGGGCATGGGGTTTCATCCTGATTTTACCGGAAGGCAGAACGCTTTTATGTCAGGACAATTGCTGGGCTACAGTTCTGAAGATATTGCCCGGTTAATGCCTGAAATAGAAGCCTTTGCGGAAATTGGCGATTATATCGACCAGCCTGTGCGGGTATATTCCAGCGGTATGCAAATGCGCTTGGCCTTTAGTGTCGCCACTGCCCAACGGCCTGATCTTTTGATTATCGACGAAGCCTTATCGGTCGGTGACGCTTATTTTCAACATAAAAGTTTTGCCCGGATACGGGAATTTCGTAGCCAAGGCACAACCTTGCTAATTGTTTCTCATGATAAGACTGCCATCCAATCCATTTGTGACCGAGCCATATTATTGAGTGCAGGAACCATCATCAAGCAAGGTTTGCCTGAAGAAATTATGGATTATTACAACGCGATGCTGGCTGAGCGAGAAAACTCAACCGTTAGGCAGCAAACCAGCGATGACGGAAAAATCCAAACAGTTTCTGGAACGGGAGAGGCGGTCGTGGCAGGGATTGCCTTATTGAATGCTAACGATGAGAAAGTAGAAGTCATTGATGTCGGGCAAAGTGTAATTCTGCAAATTACCGTTTCGGTAAAAGCCAATCTACCGGAATTAGTGTTGGGATATATGATAAAAGACCGTTTGGGGCAGCCAGTATTTGGTACCAATACCTTTCATTTAAAACAAATTCAACAGGATGTCACTGCCGGTAAATTGCTCACCTATAGATTTGCATTTGCGGCTAATTTAGGGGAGGGGGCTTATTCGATAGCCGTGGCATTGCACGCCTCAGACACCCATATTGCAAAAAATTATGAATGGCGCGATTTGGCTTTGGTATTTAATGTGGTCAATATGAGTAAAGAACAATTTGTTGGTGTGGCGTGGTTGGCTCCTAAATTGGAAGTATTGTGATGACAGGAAGTTTCTATAGGGCGTTTGAAGACTTACATCGAGGAAGCCGTGAGCTAATTAAATCACGTCTTCGAGTTTATCTTCCTTTTGTTGAAGCAATTAAACAGTTGAACAAAGAAGTTAAAGCCATTGATCTTGGCTGTGGTCGCGGAGAATGGTTAGAGCTGCTTGGAGAAGTGGGGGTAGAAGCCCAAGGCGTTGATATTGATAATTCTATGCTGTCAGCTTGTAGGGCACTGGGTTTAAGCGTAGAAACAGCTGAAGCTGTGGTTTTTTTGAAAACGCTGGCTGATGATAGTTATGACATCGTTTCTGGGTTTCATATTGCCGAACATATACCATTTGTAGATTTACAAATTCTTGTACAAGAAGCTCTTCGTGTTTTAAGGCCAGCGGGTTTACTGATTCTTGAAACGCCAAATCCTGAAAACATCGTGGTTGCTACCGTTAATTTTTATGTAGATCCAACCCATCAACGGCCATTACCTCCGCAATTACTGAGTTTTTTGCCACAGTATTATGGTTTTTTCCGTACAAAAATACTGCGTTTGCAAGAGTCATCTGATTTGCTTTTATCGGGTGAGCCTAGCCTTGCCGGAGTACTTAACGGAGTAAGCCCCGATTACGCGATAATTGCACAAAAAAATGCCTCTCCAGAAGGATTGTCTTTATTTTCAGTCTGTTTTGAAAATGAATATGGACTAACGCTCGATACTTTATCTTCATGGTACGACGGGCGTTTATATGAGCATATAAAGCAAGCAAAAGATCAATGGGAAAAAACCGAAGGTATGCGTGCGACTTTGCAACACGTCGATGTTCGTTCAGATCAATTAAGTGCACAAATACAACAGCTAGATGCCAGAATGGAGCAAATGCAAGTGTTAATCCAGCATGTTGACGCTCTTGCCCAGCAGGCCCATAACAATCTAAACGCTGTTTATCACAGTAACTCTTGGCGGTTTACTGCTCCTATGCGTTGGATGGGTTTACAGCTAAGGCTATTGCGTCAGCATGGCCTAAAATCGCGGATAAAAGCATTTGTGAAAAAATGTTTCATCCCGATTATTAGAAATTGCATAAGTTTTATAGACAATAGGCCAGTATTTCGTCGTTACTGCTTACAAATAGTAAATAGATTAGGGATATATGCTTTTTTGCGTACCTTCTATTTAAGGAATTATAGGAATTCTTTAGATTTTTACTCTCAAGGATATGGTTTGTCAGTGGTAACTGACCCAACCGTAGAAAATTTTAATAGAAGAACCCAGCGTATTTATTTGGATTTGAAAAAGCTTATTGAAAAGCAAAATGGGTTTAACTGATGCGTATTGTTATTGATTTGCAGGGATTTCAAGGTAGTAACCAGCAGCGTGGTATTGGTCGATATACACTTTCTTTAGCGCAAGCTATTGCCCGTAATCGCGGATCTCATGAAGTATTTATTGCCTTAAATGGGATGTTTCCGGATACCATTGAAACGATACGCTTTGCTTTTGAAGGTCTGCTACCTGAAGAAAATATTCGTGTTTGGCGTTCATTAGAGCCTGTAAACAACCTGGATGAATCGAATGATTGGCGTCGTCGTTCGGCAGAATTCATTAGGGAAGCATTTTTAGCCAGTCTGAAGCCTGATATTGTTCTCGTGAGTAGTGTGTTTGAAGGGCTAGGTGATAATGTGGTCACCAGCATTGGGGCATTAAGCTCCAGCATACCTACAGCGGCTGTTTTATATGACTTGATTCCGCTGATCCAACGCTCGCCTTATCTTGACAACCCAATAGTGGAAGTTTGGTATGAGAAGAAATTAAGCCATCTTCGCAAGGCGGACATGTTGCTTGCTATTTCTGAATCGTCACGGCAAGAGGGTCTTCAGTATTTGGGGTTTAGTACTGAAAAATGCCTCACTATATCAACCGCAGTTGATACCCAATTTCAGCCGATTAAAATCGACAGCAGTCAGGAGCATAACCTCCGTGCGCGTTATAACGTGCCGCGCCAATTTGTAATGTACACAGGTGGTATTGATTATCGTAAGAACATTGAAGGGCTTATCCGTGGTTACGCAAAATTGCCCAAAGCTTTACGTGCCGCACATCAATTAGTGATTGTTTGTGCCATCAATACATCAAGTCGAGAAACATTGCTTAAATTGGCGAAGCAAGAGGGCCTGGCAGCCGATGAGCTAGTGTTGACGGGATTTGTTTCAGAAGAAGATTTGTTGTTGTTTTATAACTTATGCAAAGTATTCATTTTTCCTTCATGGCATGAAGGTTTCGGCTTGCCTGCGCTTGAGGCAATGTCTTGTGGGCGTGCAGTAATTGCGGCTAATTCGTCTAGTTTGCCAGAAGTGATCGGGCGAAGTGATGCGCTTTTTGATCCCATGAGTGATGAAGCTATTACTGAAAAACTTACTCAAGTCCTGACTGATGATGCTTTTCGGTTAGAGTTGGAACAACATGGCTTGGCTCAAGCTAAACAATTTTCATGGGATACTACTGCCCATCGGGCTATTGCTGGGCTTGAGCAATTGCATAACAGAAAGGTAGGGGCGGATATTGAGCCAACTCGACGTCCTAAAATGGCATATGTCTCGCCATTACCACCAGAAAGGAGTGGCATAAGCGATTATAGTGCTGAACTATTACCCGAGCTTTCACGCCACTACGATATTGAAGTGATTGTCGCACAGGATTCTGTCTCTACATCCTGGATCAACGCTAACTGCCAAATCCGAAGCGTTGCTTGGTTTAAGGCCAATGCAGAACGCTACGATAGGGTGGTTTATCATTTTGGAAATTCCCATTTTCATCAGCATATGTTTGCTTTGCTGGAAGAATTTCCTGGTGTGGTTGTGCTGCATGATTTTTTCTTATCTGGTATTGCTGCCCATATTGAAGTGACTGGTTATCAACCTGGGTATTGGACAGAGTCTTTATATCAGGCTTCTGGCTACAGGGCAGTACAGCAACGTTTTCATACAGAAGACACTGCGGACGTAGTTTGGCAATACCCATGCAATATCAGTGTACTTCGTTCTGCATTGGCGTTGCTTGTGCATTCCGAAAATTCACGGCGGCTTGCAAACCAATGGTATGGTGAAGGATCGGCTAGAGATTGGTTTGTTATCCCGCATTTACGTGCATCTGAAATTGCTTTTGATAAATTGCAAGCGCGTCGCCAACTAGACTTGGCTGATATGGATTTTGTTATATGTAGTTTTGGTTTGTTAGGGTCGACAAAGCTTAATCACCGATTACTTGATGCTTGGTTAGCATCTGAATTAGCAAACGACAAGAATTGTTTGCTGGTGTTTGTTGGTGAAAATCAGGAAGATTCCTATGGTCAGGCGCTCGCTGCCAAAATTCGCCGCAGTGGCATGGGTAAGCGAGTATGTATTACTGGCTGGGCAGATACTAATACTTTTCGGCAATATCTTGCAGCAGCGGATATTGGTGTCCAGTTACGGACACTTTCACGTGGTGAAACATCCGGTACAGTACTGGATTGTATGAATTACGCCTTACCAACTATCGTTAATGCCAATGGCAGCATGGCAGATTTGCCCGATGATGCCGTGTGGAAATTACCTGATGAATTTACTGATGTTGAACTGGTAACGGCCTTAGAAACCTTGTGGCGAGATCAATCTTACCGTCAGGCACTCGGTAATCGGGCGCGTGAAACCATACTGACCCGTCATGCTCCAAGTAACTGTGCGGATATGTATAAGGATGCGATAGAAAGCGCATATTTTCATGCACTTAACGATTTATCTGCATTAAGCAAAGCCATTGCAGGTATCGAAACATTACATACAGAACAGCAAACGTTGCTTAAGCTGGCGCGAGAAATAGATTTATCCATTCCTAGTAAGTTTTCTCCAAAGCAATTATTCGTGGATATTTCGGAATTGGTATTGCGGGATTCTAAAAGTGGTATCCAGCGGGTAGTGCGAAATATCTTGCGGGAGCTTTTGGAACATCCGCCCGAAGGTTACAGGGTTGAGCCCGTCTATGCTTCCCATGACCACGCATATCGCTACGCGCGAAGATTTACCCTGGGTTTTCTCAACTGTCCTGAATTAGCGCTTGCAGATGAGGTTATTGAATTCCGTGCCGGGGACATTTTTTTAGGGTTAGATTTACAGCCCCATGTTGTACCTGCGCAAAGATTGTTTTATCAACAGTTGCGTAACTTTGGGGTCAAAGTTCAATTTTTGGTATATGACTTATTACCAATCCTTATGCCTAAGTTTTTTAGCGAAGGGGCTAGCAAGCAGCATCAAATTTGGCTAGAGGTTGTTATTGAAAGCGATGGCGCCATTTGTATTTCAAATTCTGTGGCAGATGAACTTGACGGCTGGATAAGGGCAAATGGATATGTGCGGCGGCGGAATTTTAAGATTACTTCGTTTCACTTAGGCGCTGATTTAGATGGGGTCAACTTATCACCCCATGTATCGGCTATTGAAAATAATTTGGTGATAAAGCGTTTATCTGAAAGACCGACTTTTTTGATGGTTGGTACTATTGAGCCGAGAAAAGGATATGCACAAACAATTGCTGCATTTGAAATGCTTTGGAATGAAGGGGTTGAAGTTAATCTGGTTATTGTCGGTAAAATTGGTTGGATGATGGATTCAATGATCCACCATTTAAATAATCATCCAGAATTAGAAAAGCGGTTATTTTGGCTACAAGGAATTAATGACGAGTATTTGGAGAAAGTCTATGCTGCTAGCGACTGTTTAATTGCAGCGAGTGAAGGCGAAGGGTTTGGACTACCACTCATTGAATCTGCCCAGCATAAATTACCTATTATTGCCCGTGATATTCCGGTGTTTCGCGAAGTAGCTGGTCAATATGCCTATTATTTCAGCGGCTTAAAACCACAGGATCTTGCTGGCACAATTAAAAGCTGGCTGGAGTCCTATGCTAAAGATGGCGTTCCACGTTCGGATAATATGCCTTGGCTAAATTGGAACCAAAGCACTCAGCAATTGCTTGCCACTATGTTTACTGAACAGCATGTCGTAAAACATTAGGGTTGCTTCACCTTTTAGGCATTTCTGGCATTTGTCAGGATTGGAAGGGTTAGCCATGGAAGAACTGGACTAATCGCTTCCGCTCATGCTTCGACAAGCTCAGGCCGAACGGAATCAATTAGTTACCGTCCGGCCTAAGCTTGTCGAAGGCTTTATTTAGTGATTCCCTATCTAAGTGACGAAAAATATCGCTGAATTCTGAACAGTTTGCTTATGGATTCAACGTGCTTTCTTAGAGGCGGGCATCATTTTTTTTAAAAAGTGCGCCGAGTGCGTCCTAAAAATAAAACAATATGTGGGTGTTTGAAATGTTAAAAACACTATATTTCACTATGTTGTTAACCTGATATTTATGCAAGCATTTGTTTTTTATTAAAATGTAAGGACAAGTTCATTTTTGGTCATATTAATTTACCCGACCTAAAGGAGTTCTCCACGTTATTGTTTTCTGCTAGGGATTTTCCAAAGAAGTGTAAGACAATTATTTAGCTAGAGTCCGCCGATATGCCCATAAAAACTATATAAACAATATCTGTAAATGCTCTATATAAAAGTATTTCTTGGAAATCGAATCCATTCAACGAGGAACTTAAATGAATAAAACTGCCATCATCACAGGCATCACAGGCCAAGACGGCGCCTATCTGTCAGAACTATTACTTGAAAAAGGTTATATTGTTTACGGTACTTACCGACGCACCAGTTCAGTTAATTTTTGGCGGATTGAGGAATTGTCTATCCAAAACCATGCTAATTTGCATTTGGTGGAATATGACTTGACTGACTTGGGGGCTGCTATTTCGTTGGTGCAGAAAGTGCAACCTGATGAAATTTATAATTTGGCGGCGCAAAGTTTTGTTGGTGTCAGTTTTGAACAACCCAACACGACGGCACAAATTACCGGAATCGGTGCATTAAATTTGTTGGAAGCCATCCGTCTGATTAATCCTAAAATCCGTTTTTATCAAGCATCGACTTCCGAAATGTTTGGTAAGGTTCAGGCTATTCCGCAAACTGAAGATACCCCGTTTTATCCGCGTAGCCCTTACGGTGTCGCCAAATTGTATGCACATTGGATGACGGTGAATTACCGTGAAAGCTATGACATTTTTGCCTCCAGCGGCATCCTGTTCAATCATGAAAGCCCTTTGCGCGGGCGCGAATTTGTAACCCGAAAAATCACCGACTCCGTTGCCAAAATTAACTTAGGGCAACTTGATGTGCTCGAGTTGGGGAATATGGATGCCAAGCGTGATTGGGGATTCGCCAAAGAATACGTCGAAGGCATGTGGCGGATGTTGCAGGCTAAGGAGTCAGATACTTATGTGTTGGCGACTAACCGGACAGAAACCGTCCGCGATTTCGTCGCCATGGCGTTTAAGGCGATAGGCGTGGAGCTTGAGTTTAAAGGTCAAGGTGACGAAGAGTTCGCCGTGGTTGCCGATTACCAAGCATTAACTAATCAGCAGGTTTTCGTTACCAAAGGCCAAGTTGTGTTAAGGGTAAATCCTAAATATTACCGTCCGGCGGAAGTGGAATTATTAATCGGTGATCCGGCAAAAGCTAAAGCGGATTTGGGCTGGGAAGCCAAAACTACTTTAGAAGAACTGTGCCGGATGATGGTGGATTCAGACTTGCGGCGTAATGCACAAGGGGTGTCATTTTGAAGATACTGGTAACAGGCAGCCGCGGTTTTACCGGACGGTATTTTGTTAAGGCTGCCCAAGAGGCGGGGCATGAAGTGCTGGCACTGCAAGTTGACCTGACTGATCGCGATGCTGTCAGGCAACAAGTTACTTTAGCAGCCCCAGATACCGTTGTGCATTTGGGGGCGGTCAGCTTTGTTGGACACGCCGATGCCGCCGCTTTTTATCAGGTAAATGTGGTCGGAACGGTCAATTTGTTGGATGCGTTGGCCTCGCTGGAGACGCCGCCGCAGAAAATTTTGTTGTCCAGTAGCGCCAATGTCTATGGTAATTGTACGCAATCTCCCATCACAGAAGCGCAGCCACCAGCCCCTGTTAACCATTACGCCATGAGCAAACTAGCAATGGAATACATGGCGAAGACTTATCTTGACAGATTGCCGTTGTTTTTCGTCCGGCCTTTTAACTATACCGGGTTAGGGCAGGCCGAATCATTTATTATCCCTAAATTGGTATCGCATTTTGCCCGCCGTGCGGATGCTATCGAACTGGGTAATATCAACGTCGAACGCGAGTTTAATGATGTGCGTTTTGTCTGCGAAGCTTATTTGCAATTATTAGATAAAGCGGTGTCCGGTGAAATTTATAACATCTGTTCGGGTCGCCCTGTGGCTTTGCAAGCGGTATTGGATTTGCTGGCACAGATGACGGCTCACCAGATGCAGGTCAATATCAACCCCGCTTTTGTCCGTAATAATGAGATTCACCGTTTATGCGGTAGTCCCTCTAAGTTAATCGGTGTCATTGGCGAACCTAAAATGCCGGAATTGTCTGAGACCTTGGCTTGGATGCTGGAAAACACCACTCAGTCGTCATGATGCGGATAGGATTTGGTGTGACTGTGTTAGCCCGTTGTTTAGCGGCGGGTGGAGTGGACGGCATAGGTAGTTATACGCGCGAATTGTTGAAACAGTTTGTAGCAACGGAGACTATGGATGTATTGCCGATTTCATTTGGCTATCCGTTACCACCAATCCAAGATATTGATTATAAAGCGGTGCAATGCCCGCCATTTGCCCCTTCAGCAATCATTTCCGCCGTTTCTGGCTTACCTTTTTTGGGTAGAGGCGATGTCGGCAACAAAATTGACCTATTCCATGCGACAGACCATTTAATCCCCAATTTCGGTAAAGTGCCAGTAGTCGCAACTCTGATGGATGCGATTCCTTTATCCCATCCAGAGTGGGCAAGTGCAAATTTTAGATTCGCTAAAAATGAAATTTGGCGGCGATCAGTACGTTTCGCTTCCCATGTGATAACCATTTCCGAACATTCTAAGCAAGAAATCCAAACCCATTTTGCCGTACCTGCCGAGAAAATCACCGTTATCCCACTAGGCGTTGATGAAAGGTGGTTTCGCCCAATTACGACGGAAGCGAGAAGCGAAACCTTACAACGCTATGGTTTTCCCAATAAGTTTTTCTTATCTCTAGGGACGCTACAGCCACGTAAGAACATTGCCCGGATAATAGAAGCCTATTTATCATTGCCTGAATGTATCAAAAATGCGGTGCCGTTGGTGATAGTTGGGCGTGCTGGGTGGCAGTGTGATGAGATTGTCGATGCTTTAGAATCAAAAGCTTATGGCACATCGATTATTTGGTTAAAGCATTTGCCCGATGATGAGTTGCTGGCAGTTATGAAATCTGCAACAGCCTTGGTATTTCCTTCCTTGTACGAAGGCTTTGGTTTGCCTGTACTTGAGGCGTTCGCTGCTGGTACGCCAGTGATTACTTCTAATATCACCTCCCTGCCTGAAGTAGCCGGAGATGCTGCCTTGCTGGTCAACCCATTTGATAGCGCAAGTATTGCCCAAGCGATGCTGCAATTGCTTGAGCAACCTGAATTGGCAAATAGCCTTAAGGAAAAAGGCTTAGTCAGGGCGAAGGAGCACACTTGGCAACAAACCGCGTCAATGACGTTGGCTGTCTACAGGCAGGTTTTAAATGGTGGTTAACAGCACCATTTCAATACGTTCTAGTTTTATAGTTTTAGCGATAGCCTGAGGAAAACCAAGCTGAGCTTCTCGGCTTTGGATTTTCTATCTCACCTATATCTGCGTTCCGTTAGCTCATATGCAATTCGCATACGATGATGTCAAATCGACCATTGCAATACTTAATTTTATGAAAGTCCTCCATGTTTACAGAACGTACTTTCCCGACACCCAAGGTGGTCTGGAAGAAGTCATCCGGCAAATTTGCCGTAATACCCAGATTCATGGCGTTGAAAGTCGGGTGTTTTGCTTAAGTGCTGCCGGACAATCAGTCATTGCCAGGGAAGAAGCGCAGGTACACCGTTTCCACAAAACCTGGGAAGTGGCTTCTTGTGGGGTGTCGCTTAGCGCCTTATCTGGGTTTAAAGAGCTCGTCGCTTGGGCTGATATTGTCCACTATCACTTTCCTTGGCCTTTTGCCGATCTGCTACATCTGTTGGCGCAAGTTAAAAAGCCCACGGTAGTCACTTACCATTCCGATATTGTCCGTCAGCAAGGTTTGCTAAAACTTTATCGCCCTTTAATGCGGCAGTTTTTAGGGCAGGTTGATTGTATCGTTGCCACTTCGCCAAATTATGCGGCAAATAGCGAGGAGCTGATTCGCTTTGCTGATAAAGTCGAAGTCATCCCTATTGGTTTGGACGAAGCCAGTTACCCAACTGCCCAAGATGAAGCCACGGAAGCGATAAAATCCCGTTGTGGGGAAGGTTTTTTCTTATTTATCGGTGTGTTGCGGTATTACAAAGGTCTGCATATTTTGCTGGAAGCCATACAAAATACCGAGTTGCGCGTGGTGATTGCAGGCTTTGGGCCGATTGAAAATGCCTTGCGTGAACAAGCCCAGCAATTGGGTTTGGCGAACCTACAATTTTTAGGCTATGTCAGTGATGAAGAAAAAGTCGCACTGATTCAATTGGCGACGGCAATCGTATTTCCCTCGCATTTGCGTTCAGAAGCTTTCGGGGTGACTTTATTGGAAGGGGCGATGTTAGCAAAGCCGCTGATTACCACGGAAATCGGCACAGGCACTAGCTATGTTAATCGTGATGGCGAAACCGGATTGGTGGTAGCACCTGCCGATGTTCAGGCATTACGGCAAGCCATGCTGCAATTGGCAATGGATGCGCCATTAGCGGAACGCATGGGCGCTGCGGCGCGGCAGCGATACCTGGCTTTGTTTACGGGCCAGCGAATGGGGGAAAATTATGTAGGCGTTTATCGGAAATTGCTGGCTGATCCTGAAACAGCGGGTGATTAACGCATTGTTCCAGTATTGAAAAAGCAAAGGTGGGTTGTTGCTAATAAGTTTGGTTTAAGGATGGATAATCCAAAGCAAGTTAGCGTTTTTCCAAAGTGTGGATATAAGCCACAACATCATCAATGATTTTTAACAGTAAACCACTGTAATCCAACAGTGGTTTAAAAATGCTGGTTATATCGTCTAGGCAATATTCGTGGGCAATATCGTTCCTGAGTTTTCTGATGGCGTATAGGTCATCGGCATTTTCTACTAGCCCCATTTTCTCTGACAAATTGCAGCGGTCGATGAAAAATTTGGCATCTTCTTGCAGCAGGATGAATAGGGTTTTTAATATTTTTTGCGTCAAAATGTCGCTGCTTCGGGCAAAGCGTCCGCTTAAGGATTCAAACTCGCTTAATTCCGGCATGTTGTAAGCGTCTTTTAAGCCGATTTGTTGGCATTGGCTATAAGAATAAGTCAAGACGGTCACGGATTTTGCCAGTAATTCCAGTTCTTTATGGAGCAGTTTGAATAGATTTTCTTGATGGCTATTCATAATTCGATGGCTTCATTGAGGGCGACGGCTTTGAATACGTCATTTGAGTTTATTTCAAAGCTGACCAAATCCAGTTTTTGTTCACCGAAGGCTTTGAAGAAATCCTTTTCAATTAGGGCTTTTTCAGAAAAGGCCAAGGTTCTTTCACCTAAAATCAGCAAGTCAATATCACCGCCTTTTTTGCTGTCATCCACGCGGCTGCCGAATAGATAGATTTTAGCAGTCGGCATGATGGCTTTGATGGCTGTTTTCAGGTGGTCAATTTTGTCACTGGCAAGCCGCATAATCTGTTCCTGTTAAACGCTCGTTCCGCCTACAGTCAAACCATCAATTTTTAGCGTAGGCTGACCGACACCAACAGGTACGCTTTGTCCGTCTTTGCCGCAAGTGCCGACGCCGCTGTCCAGATCCAAATCGTTGCCGACCATGGAGACTTTGGTCAGTACATCCGGGCCATTGCCGATTAAGGTTGCGCCTTTCACCGGACGGGTGATTTTACCGTCTTCTATCAAATACGCTTCACTGGCGGAGAATACGAATTTTCCGGAAGTGATGTCCACTTGCCCACCTGCGAAGTTTCTGGCGTACAGGCCTTTTTTTACTGAAGCGATGATTTCATCTGGATGGTGTTTGCCGGGCAGCATGTAGGTGTTGGTCATGCGTGGCATGGGAACGTGGGCGTAAGATTCGCGCCGTCCGTTGCCTGTGGCTGGCACACCCATTAAGCGGGCGTTGAGCTGGTCTTGCATATAGCCTTTGAGGATGCCATTTTCAATCAACACGGTTTGCTGGGTGGGCGTGCCTTCATCATCGATGCTTAATGAACCGCGCCGTCCTGCCAACGTGCCGTCATCGACGACGGTGCAGAGGTCTGAGGCAACCCGCTCGCCGACCCGTCCGCTGAACGCCGATGTGCCTTTGCGGTTGAAATCGCCTTCCAAACCGTGGCCTATGGCTTCATGCAATAAGATGCCAGGCCAGCCAGGGCCGAGCACGACGGTCATATTACCTGCGGGGGCTTCGCCTGCTTGCAGATTGACTAAGGCTTGGCGCACGGCTTCACGTCCGTAGCCTAAGCCACGGTCTTCTTCCAAGAAAAAGCGGTAATCGCTACGCCCGCCGCCGCCCATGCTGGCTTGTTCGCGTCTGCCGTTTTCAACGACGATGACGGTGACGTTCATACGCACTAGCGGGCGGACATCCGCCGCTAAAACGCCACTTTGGTTGGCGACTAAGATATGTTCATGCACAGCAACCAAGCTGACGATGACTTCTTCAATGCGGCTGTCGAGCTGGCGGGTTTGGCTTTCCACCTGCCGTAACAAGTCGATTTTTTGCTGGTCGTCTAAGGATTTTAACGGATTGGCAATCGGGTAATAGCAGGCGGTATTGCTGACGGGCGTCAATTTCACTTGGGTTTCTTGGCCTTGCCGAAGTATGGCTTTCACGTTTTGCGCGGCTGCTAACAACACGGGCAGTTCCAAGCGGTCGCTATAGGCAAAGCCGGTTTTTTCGCCAGAGACGGCACGCACGCCTGCACCTTGTTCAATGCTATGGCTGCCTTCTTTAATGATGCCGCCTTCCATTACCCACGATTCAAAATGGCTGGATTGGAAGTAAATGTCTGCGGCATCCACGGGGGCGCTGAGCAAGCAGTCCATCACTTTTTCGACATCATTATCTATCAGGCCGTAAGGGCTTAAGATGGCTTGTTTGGCTAAGTTGAGTAGTTCCATTAATGTCTTTGCTTGGGAGTGGTGTTATTAATAATTGAGAATTGCCAAAGTCTGCCTGGTTGTCAGTCAATTTTGTTTTGACGGGTAAACGTAAAGCCGTTCGTCCTGAGCTTGTCGAAGGATGGGCGGCTTTACGTTGGGAGCATGTAGGATTTCTCCGTTCATCCTTCGACAAGCTCTCGGCAACCGCTCCTGCGTTGCTCTACCTCCTGCATCCTTGCAGTCGAGGACGAACGGAGAAATCCTACACGCCTCAAATTATTTACACGACAAATACTGACTGAATACTAAGTGCTGGCAACGGCTAAATTCGACGGCATTTTGCAAACAGCTGCTGGTTTATGTAACACGAAGCCGCCAATGTGCAAGTTATGGCAGTTTTATTGGGGTTCTTTTAAATCGTCGTGTAAGGTTTCATAAAGCCGATGCAATAAATCTTCGGCATCACTGCGGGCTTCTTCGTCATCAGAATCAAAATGTGCTAAAGCGGTGTTTTGTTCGTTGACGTTGGCAAGTTCCGCGCTGATGCGGCTTTGTCCGTTGTCTGGGGTGATGTTAAGCAGGTAGATCACATCTTTGTTGAGATGGTTGACCAATCCGCCCAAAAACGATGCGGGCCGATAAGCCACGTAATAACGGTTTTGGTCGCGTTCTTGGTCGGTGATTTTTATCTCGCTTTGTTTTAACGCCAAGCCCAAGGTATTCCAGGCATTTTCTGGCGATTGCTTGATTTTAATGTGCATGGGTTTGGTGGCGACTAATTCCACTTGGTCGCCTAAACCTGGGGTGCGTTTCTCTTTGGGTACAGCGGCGACATCATCACAGCATTCGACAGCTTCTATATGCTTGCTAATTGCCAGCACGGGCGGGCGTTCTAGCGCTTCCGTGTCGCGGTAGCGGCTGTCTTTACCAGCACTGCAAGCGATTAAGGTTAAGGTGATGAGGGACAGTAACAGTTTTATTGGCATGGCTTTATTCACAATGGAGTCGTCTATGGGTTAATACCGGGAAAGTGCTGCGTATTTTTGCCAAACGCTCAGGGTTTATATCGGCGCAGACAAAGCCGCTGCCCGTTTTATAACAATCCAGCACCACACCCCAGGGGTCAATAATCATACTGTGTCCAAAGGTGCGGCGACCGTTGTCATGAAATCCCCCTTGGTTGGGGGCAATGATGTAGCAGAGATTTTCCACCGCGCGGGCGCGAAGTAACAATTCCCAATGGGCTGCGCCTGTTTCGGCAGTGAAGGCGGCAGGGATGATGAGCATATCAACGCCTTCATGGCTCATGGCGCGGAAAAATTCGGGGAAGCGCAAATCGTAGCAAATGCCAACGCCAAGTTTGCCAAATGGGGTGTCGATAATGAGCGCTTGGTCAGTTTCACCCGCTTCGATGGAATCGGACTCGCGGTAAGCTTCATTAGTGCCTGGCACGTCGACATCAAATAAATGGATTTTGTCATAACGCGCTACCCGCTGGCCTTGGTCGTCATAAATCAAACAACTGGCGCGGACTTTATCGGCATTTTCTGAGGCAATCGGCATAGTGCCAGCAACCACCCAAACGGCGTATTGTTTGGCGACACGGGCGAGGAATGCTTGGATAGGGCCGCTGCCATCGGTTTCTTTAACGGCAAGCTTGTCACGTTCGTGGTTGCCCATCAGTGCGAAATTTTCCGGTAAGGCCACCAGTTTTGCCCCAGCTTTGGCGGCTTCAGCGATCAGTTGTTCCGCTGCAATGAGGTTTGAACTGACGTTGGGGCTGGATACCATTTGGATGGCAGCGCATTTGCTCATGGTTTGTTCCTAATTTATTTTTGTTTTTCTAAACGGCATTGGCGCTATAGCTAAGTAGTGGTGCAAAAGTTCTTTAACTTTTACGTAGGAGTCCAAAACATGTTTTGGACTCCTAATTACGAAACTACAATCACCGCCATTGTTTTATAGTTCCCATGCTCCAGCGTGGGAATTCATCGTCCAACGCTCCAGCGTTGTTTGCTGGTGAAACGCAACGCTGGAGCGTCACTGCCATTAAGTTAAGGAAAGAATGATATGAACCAGAGACTTAAGCCGTTCGTGCTCGACTGCATGGATGCAGGAGGTAGAGCAACGCAGGAGCAGTTGCCGAGAGCTTGTCGAAGCATGAATGGTTTAAGTCTCTGCTCACGGATTTTTCCGTTCATCCTTCGACAAGCTCAGGACGAACGGAAAAATCCTGACACATCCAATCTATCCCATTGATAGGTAATGTTAATTCTTAACTTAATGGCAGTGACGCTGGAGCGTGGGAACGATAGCCAATTATTTAATGGCTTTCAGTTAGCCTGTTTACCCACCGCAGTTTCTTTCGTTTCATCATCTGTCCAAGGAAAGGTGGTGATGCCATTCCAAGTTTTTTGAAACAAGCCTTCTTTTTCTCGCAAAGGCGCGACTACGATATTGTCCCATTTACCTTTGGCGTGGTAGTGCATGCCCAGAAAAAAGCCTTCGTTGTTTTCGCCCGTTAAGGTATGGCTGACGATGGTCATCACGTTATCCATAATTGTACCAGCAATAGGTACGGCGTCGGCACTTTTGGGGATGACGTTGATGGTGTGGTCTAAGGTTTTATCGACAAAATTAGTATCGCCAATCAGGGTGATTTTGGCAGGGATGGCATCAACCACCAAGTTGCTGGTGCTTGCCCGTCCGGCTTTGATGGTGAAATTGCCTGTGATGGTGTTGAACGATAAACCCGCTTCAAAAATATCCCGAAAATCCAGTTGCAAGCGCTTAGTCCATTGCGCCATAGCGACGATGCCCAGCATTCTGCCGATGCCGGGTTCTATGCTTAAAATCCGCCCATTCGCCAAATTTATTTCGACATTGCCGCTAAGGCTAGCCAAATCAAAATCATACGGTGGGGCTTGCCAGTTCAGCAAAAATGTCATTTTACCGTTGGTTTCTTTAAATTCTTTGGTGATATTTAAGTTGCGGAAAAACTTGCCTGCTTTAGGGACTTCCAGCGAGCCGTTAATGCTGGTGCGAGCAGTACCCGCGATATTTTTCCAGGTGCCGGATAGCGTCAGTTTTTGTTCCGAACCTAGAAGGCTGGCTTGATTGAAGGCAATGCCGTCGGGGATGCGTTCTGATTGCAGACTGAGCGTACCTAAATCAACATTTTCCCACAGGGTTTTGCGGCTATTGATGCTGAACAGCGGCAAATTTTGTGGCAATAAAGTGCTTGCTTGCGCTTTGGCGGCGGGCGGTTTATCGGTGGCGGTTGGATTATCGCCAGCCTTGAGTTTTTTGATTGCCGATAAATCTAACAGCTGCATATGTAGGCTGATTTTGCCGTCTTGGTCAAAATTGACCGGAATTTGCAACTTGCCTTGGGCAAACTGGCTGTTGATGTCGCCTAGCCAATAATTGCCTTCGTGATTTAAATCCAGCTTAAATGCGCCGATGGCTTGGTCGTGCCAAAAAGCTTGCGGGCTGTGGATGCTGAGTTTGCTGAGCGTGGGGCCGCCGCCTTGTTTATCGCCAGCCGAGAACATTAATAAATCCGCCAAGTTTAAGTTTTCTTGATGGATTTCCAAGGTTAAGCCAGGATTTTCCAAGTGTTTTACGTCGCCTTCACCCAATAATAAATGCCCGGAATAGAGATTTTTTTCTTTGGTGTTGAGCTTAATAGCGGCTTTAACTTGGTCTTTATAGTGGATGATTATCGGCAATAATTCCGAGTTGCCCAATTCAAAATCGACGGCTAATTTGGCGGTTTCGGCGGATTTTTTTGCCAAGCTGCCGGGTAAATCTAATTCTATGCCCTGCAAATTGGATTGCACCGAAAGCCTTGGTGCGCTGTTATCCAAAGGTAAATGCAGTTGCAGGCCGTAATCAAGTTGGCCTTGGGCATGTTGCCAAAACGGCATGACAAACTGGTTTTTTAATTCTTCTATGCCCGCCGCGCCTTTGGCTTTTATCAAAGTTTCTTGCTCATCATGGCTAATGTCTAAGTTAACCGCCTGATTTAAGGTGATGGCGTTAATGTTGTCGCCATACACGCCGTGCTCAGTAAATTTGACCTTGCCGACGATTTTTTTCAGCCATAAATCAACGGCTTTTACTTGCAAACGGTTTTGCTCCATCGCCACTGTGCCATTCACTTTGGTGTAGCCGCCTGCGCTTAAGGCTAAGTCCAAATTTAAGTCGACGGTGGTATGGCCTTCGGTGTTGATGGCGGTGATGAGTCCGCCGACATCTTTATTAATCGGGGTTTGTTGCAAAAAATGCAGGGCATCAGGTAATTGGCCTTCAACATTGCCAGTGACGACTAATTGTTTGCTAACCCCAACTTCGGTGTTGATTGCTGTTGCATGGATCAGATGAAAATTGTTGCTGTCGCCTTGATAGGCATCGCAAATCATGTAATTTTGGAAAAAAGACACCCGTCCGGCGACATTGTAAAAACGCGGCCAATCGGGCGCGTAATTAAATTCCACCGAATTGACATCCAGCAAGGCTTCAAAAAAAGCATTTTGAATCGGCCCCAGTGGCCCGTAATAAAGCATGCTGCCTTGTTCGATATTGCCTTTTATAAACGCTTTGTCCAGCCAATCGGTATCGGCAGGGTTCATGACTTTGGTGGGAAAGTAATGCTTGAGTTGGCTGACATCGTCGCCGCTGAACGCCATTTGCAAATCCATAAATGGCGGGGTTTTAGGATTTTTGGGGAGTTTAAGACGTAATTTGGCGATGCTGTTGATGCTATTTAAATCTAACTGGAATTTGCCGCTGCTAATTTGCCAATCGTCAGTGGTTTGCCGCCACTTAAATGGCCCAGCCAATTTATTGATGACTAAAGCTTCACGGAAAACTGACGGGTAATTGATAAAGGCTTTTTCGGTATTGAAATGGATTTTACCGCCGAAATTATCACCTTTAATCGCACCGCTGACGTTGTCTATGCCGGGAATGTTTGCTACAGGCGCAAAGCTAATATTCTTGAATGTGCCATTGATTGCTGCCAGTTGCTGGCGTCGGTCTACAAAGGCGCTGAAATTATCCAATTCGCCACGCAGTTGCGCTTGTACCAGTAATTTGGCGGACGCTTCTGGCAACAAGAATGCGCCGATACTGGCGGCTTGCGGCAGATCCAAGCGGTTGACGGTGATGCCCAGTTGCTGCATGGCGTAATCGCCGGACAGGCTCAACACGCTGTCTGGGGCATTTTTATCGGTCTCGTCTATCAATAAGCGGGCGATGTCCAGTTGCCAATAGCCGTCTTTTTTAGGGTGTTGATACCAGTGGAATAAGCTGTGTAATTCATTAATAAGCAATTCATTTTGTTGCCCTGATAGGCCATGCAATTGCCCTATGGCAACTTCGCCGACCAAGTCCGTCAGTTGGGAGTTTTTTATCTCGCCCCAAAGCCTTACCGTGCCTAAGCCTGCGGTCAGTTGGCTAGGATTAGCCAAGAAATAATTGTTTAATGCCGACAATTGCAGCGCATGGCTGTCGGCAAACAGTTTGCCATTGACTTGATTAGGCTGAAAAAAATTGCCATCCAGTGCCATAGACACGGTTAGGGTTTCGCCAAATTGTTCCGGCAATTGGATGATGGCATTGATGTTATGGCGCTCACCCGCGTTGATTATGGCTAAATCGGCGACTACGTCGTAAACCTTGCCTGGGTGAAAATCATCTTGGAAGTGGATTTGGCTGTTGAGCATTTGGTAATGGTCGCCTTGCAACAGCCACAAGGGTTGTCCGCCACTGGCTTTTAAGCCCTGAATGCTGATGCTGCCATCGGTTTTGCGTAGGATGTTGAGTTTACTGCCAACCAAAGTGATGCCCGCCGCGGATAGAAAATCCCGTTTTAACAGCATGGTGAGTAAATCGCAGCTTAAGCGGATTTCTTGTAATTGGATGGCGGGTGAAGCTTGGTTATCGACAGAAGCGATGTTGAGGTCGGTGAGCCGTAATTCTGGCTGGAAACCGTGCATACGGGTTTTTAAATGCCCAATACTGACTGTGGTACCGATTTCTGTGCTGATAGCGGTTTCCAAATCGGCCTTAAAGTGACCTATCTCCATCAATAACAGGCGCAAGGCCGTCAACCCCACAGCTGTGGTGATTAGCGACCAGAAGAGAAGATGACGCGTGGCGCGTTTGATGTGGTGGATCATGGGGTAGATGATAATCTGCTTTACAGATTAAGGGAAACGTCTTGGCGTTATTGGTGATGGGATTGGCGATTTACCCTAATCGCGCAAAATGTTTGCTAAAGGCCAAAATATGCGTAGGTCGGGTTAGTGATAGCGTAACCCGACGACCTACTACAACAACACCACATCATACTGTTCTTGGTTATATTGGCTTTCGGCGCGGAATTTTATTTGTACGCCTAAGAAGGTTTCCAATTCCGCCAGCATATCGGCTTCTTCATCCAGCAGCATCTCCACGACATTATTGGATGCCAAGACCAGCAAGGTTTGTACTTTATACAAACGCACTTCGCGGATAATTTCCCGGAAAATTTCCAAGCACATGCTTTCGGCAGTTTTTAAAACCCCGCGCCCACCGCAGGCGCTGCATGGTTCGCATAAGATATGTTCCAGACTTTCGCGGGTGCGTTTGCGTGTCATCTCCACCAAGCCTAAGGCGGAAACTTCGGTGATTTTGGTTTTGGCGCGGTCTTTTTCCAGATTGCGTTCCAAAGCTTTCAGCACTTGTTTTTTATGCTCGTCGCTTTTCATATCGATAAAATCGATGATGATTATGCCGCCTAAATTCCGTAAGCGCAGTTGCCGGGCGATGGTTTGCGCGGCTTCCAGATTGGTTTTGAAAATAGTTTCTTCTAAGTTGCGTCCGCCGACATAACCACCCGTGTTAACGTCTACTGTGGTCATGGCTTCGGTTTGGTCAAATACCAAATGCCCGCCGGATTTCAGTTTTACTTTGCGCTCTAAAGCTTTTTTGATTTCATCTTCGACGCTGTAAATATCAAATACCGGGCATTCGCCTGTGTAATGCTCGATAACTGGGACGATTTCCGGCACGAACACTTCGGCAAATTCAATCAAGCGATGGTAGGTTTCGCGCGAATCCACCCGCACCCGTTCAATGCCTTCCTTGTATAAATCGCGCAGGGTACGCACGCTTAATGGCAAATCTTTATGGATGAATTGTTTGGCTTTGGCTGTGCTGATTTTATTGGCGATGGATTCCCAGAGCTTTAGCAAAAAGTGCA
Source organism: uncultured Methylococcaceae bacterium (assembly GCA_903928685.1). GTDB lineage: Bacteria > Pseudomonadota > Gammaproteobacteria > Methylococcales > Methylomonadaceae > Methylovulum. Next base: position 51,895 of record CAIYRS010000076.1, read on the forward strand.
TATCCGCCAGCAAAATGCTTTCTTCTACGCATTCCGCCGCCGTGCGGGCAATAAAGCCGCCGCATTGGTGTTCTTGACGGAAGGCGTCCAAGCAACTGCGTAACCGGGCGCGCTCTTCATCGCATTCAATCCGTTGCGATACCCCGGTGTTGCTGCCATAGGGCATGAATACCTGAAACCGTGATGGGATGGAAATCTCGGTGGTGATACGCGCGCCTTTGCTGCCTAGCGGGTCTTTTACCACTTGTACGACGATATGTTGGCCTTCGTGCAGATAATGCTCGATATTTTCTGAGCCTTTTTTCTCCAGATCACGGGCGCATAAGTCGGACAAATGCAGGAATGCTGCCCTAGGCAAACCAATATCGACAAATGCCGCTTGCATACCCGGTAAAACCCGACAGACTTCACCTTTATAAATATTGCCGACTAGGCCGCGTTCGCGGGTGCGTTCGATAACCACTTCTTGTAAAACACCGTTTTCGATAACGGCAACCCGCGTTTCCGGCGGGGTAACATTGATTAAAATTTCTTCACTCATGGAAATACGTTAATGCCTTGTGCCGAAAGTAATTGTGCGGTTTCAAATAACGGCAAGCCTATCACGCCGGAAACACTGCCGCTCAATGATTTTACAAAAACACTGGCTTTGCCTTGTAGCGCGTAGCTGCCCGCTTTGTCATGCGGCTCATCGGTTTGGCAATAAGCGTGTATTTCTTGCTCGCTCAATTCACGAAAACACACCTCGGTAATGCTGACTGCTTGCCCGTGTTGCTGTGTACCGCGCAACGAAACCGCCGTGTACACCAGGTGGCTACGGCCTGACAATTGCCGTAACATGGCGGCGGCATGGTCGGCATTGTCTGGTTTGCCGAGAATGACATCGCCTAGCACCACGCTGGTGTCCGCCGCTAAAATCGGTAACGGACTGGCTAATCGCGCCAAGCCTGCGGCGGATTTTTCCGCCGCCATACGTTGTACATACGCCAAGGGATGTTCATTGGCTAGCGGGGTTTCGTCAATATCCATGGCGTGTACGAGGCAATCAATGCCGATTTGTGCCAGCAATTGTTTTCTGCGTGGCGAGGCGGAGGCGAGGATGAGTTGCGGTTGCATTAGCGGTGATAAGGGTGGTTGTTGTTTAAGCTCCAAGCGCGGTATAGCTGTTCAGCGACAACGATACGCACTAAAGGATGCGGGAAAGTCAGTTTGGATAAGCTCCAGGATTCATTAGCGCGTTGCCGGGCGGCTTCTGCCAAACCTTCCGGGCCGCCGACCAGCAACGCCACCGATTGCCCGCCTGCCAACCAGCGTTGCATGGCTTGCGCCAATTCCGGTGTCGTCCATGGTTTGCCGGGGATGTCTAAGGTGACAATATGTGCTGAAGCGGGGATGGCGGCTAACATACGTTCGCCTTCTTCTTTAATAGCGCGGGGAATATCGGCATTTTTACCGCGATTGCCTGGGGCGATTTCTTTCAGCACCAGTTCGCATTCGCGCGGCAGGCGTTTGGCGTATTCTTCATAGCCTTGCTGCACCCAGCTAGGCATACGGTTGCCGATGGAGATTAGGTTTATTTGCATGGTGATTGTTTCGCGTTACGGGCGCATCGATTGCGTAAAAACGTTATACCTTAGGTACACAGGGTTTATGTAGGATGGGCTGACGTCAGGAAGCCCATCAAACCAAGCGAGCCAATGATGGGCTTCCTGTTGTCAGCCCATCCTACTTTATGTTCGTGTTTTTTCGTGCCGTTCGTGGACAAAAAAATCATTTACCAGCCGTTCTTAAAACAAACTATTCCACATTTCATCGACTTTTTTCACCACCTCTGGCGACATGGCAATGGGTTTGCCCCATTCGCGGTTGGTTTCACCGGGCCATTTGTTGGTGGCATCAAAGCCGACTTTTGAACCCAAACCAGAGACTGGCGAGGCAAAATCCAGATAATCAATCGGGGTGTTTTCTAAGATAGTTAAGTCCCGTGCCGGATCCATGCGTGTGGTCATTGCCCAGATGACATCTTGCCAATTGCGGGTATCGACATCGTCATCAACCACAATCACAAACTTGGTGTACATAAATTGGCGCAGGAACGACCATGTGCCGAACATCACCCGTTTGGCGTGGCCTGGGTATTGTTTTTTAATGCTGATGACGGCCATGCGGTAAGAGCAGCCTTCCGGTGGCAAGTAAAAATCGACAATTTCCGGAAATTGTTTTTGCAAAATTGGCACGAACACTTCATTTAAAGCCACGCCTAGAATCGCCGGTTCATCGGGCGGGCGGCCTGTATAGGTGCTGTGGTAAATTGGCGCACGTCGTTGGGTGATGCGTTCAATGGTGAAAACCGGAAACTCATCGACTTCGTTGTAATAGCCAGTGTGATCGCCGAACGGGCCTTCGGGGGCGGTTTCGCCGGGATAAATAAAGCCTTCCAAGACTATTTCCGCGCTGGCAGGTACTTGCAAATCGCTAAGCAGGCATTTGGCGACTTCGGTTTTGCTGCCGCGTAATAATCCGGCAAAAGCATATTCCGAAAGCGAATCCGGCACGGGCGTGACTGCACCTAAGATGGTTGCCGGGTCTGCGCCCAAAGCGACTGCCACTGGGAACGGTTGTCCTGGGTGCGCCGTTTGCCATTCTTTAAAATCTAATGCGCCACCGCGATGCGCCAACCAACGCATGATAACTTTGTTTTTGCCGATGACTTGTTGGCGGTAAATGCCCAAGTTTTGCCGCTCTTTGTGTGGGCCTTTGGTAATCACTAAAGGCCAGGTGATTAATGGCCCGGCATCTTCAGGCCAACAGGTTTGTATGGGGTAATCGCTTAAGTCAATTTCATCGCCTATCCGCACCAACTCTTGGCAAGGCGGTTCTTTGATTAATTTGGGTGCCATGTTCAATACTTGTTTGAATACGGGCAGTTTGTCGAACGCATCCTTCATGCCTTTTGGCGGTTCTGGTTCTTTTAAATAAGCCAGCAATTCGCCAATGCCGCGCAATTCTGAAACCGAATCCGCGCCCATGCCCATCGCCACCCGCCGTGGTGTGCCGAATAGGTTGGCAAGCACCGGGATGTTTGAGCCGATAGGGTTTTCAAACAACAACGCTGGCCCGCCTTGTTTAAGGACGCGGTCGCAGATTTCGGTCATTTCCAGATAGGGGTTAACCGGAACGGTGATGCGTTTAAGCTCGCCTTGTTTTTCCAGTTGGGTGATGAAGTCGCGGAGGTCTTTGTATTTCATTTTTAGATGCTAGGGGGTGTTCTCAATTGAGCCATATTACCGTGGAAACCAAGCAGAGCATGGCCAGATAATTCCTTGCCAAGCGTTCATAGCGTGTGGCCACACGCCTGAAATGCTTTAACTTCTGGAATAACCGCTCAACCAGGTTA